>JBMTAG010000007.1:0-72691 GCA_049428505.1 Opitutaceae bacterium | reverse complement strand
ATTCCCTGCAGACCCCGAAGCTGCCGGACCACGCCATCATCGACCTGCGGGAGCCGCCGGGTGCGCGGTGGCCCGGACGGATCGTGGCGGCGGGGTTCTTCGACGAAGCCTGGCGCTAGGTCAAACCGGGGGGCGGGCCCGATTTAACGGCAAAAGCGCCTTGCGGTTTGGCCTGAGCCAGCCTGCCTTCCCCCAACGCGCGTGCGCAACCTCGCGGGCGGCGCGCTCGTCCTCCCCCGGTACCGATCTCCCCCTTCCCGCCATGATCCGACTCCTGCCCCCCCTCCTTGCCGTCGCCGCCCTTGCGGCGCTCCCCAGACCCGTCCACGCCGCCAGCGGCTGGCTCAATTGGCGCGGCCCCGACCAGAATGGCGTCTCCACCGCGAAGACCAAGCTGCCGGACACCCTGGAAATCGGCGGCCCCAACCACCGCTGGTCCTTCAAGGTCCGCGGCGCGGGTACCCCGGTCGTGGCCGACGGCCGGGTGTACGCCTTCGGGTTCTATGGGGAGACGACCGACGTCGAGGAAACGCTCCTCTGCCTGGACGTGAAGACCGGCGCCAAGCTCTGGGAGTACCGCTTCCGGGACTACCTCAGCGACACCACCTACAACCGCTACGCCATCGGCGCCCCGGTGGTGGATGCCGAGACCGGCAACGTCTACCTGGAATCGACCTGGGGCCAGCTCTTCGCCTTCACCCGCGACGGCAAGCTGCTTTGGGAGCACTCGATGATGGAGGAGTACGGCCGCCTCACCTTCCCCAACGGCCGCACCGGCTCCCTCGCGATCGACGGCCCGCTCGTCATCACCGACGGCATCACCGCCAACTGGGGCGCCGACGGTCCCGCCCGCAACCGCTTCTATGCCTTCGACAAGCGCACCGGCGAACTCGTCTGGTTCTCCACCCCGGGCATCGAGCCGATCGACAGCACCTTCGCCACCCCGGTCTTCGGGAACCTTGGCAACCAGCGGGTGATGTACGCCGGCACCGGCTGCGGCAACATCGTCTGCGTCAACGTCCGCACCGGCGAACCGGTCTGGCGCTTCCGCCTCTCCCAGTCGGGCGTCAACGCGGACGTCCTCCTCGCCGGCCCGGGCAAGCTCATCGGGATTCACGGCAAGGAGAACGTCGATGCCACCCACCACGGGCGCCTCGTCGCCCTCAAGATTCCCACCGACTACCCCACGGGCCCGAAGCCGGTCGTCCTGACCAAGGAGGCCGAGCTCTGGCGCAACGATGACTTCATGGCCTTCAGCAGCTCCCCGCTGCTGGTCAACGGCCGGGTTTATTCGACCATCGCCACCGGCAGCCTGCTCTGCGCCGACGCCGCCACCGGCAAGCTGCTCTGGAGCGAGAAGCTCGCGCCGGACCAATTGCACGCCTCGCCCGCCTACGCGGATGGCAAGTTCTACGTCCCGATGCACAATGGCACGGTCCACGTCCTGCGTGATGCCGGCGACAAGGCGCAGATCGTCTCGGTGAACAAGCTCGATTCGCTGGTCCTCGGCGCCCCGGCCTTTTACGGCGATGCGGTCCTGATCTTCACCCGCGAGAACCTGCACTGCTTCGGGCCCAAGGCCTCCGCGGCCAGCGTGCCGCCCGCCGTGGCCTTCCGGCCGGAGCCAGCGGCCACGGGTCCGATCACCCAAATCCAAGTCGTGCCGGCCGAATTCGCGCTGATCCCCGGCCAATCCCTGTCGTTCAAGGTCTGGGGCCTCGACGCCGCCGGCCGCCGCGTGCGGGAAGTCACCGCGGAAGCCACCTGGGCGAAGTTCATTCCGCCCACGGCCTTGGTGAAGTCCGAAGTCGACGCCGAACTCACCGGCGCGACGCTGCGCACCACGCCCACCGCGAAGCTTTCCGCCGGCCAGCTGCAGGCCAAGTGGAACAACCTGTCCGCCGTCAGCCGCGGTCGCGTCGTGGCCGGCCCGGGCCACCGGGAAACCTTCGAGGCGCTGCCCCTGGGTCAGAAGAACGCCGCCGGGGAGGACGTCGGGTTCCCCCCGCTCCCCTGGCTCGGCGCCCGCGTCAAGTGGCACGCCATTGAGAAGGGCGGCTCCAAGGTGGTGACCAACCGCCTGGATAACATCCTCTTCCAGCGGACGATGAACTTCATCGGGCCCTCCACCCTGCGGAACTACACCCTGGAGGCCGACGTGATGACGGACGGCGACCGCCGCGTGATGTCCTCCGTGGGTCTGGTCAATCAGCGCTACCTGATCACGATGGTGGCCAACAGCCGGATCCTGGAGGTGACCAGCAACCACGAACGCGTGAAGCAATCGGTGCCCTTCGCCGCGCAGCCCAACACCTGGTACCGGCTGAAAACGCGGGTCGACAGCGATGGCAAGGGCGGCGGCTGGGTGCGGGCCAAGCTCTGGCCCAAGGCGCAACCGGAGCCCGCCCAGTGGACCATCGAGGTCCGCCAGGAAAAGCTCCACGACCGCGGCGCGCCCGGCGTGTTCGCCTTCTCCCCCCAGGCCCTCAAGCGCGTGTACCTCGATAACCTCGCCCTCTCCGCCAATGAATAAGCCCGCCCCCCTCTCCCGCCCCGCCACCCTGCTCGCCCTGCTGGCGCTCTCGGCCGCCCCGGCCGCCGCCAACGACTGGCCGATGTGGGGCGGCAACGCCTCCCGCAACATGGTCCAGCGGGCGACCGGACTGCCGGACGACGTCGTCACCGGCAAGCTGATCCCGAAGACCGAGACGATTGATCCCCAGTCGACCAAGAACGTCCGCTGGGTGACCAAACTCGGTTCCCAGACCTACGGCACCCCTGTGGTGGCCGGGGGCCGGGTCTTCGTCGGCACCAACAACGAGTCCCCCCGCGACGCCGCCCAGCAGGGCGATCGCGGCGTGCTGATGTGCTTCGACGAGAAGACCGGCGCCTTCCTGTGGCAGCTGGTGATCCCGAAGGTCGGCGCCGGCAAGGTGAGCGACTGGGAATTCGTCGGCCTCTGCTCCTCGGCCGCCATCGAGGGTGACCGCGGCTACGTCGTCTCCAACCGCGGCGAGCTGATCTGCTTCGACGTCAAGGGGATGGCCGATGGCAACCAGGGCAGCTTTCAGGATGAGGCCAAGTTCTCCTCCGTTGACGGCAAACCCGTGGCGATGGGCCCACAGAGCGGCGACATCCTGTGGGTCACCGACATCCGCAACGAACTGGGCATCTTTCCCCACAACGTCTCGAGCTGCTCCCCGCTGATCCTCGGCGACCACATCGTGATGGCGACCTCGAACGGGGTGGACTGGTCCCACCTCAATATTCCCGCTCCCATGGCGCCGGCGCTGGTGGTGGTGGACAAGAACACGGGCAAGGTCGTGGCGGAGGAGGCCTCCGGTGTCTCGACCCGCGCGCTGCATGCCAGCTGGGGTTCGGCGGCCTTTGCGACGGTCAAGGGCGTGCCGACCATCGTCTGGGGTGGCGGCGACGGCTGGTGCTACGGCTTCGACCGCACCCCGTATACCCACGCCGAGGGCTTCCCGGCCCTGAAGGAGTTCTTCCGCTACGACGCCAACCCGCCGGAATACCGCACCAAGAACGGCCAGCCGGTGAAGTACGCCACCCACGACGGTCCGAGTGAGATCATCGCCACGGTGATCGTCGACGGCGACCGCGCCTACATGTCGATCGGACAAGACCCGGAACACGGTGACGGCGTCGGGATGGTCAGCTGCCTCGACCTCAGCGCCCGTGGGGACCTCACCGGCAAGGCCCTCTGGGTCAACAAGTCCATCGGCCGTTCCATCTCCACCCCAAGCCTTCAGAACGGCCTGCTGTTCCAGGCGGAATACGACGGGGACATCCACTGCCTCGACGCGGCCACCGGCCAGACCCTGTGGACGCACGCGACCAACAGCCGCATCTGGTCCTCCACCCTCGTCGCGGACGGCAAGCTCTACTGCGGCACGGAGGACGGCGAATTGGTGGTGCTGAAGGCCGCCCGCGAGAAGCAGCTGGTGGCGAAGATCGAGTTCTACACCCCGATCTACTGCTCGCCCGTGGTGGCCAACAACACCCTCTTCATCGCGACGATGACCCACCTCTTTGCGGTCGGAAAGTGATCCGACCGCCCTTGCCGTTCGTACCCTTCCCACCTCCTTTCCGCTTCCGAACCCGATGAGCAGCACCCTCACTGTCCCCCAGGCCCAGGCCGCCCTCGATGCCTGGACCCGAGAAATGATCGCCTGGCACTTCTCGCCCGCCACCGGGTGCGATTACTGGCTCAGCTGGGCCCAGCAGGCCGGCTGGGATCCGCTCAAGGAGATCACCTGCTTCGCCGACCTGATGCGGTTCGATCATTTCGACGACGAGGTCCTGCGCAAGGAGCAGCCCGAGCGCTTCGTCCCGAAGGCCTACGCCAACCGGCCCTACAACATCTTTGAGACCGGCGGTACCACCGGAATGCCCAAGCAGCGCGTGGGTTGGGACGACTACAAGGTCGATTACGAGGAGTTCAGCGACCATTACGGTCCCGACTTCTTCCCCAAGGGCACCAATTGGCTGATGGTCGGCCCCACCGGCCCGCGCCGCCTGCGCCTCGCCATCGAGCATCTGGCCAATTATCGCGGCGGATCCTGCTACTTCATCGACCTCGACCCCCGCTGGGTGAAGCGCCTGATCGCGATGGGCGAGGGCGCGATGGCCCGCAAGTACCAGGAGCACGTGATCGACCAGGCGGCGACCATCATCCGCCACCGGAACATCCAGTGCCTCTTCACCACCCCGCGCCTGCTGGAGAACCTCGCGGAGCGGATGTCCCTCGTCCAGGCCGGCATCAAGGCCGTCTTCGCCGGCGGCACCACGATGACGCCCCAATACGTCCGGTTCGTCGTCGAGGAGGTCCTGGAGGGAAAGATCAACTTCGCCCCGACCTACGGGAACACCCTGATGGGGCTCGCGATCAGCCGGAAGCTGAAGCCCGAGGACAAGTACAGCCTCACCTACTACGCGCCGCAGCCGCGCGCCACCCTCCGCATCGTCAATCCGGACCGTCCGGACGAGCTGATGCCCTACGGCGAGTACGGCCGGGTGGAGCTCACCACGATGACCCGCGAATTCTTCGTGCCGCGGTTCCTCGAGCGCGACGAGGCCATCCGCCGCCCGCCGTGCGACGAATTCCCGTGGGACGGCGTGGGCGACGTGCGCCCGTTCCAGTCCCTCACCAAGACCATCATCGAAGGCGTTTACTGAGGCCCTCCCCATGAGCGAGCCCATCCACCTGCCCGTCCTGCGCTTCGGTCGATCCTACGAGAGTCTCGACCGCCTGCGCTTCAACGTCGATGGCCAGGCCATCGAGGTCAGCCTCGCCAACTCCGGCCTCATCCGCCGCGACCTGAAGCTCATTCCGGAGGCGATGCGCCGCCTGCAGGCCATCCCCAGCGAAAAGCTGGCGGACGCGATGGAAAAGGCCGCCGACCTGTTCCTCACGGGCCACCTGCCCTGGGGCCTCGGCGAACGCCTGCAGAGCCCGGATGACTACGTGGCGGCCCTTTCCCAACTGACTGGCCTTCCGCACAGCCTCGGGCGCCTGAACATGGGCAAGGTCCACGCCGCGATGGCCAACATCCGCGCGGTGATGGGCGGCCTGACCCGCGGGATGTCCCTGGAGCTGTTCGACAAGGGCTTCATCCGCCAGGACGGCCTGGACGTGAACTTCTTCCCGCAGACGGACAGCCTGGGCGTGCTCCTGCCGAGCAATTCCCCCGGCGTGAACTCGCTCTGGCTGCCGGCCCTGGTGATGAAGGTTCCGGTGGTGCTCAAGCCGGGCCGCGAGGATCCACTGACGCCGTACCGCCTCGTGCAGGCGATGATCGCGGCCGGCATCCCGGCGGAGTCCTTCGGTTTCTACCCGACGTCCCACGACGGCGGCGATGCGCTGCTGTTCGGGACGGGCCGGGCGATCGCCTTCGGCAGTGACGCCACCGTGCGGAAGTACGCCCCTTACCGGCACATCCAGGTCCACGGCTCCGGCCGCAGCAAGGTGCTGCTGGGCGACGATTTCGCGGACGACTGGCGCAAGCACCTCGGGATCATCGTGCAGTCGATCGCCTCCAATGGCGGCCGCAGCTGCATCAACGCCTCCGCCGTGCTCATCAGCCGTCACGGGCCCGAGTTGGCCGACGCGCTCGCCCGGGAACTGGCCGCCATCGTCCCGCGCGCGCGTACCGATCCGCAGGCCGTGCTCTGCGGCTTCGCCAACCCGGCCGTCGCCCGCGGGATTCACGAGCGCATCGAGGAGTTGCTGCAAACCCCGGGGGCGGAGGATGTCACCGCGCGCTACCGGCAGGGCCCGCGGATGATCGAGGCCCACGGCCAGACCTTCCTGCAGCCGACCCTGATCGCCTGCTCCGACCCGACGCACCCGCTCGCCAACACGGAATACATGTTCCCCTTCGCCAGCGTGCTGCAGGTACCGCAGGCGGAGATGATCGGGACCATCGGGGAATCGCTGGTCGTGTCGGCCATCACCCACGACCGCGCCTGGACCATCGACCTGATGACCAGCACCAACATCGAGCGGCTGAACATCGGGCCTTATCCGACCAACCGGGTCCAATGGGAGCAGCCGCACGAGGGCAACCTGTTCGAATTCCTCTACCGGCGCCGCGCCCTCCAGGGCGATCTGGTGGCGGCCGGCTGAGCCCGGCCGCCCGCGGCGCCGCGCCCCGCCCCGACCGCATGCTGCCCGGTTCCGTCCGCACCCTCCTCCCGTTCGCGGCCCTGCTCCTGCTCGCGGGCTGCGGGCCCGCGCCGGAGCCCGCCAAGCCCCCCGGCCCGCCCCCGCCGCCTCCCCGCACGGCCTGGCCGATGACTCGCGGCGGCGCCGCCCTCTCCGGCGCGGGCGCCCGCGCCGCGCCCACCCGCCCGAACGTCCTCTGGACCTTCACCAGTCCGGCCCCGTTCAGCGCCGAGGCGGCCATCGCGAATGGCCGGGTCTACGTGGGTAACGACAAGGGACGCCTTCATTGCCTCGACGCCGAAACCGGCCGGGAGCTCTGGCACTTTGACACCGGGGATACCATCGCGGCGGCGCCCGCCGTCACGGCCACCCGCGTGTTCGTGAGTTCCCACGACGGCCGCCTCTACGCCCTCGAGGCCGCCACCGGCCAGGAAGCCTGGAAGTTCGCCACCGACCAGAAGGTGAGTTCCGGCGCCACCCTCGTGCGCTCGCCCCAGGGGAATGAGGACTGGGTCCTGCTCAACGGCTACGACGGCACCACCCGGGTGCTCCGCGCGGCCGACGGCGGAACGGTCTGGACCTACGCGACGGAGGACCACGTCAATGGCGCCCCTGCGGTGGTGGATGGCCGGTTCATCGTCTTTGGTGGCTGCGATGCCCAGCTCCACGTCGTCCAGCTGGCGGACGGCAAGCTGGCGCACCGCATCCCGGCGGAGGCCTATATTCCCGCCTCGATCGGCACCGGCGGCACGATGGCCTTCTGCGGCAACCACGCGAACCAGGTCGTCGCCTTCGATGTTCCGGCCGGCAAGGTGGCGTGGACCTACCAGGACCGGGCGATGCCCTTCTACAGTTCCCCGGCCGTGACGGCCGACCTGGTGCTGATCGGCTCGCGCGACAAGCACCTGCACGCGATTCGTCGAACCACCGGCGAGGCGGCCTGGAAGTTTCGCACCGGCGGGCGGGTCGAGGCTTCGCCCATCGCCTTCACCGATGCGGTCGTGTTCGCCTCGACCGATGGTCGCCTGTACGCGGCGGCGCTGGCGGACGGCACGGAGCGGTGGCAGCTGGAGCTGGGCGAGGCGCTGATCGCGTCCCCGGCGTTTGGCGAGGACCTCCTCGTGGTCGGAGGGGAAAAGGGCACCCTGTTCGCCCTGCGGAGCCCGCCGTGAAGATCGTCTTCCTCACCCCCGGGACCGGCAGCTACCACTGCGGCGCCTGCATGCGCGACAACGCGCTGGCGCAGGAACTGCACCGGGCGGGCGAGGACGTGACCCTCGCGCCCCTCTACCTCCCGCACACCCTCGACGAGGCGGCGCTGCCGAGCGCGGGGGCGGTCCCGGTGTTCTTCGGGGGCATCAACGTCTTTCTCCAGCAGAAGATCCCCCTGTTCCGCCACACCCCGGCCGCGCTCGACCGGTTGCTCGACTCCACCGGGCTCCTGCGCTGGGCGGCGCGCCACAGCCACATGACCTCGGCGCGGACCCACGGGGAGATGACCCGGGAGATGTTCCACGTCGACTCCAGCCGCCTCACCAAGGAGCTGGAAAAACTCCTCGGCTGGCTGGAGCACACCGGCCGGCCGGACGTCATCTGCCTGTCGACCGCCCTCCTGGCCGGCTTCGCGCGGCAACTGCGGGCGCGGCTCGGGGCGCCGGTCGTGACCTTCTTCCAGGGCGAGGATACCTTTTTGGACGGCCTGCCGGAGCCCTACCGTTCCGACTGCTGGCGGGCGATGGGGGAGCGGCTGGCCGACTCCAACCGCCTGCTTGCGCCCAGCCGCTTCTACGCGAACTACATGAGCGAACGCCTGGCCCTGCCGCCCGGGCGCGTCGCGGTGCTGTGGAACGGGATCCAGCTCGACGGCTACGCGCCCGCGGAACCGCCGGCCGGCCCGGCCGTGATCGGCTACCTCGCGCGCCTGAGCCGGGAAAAGGGCCTGGAGCAGTTCGTGGAGGCCTTTCTGCACTTGGCCGGACCCTTGGGCGACCGGACCACGCGGGTGCGGATCGGCGGGGCGGCGACGGCGGGCGACGAACCCCTGTTGCGACGCCTGCGGGCGCGGCTGGAAGCGGCGGGCCTGACGGAGCGCGTGGACTGGGCGCCCAATCTCAGCCGCGAGGCGAAGGTGGCCCTGTTGCGCGGCCTGACCCTGTTCTCGGTGCCGGTGACCTATCCCGAAGCCTTCGGCCTCTACGTGGTGGAGGCGATGGCCTGCGGCGTGCCCCTCGTGCAGCCGCGGGCGGCCGCGTTTCCCGAGCTGGTCGAGGAAACCGGCGCGGGTGTGTGCGTTCCACCCGGCGATCCGGCGGCCCTCGCCCGGACTTGGCGCGACCTGCTGGCGGATCCGGCGCGGCGGGCGGAGCTGGGCCGCCGGGGCCGGGAAGCCGCAACGACCCGTTTTCCCGCCCGCGTGATGGCGGAGGGCTTTCGCGAAGCCGTGGCGCGCCTGCCGCTCCCCTCCTGATGGACCTCCCCGACCGCTACCACTTCTGCACGCGCCGGACGGTCGAGTTCGCCGACACCGATATGGCGGGCATCGTCTATTTCACCCACTTCCTGCGCTACGCGGCCACCGCGGAACAGGAGTGGCTGCGCGCCCTCGGGGTTCGCTTCCTCGCGGAAGACGGTTCGCTCGCCGGAGGCTGGCCGCGCGTGGAGGCCAGCTGCCGCTACCGCGCGTCGGCCCGCTGGCCGGACGCCTTGCGCGTAGCCCTGCGGGTGCGCGAGGTGCGGACCTCCGGCTTCAGCTACGACTTCTGGATCTTCGGCCCGCACACCCCCGCCGGGGAGGCCTTGGCGGAAGGTTCCTGCGCGGTCGCGCACGTCGCGCTCGACCCGGCCACAGGACGGCGCCAGAAGAACCCGCTGCCGGAAGACCTCCGCCGCCGCCTCCTCGCGCCGCCGGACCAGCCGCTGCCGGCCGCCTGAACCTTTTCCCACCACCCTCCTCTTATGCACTGGCTCGCTTACGTCTTCCTTACCATCGCCTCCTGGGGCCTCTACGGCGTCTTCCTCCATAGCGGCCAGATCGCGATGAAGGATCCGGTGCTCGGCCGCTACAAGGCCTTCCTCTTCGTCGGGGTGGCCTACTTCATTTTCGCCGTGCTCGCGCCCCTCGCGCTGCTGAAAATGCAGGGCTCCGACTTCCATTTCCCCAGCAAGGGCATGTGGATCTCGCTCTTCGCCGGCATCCTTGGGGCGGTGGGCGCCTTCGGCATCTTGCTCGCCTTCGGCGCCAAGGGCGTCCCCCAAGTGGTGATGTCCCTCGTTTTCGCGGGCGCACCCGTGGTCAACGCCGTCGTCGCAACTTGGATGCACCCGCCCAAGGATGGCCTCGCCGGCGTCCCGTGGCAGTTTTACGCCGGGATCCTGCTCGCCGCGATCGGCGGCTGCATGGTGAGCCTGTACCGCCCCGCCCCCGCCCCCGCGGCTTCCGCCCGCGCCACGCCTCCCGCGCCCAGCACCGCCCTCCGCTGAGGTCCCGCCTGTCCGCCGCCGGATGATCACCGCCACCCGCGTCACCAAGACCTACGCCAGCCCGGCCGGGCCGGTCACCGTCCTGCAGGACCTCGACCTCACGGTGAACGCCGGGGAATCCGTCGCGATCGTCGGCCCCTCCGGCAGCGGCAAGACCACCCTGCTCAACCTGCTGGGCGCCCTCGACCGCCCGACCTCCGGAAGCCTCCAGGTCGCGGGCGAGGACCTGGGTGCGCTGGACGCCGCGGCGGCGGCCCGCTTCCGCAACCGGCACCTCGGTTTCGTCTTCCAGCTCCACCACCTCCTGCCCCAGTGCACCGTGCTGGAAAACGTCCTCGTGCCTCGTTTGGCCGGGGGCTGGACCGAAGACGCCGCCACCACCCGGGCCCGCGCCGAGGCCCTGCTGGGCGAAGTCGGCCTGCAGGATCGCCTCGATCATCGGCCTTACCAGCTCTCGGGCGGAGAACAGCTGCGGGTGGCAATCGCGCGGGCCCTGATCAACCAGCCGCGGGTGATTTTGGCCGACGAACCCACCGGTTCCCTCGACCCGGCAACCGGCGAGCGCATCGCGGAACTGCTCCTGCGCCAGACGGCGGGCAAGGCCGCCCTGGTGGTCGTGACCCATAACCCGGGGCTCGCCCAGCGCCTCCACCGGACCTGCCGGCTGGAACAAGGCCACTTGGTGGGCTGAAGCCGCGATGTCCCCCGCGCGCTACCTCGCCCGCAGCCTCGTTTACCACCGCCACGCGACCCTGGGGGTCTTGGCCGGGGCGGTGTTGGGGGCCACGGTCCTCCTGGGCGCCCTCTTCGCCGGCGCCTCCGTACGCGCCTCGCTCGCGCGGGCGGCGGAACAGCGGACGGGGCAGGCCACGCAGGTCGTCACCGCGGGCGATCGGTTTTTCCGCGCGGAACTTGCCCCGGAACTGGCGGCCGCCGCCGGGGGCCGCACCGCACCGGTCCTGCTGACCCAAGGCTCCGCGGTCCACGCCGGCAGCCAGGCCCGCACGGGGCAGGTCCAGATCCTGGGGGTCACGCCGGAGTTCTGGACCTTCGCCCCGCGGCCGGCCCCGCCGCCGGAGGCCGGAGCGGATGCGGTGGCAGTCAACCTGACCCTCGCCACGCGCCTCGGCCTGAAGGTGGGTGACACCCTCGTGGTCCGCTTCCCCAAACCCGGGGTCATCGCCGGCAATGCCCCCATCGCCGGCGCCGAGACGTCGCTCGAAAGCCTCCGCGGGCGCGTCGCGGCGGTGATCGGGGACGACGCCTACGGCCGTTTCGGGCTGGAGGCGACGCAACTGCCGCCGGCCACCGTGTACCTCCCGCTGCCGCGCCTGCAGGAGGCGCTCGAGCAGGCCGGCCGCGCCAATCTGGTCCTCTACGCGGGCCCGGCCGGAACGGCCGAACTCACGTCCGCCCTCGCGCGCACCACCCGCCTGGCCGATCACGGCCTGTCCCTGGCGCGGCGCGAGGCGGCGGGCGCCTTTGAACTGATCTCGACACGAATCTTCCTCGATCCCGAGGTGGTCGCGGCCGCCCGCCGCGCGTGGCCGGAAGCGCAGCCGGTGACGACCTACCTCGTGAACGAGTTCCGTCAGGGCGACCAGGCGACCCCCTACTCCATCGCCACCGCCACCACCGCGGCCGCCGCGCCCTTCCTGCCGGCGGACCTCGGCCCGCGCGAACTGGTCCTCAACGCGTGGCTGGCCGAAGATCTCGGCGCGAAGCCGGGGGATGAGGTCCAGGTGACCTACTTCCGCAATTCCACCGGCGGCGGCCTGGCCGAGGCAAAGGCCCAGTTCCGGGTGCGGGCCATCGTGCCGTTGACCGGACTGGCCGCGGACCGCGGGTGGATGCCCGACTTCCCCGGCATCACCGCGACCGAGAGCCCCCGCGAATGGAACCCCAGCCTGCCCTTGGACCTGCGCCGGATCCGCGACCGCGACGAAAAGTACTGGGAGGAACACCGCGGCGCACCGAAGGCCTTCCTGTCCGCCGCCGCCGCGGAGGAGCTCTGGGCGACCCGTTGGGGCAGCCTGACCGGGCTGCGCGTGGCGGCGCCGGAGACCGCCGCGGACGGGTTGACCGCGCGCCTGACCGCGGAGCTGCGGCCGGAAATGAGCCAGTTGCTGGTGCGGCCGTTCACCGCGCCGGCGACGCCGACGGTGGACTTCGCGGGGCTTTTCCTCGGCCTCAGCCTCTTTCTCATCGTGGCGGCGCTGGGCCTGGTGGCGCTGCTGTTCCAATTCGCCCTGCTCCAGCGCAACCATGAGGACGCGCTGCTCGGGGCCGTGGGCGTGGGTCCGGGGCGGCTCCTGCGGTGGCGCCTGGCGGAAGGGGCCGCGCTGCTCACCTTCGGCGGACTGCTCGGCCTGCCCCTCGCCGCGCTCTACACGGGCGGCATCCTGCGGTTTCTCGAGGGCATCTGGGCGGGCGGCACGACCTTCACCTTCGCGGCGCCACCGCTGACCATCGGCCTCGGCCTGGTCGCCTTTTTGCTCCTGTCGCTGCTGGCGCTCTGGCTGGCCATCCGCCGCCAGGCCCGGCGGGCGCTCTCGATCCGGCTGGCGGCCCACGCGGAGGAGGAGACGGGCGCGCCGGGTCGGCCGCGGGGGGCGGCGGCGCTGGCGGTGGGGCTGGCGCTGGTGGCCGCGGGGGCGCTCGCCGGTTCCGGCCGGGTGATGCCCGCGCAAGGGGCGTTCTTCCTCGCCGGTTTCGCGTTGCTGGGGTCGGGGCTGGCCGGGATCCGGATTCTGCTCGGCGCCCATCGTACCGGGCGGCTGCCGGGCGCCGCGGACCTGGGCCGGCTGAACCTCCGCACCCGCCCGGCGCGCAGCCTCACCGTGACCGGCCTCATCGCCACCGCCGTGTTCATGGTCCTGTCCGTCGCCGCCTTCCGCAAGCAGGTGGGCGACAACTGGCGCGAACGCGGGGCCGGGACGGGCGGCTTCGCCTTCTGGGTGGAGACCACCGCGCCCCAGAATCCGGCCCGCGACGCGCTGGGCGAGCGGTTCGAGGTCTTCGCCGGGGCGGTAAAGGAACTGGGGACCATCGTTCCGCTGCGCGCCGGGGCCGGGGACAATGCCAATTGCTTCAATCTGAACGCCGTGGCCCGGCCGCGCCTCCTCGCCGTGGATCCCGCCCGGCTGCCGACGCCCAGCGTCTTCACCCCGCGACTGCCCAACGGCGGGGGCTGGGAGGCCCTGCGCGCCGGCGGGGGGGCGGCGGAGCCGCTGCCGGCGTTCGTCGACGAAAACACCCTGCTCTGGGCCCTGCAGCGGCGGATCGGGGACGTCATCGATTATACCGACGAAAACGGCCGGACCTTCGGGGTGCGGATCGCCGGGGTGCTGCGGGATTCCATCTTCCAGGGCTACCTGATCGTGGACGAGGCGGCGTTCCTGGCGCGGTTCCCGTCCCACCCCGGCCCCAGCGTGTTTCTCGTCGACGCCCCGCCTGCGGCGGACCTGCCGGCGGTGCAGGGGCGGTTGCGTTCGGCGGCGGCTGACGCGGGTGGCCGGGTGGAGACCACGCGGGACCTGTTGGCGGCGTTCCACCGGATCGAGAACACCTATCTGGCGATCTTCAACGTGCTCGGGACCCTGGGGGTGATTTTGGGGAGCCTGGGGCTGGCGATCGTCGTCGCGCGCAACCTGCGGGAGCGGCGGGGCGAGTTCGCGGTGCTGGCGGCGATCGGCCTGCCGCCGGAGGTGCTGGGGCAAATGGTGCGGGCCGAGTTCAGCTGGCTCGTGACCCGCGGCGTGGTCCTCGGTGCGGCGGCAAGTGCCCTCGCGACGGCGCCCGTGTTGCCGAACCTGCCGGCGGGGCCGACCGCGGCCTTGGTCGTGGGCCTGCTGGGCGGGATTCTGGGCCTCAATTACCTGAGCGGCTGGCTGGTCTTCCGCGCCGCCCTGCGGGACCTGCGCCCCGGGATGGGCGAAGGCTGAGCCGCCCGTCACGGCCGTGGGAGGAAAGCGCGCGGGCCGTCGTACGATTCCGCCTGTTCCGTAGGCCTAGGCGCGAGGCCTCGGCCGCGACTGCTTCGCCGGCAGCAACCGAAAGGCGGCGACCACGATCGGCTGCGCCCACTCGGGGGTATGCGGCACCTCGTCCGGGCCGGGGAACTGAATCGCGCGGTTGGTGATCGCCAGCACGAGCTTCGGTTCCGGCGCCTCGCCCCGATCAGGATCCTTCTCCGCGGAGTTGTCGTAGACGCGGAGGTTGGTCACTCCGGGGAGGAGCTTGATCAGGTTGAGGCGACTCGAGATCCAACGCTTCCGAACCTCGGACTCGGCAATGGGATGGCCCCCTTTGGCGACGCGAGCGGCGACCCGCTGCAGGTGGCGGTCGGCGCTGGCGAGACCGGCATACCAAAGATTCAGCGTGGCGCCTTGAGCAACGGCTAGGATCAGGAGCTTGGTGATCGTTTCACCGCCGAGCGTGGTCTCGAAGTTGAAGTCCGTGCGGCGCGCGATCGCCGCTTCGAGGCGTTCCTTGCCCTGACGCCAAGCGAAGGCATTCGACTCTTCGAGGGTGAGCGTGGGCACGGCCTTCCGGGCCGCCCGGGCCGCCAAGTCGGGATTATAGAATTCGCCGCCGCCCTCCCCCCGCTTGCGCCTCTGGCGACCCTCCGCCGAGGTCCGGCGCCCACGTCAGGGCACGAGCGTCAGGAACAGGAAGGCCGCGAAGATCACCAGATGCACGGCCCCCTGCATCAGATTCGTCCGCCCCGAACCCAGCGTGATCGCGCTGACGACAAAGGTGAGGGCGAGCAGGGCCATGTCCTTCGGCTCCAGTCCGAGCTCCAGCGGCAGGTTGAACATCACCGCGGCGGCCACGACCACGGGGATCGTGAGCCCGATGCTGGCCAGGGCGGACCCGATCGCGAGGTTCATGCTCGACTGGAGCCGGTTGGCGCGGGCGGCCCGGATCGCCGCCCACGTCTCCGGCAGGAGCACGATCACGCGCCACCAAAAGCCTGCCGTGCACCTGATCTCTGATGCACGCCTGGGGGCACTGCTCGAGACCCTCGAACTAGCCGGCAACCCGGCCTTCTCCGCCGCGGTTGAAAACCTCAAGGCGGGTCGGATCAAGTTCCGCGCGGCGGCAAAGCTGTGAAACGGCCTCCGGTGTTCGTCGCGGAAGCAGTTTGGAGTTACGTCCGAACCCTTGCTCCCGATCCCCGCCGACGTTGCAAGGCGGCGCTGCTGGCGCTTCCCGATGGTGACACCAATGAACTGGAGGGAGATTATGCCGGTTTCTTCCGCCTGCGCGTCGGCTCGCTCCGCTTCATCTATCGCCATCACCAGGGAAGGATTGAGGTCTTTTTCGTTGAGCAGCGCCGCTTGGTTTACGAGTTCCTGGCCGCCCACTTGGCGCAGTTCTTCGATGCCGATTGAAATGCCGCCGGAATCGGGCATCGGCCGGAAAGGGGTCAGGCCGAGGTTCGCTGCCGCCGCCGTCCCTCCCGGGCCCTGATTCACTGAGCGGCAATCCTTCGGCATAGAGCCCAAGGGAACCAGCCCCCCCGCAATTTCAGTCGGGTGCCCGTTAGGGGCAGCGAACCACGGCCTTAGCCCCTTCGGTTTGCGCTCACACCCCTGGAGCACGCCCGGCCCCCCCGCGGCCGGCCCCGCTCCCGGATCGCTCAGGCCGCGGCGTCGAGCGGGCGCGGCGCGAGGAATTCCTCCCGCCGCCGCCGCACCTCGCGGAAACTGACGAGTCGGCGCCCCTGCTCATCCCACAGGTGCAGGTTGATCGCCCCCAGGCTGCGCCACAGCGTGAGCGGCGGCACCGCCTGGAAGACCGGATGCGAGCGATGGCAGCGCTCAAGGTTGTAATTCGGGATCCGCGGGCTGAGGTGGTGGATGTGGTGGAACCCAATGTTGCCCGAGAACCATTGGCACACCCGGGGCAGGCGGTAATACGAACTGCCCGCGAGCGCCGCCGCCGTGTAATCCCAAGTCTCCCCGCGCTCCCAATAGGCGCCGTCGAATTGGTGCTGCACGTAAAACAGCCAGACGCCGATCGCGCCCCCCACCACCGAGATCGTGAGCTGGATCAGCAGGTACGTCTGCCAGCCGAACAACCAGACGAGCGTGCCGACCATGACCGCAATCGCCCCATTCATCACCCAGACCGAACGGCGTTCCTGCCGCCTCGCCTTGGCGGAGGGAAACCGCTCGCGGATCAGGAACAGGGGCGCCGGCGCGAGCAGGAACAACACCAGGGGATTCCGCGCCAGCCAGTACGCTAGCCGCCGCCAGCGCGAGGCCCCCAGGTACTCGCGCACCGTCATCGTCCAGATGTCGCCCACGCCCCGCCGATCGAGGTCCCCGGAACTCGCGTGATGGAGGGAATGCTCCCACCGCCAGTGATGGTACGGGGTAAAGGTGAGCAGCCCGCAGACAAACCCCACCGCATCATTGGCGGCCCGCGACGGCAGGAAGGACCCGTGCCCACAATCGTGGAAGATGATGAATACCCGGATGAGCAGTCCGCCCGCCAGCACCGCCAGCGCCGCCGTCAGCCACAGGGAAACCGACTGACTCCAGTACATCAGCCCCCATAGCAGCGCGTAGCCGCCCACCGTGTTGACGAGCTGCCAGGTCGCCCGGGGCCGCGACGGCTGCTGGAACCGTGCGACGATCGCCTTCCATTCCTCGACGCTCGGCACGGACGTCGGCGGACGCTCAGGGGCTGCTGCTTGTAACATGGCCACGACAGACCACGCCTCGGACCGGGCCCGCATGCAAGACTCGCCTCGTGGAAAATGCGATCCCGGCAGGGTGATCACCCCGGCCTCGGTACGTTGCGAGTCGCGCCACGTGCAACCGCGCGGCCCCGTCCGACCGACCCGCCGCCCCCCCGAGCCGCTTCCGCGATGACGGCCCAGGCCACGCGGATTGATGGGGCCGGAGATTCCTTCCCGGCCGACGCGACGAGAACCCAGCCGGAACTCGCCCGCAGCTGCGCCCCCTCGCAGGAGCACCCCCTCCGGCCGCGCCCTAAAAGGATCCCTTCACCCCCCAGGTGAGCAGCACGCCCGTGTTGGTGTCGGAGGTGCGGCGGGCGTAGGCGGGCGTGTTGTCGCCGAAGCGCTCCACCTTGTCCGACACCGCGAAGACGTTCTGCGCGCTCGCGAAGGCGGACAGGCGCGGGGTCACCCGGAACTCCGCGTTGAGGTCCATGATGGTGCGCGGGATGGTGTAGCTGCCCCCGTTCGGGTTGAGCGCCGCGACCACGGAGTCGAGCCGCTGCCCGCGATGGTTCCACCGCGCCACCACCTTGAAGCGCCGGTGATTGTAGGTGACGCCCCAGCTCAGCGTGCCGCGGACGAACCCGCTGAAGTTGCCGCGCTGGTTGCCGTACAGCTTGAGCTTGGTGCCGTTGAGGAAGACCTGGAACGGCCGGCCCCAGCTGCCCAGGGCCTGCAGCGAATGCTGCGCGTTGAACTCGACCCCGTCGACGCGGGCGTCGCCCCCGTTGGCCGTGCTGTTGATTTCCCAGCCGAGGTACTCCGGGCCGAGGTCGAACTCGCGGAGGTCCTGCTCCGTGGCGATGATCGTCGAGGAGACAAAAAAGCCCTCGATGGTCTTGCGGAACGCGCCCACGCTGAACAGACCGCCCTGCGGGGTGTAATACTCCAGCGAGAGGTCCCAATTCCGCGCGGACCACGGTTTCAGCCCGGGGTTGCGCACGCTGATCCGACCGTCGAGCGCGCCGGGATCATTGTTGATGTCGAGCTCGGTGATCGAGGTGTTGGGGATGATGTTCGTGAAATTCGGGCGGCCGTAGGTCTCGGCGTACGCGGCGCGCGCGATCAGGTTGGCGCTCTGGTGGTACGTGAGGTGCAGGCTCGGGTAATTGCCCTCGTAAAGCCGGTTGGCGCGGAAGCCACGTTCCTTGCGGACCAGCGCGAGTTCCTGCAGCGAGCCGACGGCCCCGGCCTCAGCCTTCCGGATGCGGGCGCCGTCCGCGGCGCGCGCGTAGCTGCCGTCGGCGTTGCGCCGCCACACCGCCGTGGGATCGACGATGGGCCCGAGGCCGTCGACCGACGTCCGCTCCCGGCGAACCCCGCCCAGCAGCGACAAGCGGGCGAACGGCTTGAGCTCCACCATCGCGTACTGGGCGGAAACCCGTTCCCGCACGTACTCCGAGTTCATGATCTTGAACTGCTCGGTGGCGACGACCTGCGCGGGGGTCTGGGTGAAGAGGCCGGGATTCGCCTGCCACGCGGCCCACGCCTTGACCACCGACGGCCACTGCATGGCCTGGAACCGCGGGTCGGCCCGGGTCCGGTATTCCGTGTGGGCCATGAAGGACGTGTCGGCCGGCCCGGTGTAGGTCCAGATCGGGTTGTAACGGCGAATGTCGCGCTCCTGGGTCCGGGTCAGGAAGCCCGCCTGCACCGCGGCCGGAAACGGGACGAAGGGCAGCTGGCGGCGGACATCCAGCTTGCCGCTGCCAAGGGTGTCGGTGAAGTCGCGGAAGGTGCTCTGGGCCGTCGCAAGGCGGTAGTTCCGCAGCTCGAACATGCTCACCTCGCGCTCGTTGTTGTCGAAGAGCCGGATGGTCCGCGGCGCGACATCCCCCAGGTCGTTGAACTGGACGCGGATGGGCACGGCGAAGCTGTAGGCCAGGGCGCGGAACCGCGGCGGGGAGGCGTTGCTGTCCCGCACGGCGCCGATCGAGATCGAGTGATCGAGGCCGGCCTCGATGCGCCACTTCCCGTCGTCGAAGCGGTAGCGGAAATTCCCGGCCCGCGTGCGCCCCGGCTGCTGGAAGTCCGCCCCGCCCATCAGGGTCATGCTCCCCCGGCCCGTCGCGCCGCTCGTAAAATCGGGTCCGAAGGTGAGCGGCTTGCCCCCCGCCACCGTTGGGTTCGCGTTGGTGCCGGCACTGATCGCGGTCTCGATCGGCGAGCGCTCGTTGAGGAACGCGCTGGTCTGGAAACCGGCCGACAGCACCGAGTACGTGGCGACGCGCCAGTCGGCCTTCACCGCCAGCGAACGCCGGTACGCCAGGCGCGGGCCCTCGAGGAAACGGATCGCCTGCAGGTAAGGGTTGGCGTTGCTCGCGCCGGCGGCCCCGGTGCCGTACGTCTTCGTGTTCAGCGCCTGATCCGTATGGCGGTCGATGCTCTGGCCGGTGACGACGATCCCGAAGTCCCGGTTCACCGGCAGCGTGTAGTCGAACATCACGCCCGGCAGGATCTTGCGGACCCGCGCGTCGTTGACGAACGGCTCCCGCCCCAGGCTCAGGTTCTGGCTGCTTCCGGTCAGGCTCAGGCTGTAGTTGAACTGCGCGGTCTTCCGCTCGAACGCGCTCTTGCTCACCATGTTCACGGAGCCCGCCAGGGTGTCGGCCGGCGTGGCCGGCGTCGGCGCCTTGGTGACCTCGACCCGCGCGACGTTGTTGGCGGAAACCTGGCTGAAGTAAAACGTCCGGATGTTTCCCTGCGCGCTCCCGGTGTTGGCCAGCTGGGCGCCATCGCTCGAGACGCGCGTCATGCCGGAACTGAATCCGCGCACCGAGATCGTCGTCACCGTGCCGCCCTCGTTCACATCCGTGTCGGTGGTGATCCCGGGCAGGAACTTGAGGAACTCGCCCACGTTGCCGTCCGTGACATCCCCGAAGGCGTCGGTGTTGACGACATTCTTCAGGTTCGGGGCGAAGCGCTGCTCATTGACCGCGATCGAGGCCGCGTTGGTGTCGCGGCCGGTGGACACGACAAAGGCGTCGAGCTTCACCGTCCCCTGCCCCTTTCCGAACAGGGCGGCGCTGGTCAGGCTGACGTCCTGCACCACGGTGCCCCCGCCCGTGATCCGCACGGCAACCTCCTCCGGATCGAGCCCGGTGTAGAACACCTGCAGGACCGCGGCCCCCGCCGGCACCTGGGCGATCCGGTAGGTGCCGGACTCATCGGTAAGGTCCGAGAGGGCGGTCCCCTTGACCGTGACGCGGGCGTTGTTGAGGTACTGGCCGGTCGCGACGTTCTGGACGCGGCCGCGGATCGCCCCCGTCGGGGCCGCGGGTTCCGCGGCGGGGAGCAGGGTGAGGGTGAGCATGAACCCGAACGCGGCAAGGAGCTTGGCAATGAGCGGAGTGGGCATGGCGGGGCGGGGGTTGATGGATCGGGTCCGGGACCCGATTGGGTGGAGGGAAGGCGGGAGGGCGTCGGGGGGGAGCCCGCGAGGGGCGGGTGGGGCGGGATGGACTCAGTTGCGCTTCTTGCGGGCCGGCGTCGCGGGCGCCTCGCCGAAACGTTCCAGCACGATGCCCTTCAGGCGCTGCACGTAGTCGTTGTTGCGGGACGGCGTCCGCGGATCGCGCACTTCCATGCCGCGCACGAAACCCAGCAGCGGCCGTGCCCGCTCGCCGAGTTCATCGATGACGTTCATCGCCGCGATGCCGGCGAAGGCACTGGTCCGGGTCGGGTCGGCGCAGGCCCGCAACGTGTCGAGGGCCCGGGGCAGATCGGCCGCGTCGCCGTGCCGGGCGAGCGCCTGCGCCGCGGCGATGCGCACGTTCGCCGCGGGGTCCTCGAGGGCGGCCACGAGCCCCTCGCGCATCGCCCGGGTCGCCGCCGGACCGCGCATCAGCGCCCCCATCACGCCCCAATACCGCACGCCGGCGTCCCCGTCCTTGAGGTAAGCCTGCAGTTGCGGAACGGCGCCGGGATCGCTCCCCGCGGCCGTCTCCGCGGCCGCCAGCACGCGGGCCAACGGATAGGCGGCCTCGGTGCCGAGGACATCGCGCGGCGCGGCCCGGCCGGCGCGGGCATGGAGCTCCGCCTCGGGCAGGAACCCGAGGTCGCGGATGCGTTCCGCGTGGGCCCGCGCCTCGCCCCGCAGCCGCTCGAGCACCGCGCGGTGCTCCGGCGCCGCCGCAAGGTTGCGCACCTCGTCCGGATCGGTGTGCAGATCGTAAAGTTCCTCCGGCGCCTTGGGCTCGCGCCAGAAGATCGACTGCGCGTCGTTCGTCCGGCCCTCGTCGTACAGCCGGCGCCAGACCTGCGTCGTCGGCATCTGGAACTGGGTGCGCACCCGCTGGCCCTGGGACACGTGCGGCCAGTAGTTGCGCAGGTAGACGTAGCGGCCGTCGGTGACGGACCGCACGAGGTCGTACCGCTCGTCCATCCGGCCCCGGAAGCCGTGCAGGTACGCGGGCCCGTCGACCTGATGCCGGCCCGCGAAGGCCCGGCCCTGCATCGCCGCCGGCGGCGCGATCCCCGCCAGGCTCAGCACGGTGGGTGCCAGATCCACGAAGCTCACCAGCCGGTCGGAGCGCGCGCCCGGCGCATACTCCTTCGGGGCCAGGTGCCGCCACTTCGGCGGAAAGTGAACCACCAGCGGCACCCGCAGGCCCGAATCACCCGGCCAGCGCTTGTTGCGCGGCAGGCCCGGCCCGTGATCCCCGTAGTAGAACACGATGGTGTCTTCGGCCAGCCCGGCCGCCGCGAGCTCCCGGAGGTGACCGCCCGCGATCGCGTCGACGGTGCTGACATTGTCATGGTACTGCGCCCAGTCGCGCCGCACTTCCGGGGTGTCGGGGTGATAGGCCGGCACGCGCACCGCCGCCGGGTCGAGCACCGCCTGATGCGGCCGGCGATAGACCTGGCCCTCGTGGCTCTGGCCGGCGTTGAAGACGGCGAAGAACGGCGCGCCCGCCGGCCGCTTGCGCCAGTGCGCCTGGGCGGAGGACTCATCCCACACCTGCCCCGGCTGGGTGAGGTTGTAGTCCTCCTTGGCGTTGTTGGTGCAATAGTACCCGGCCTCGCGCAGGTACTGCGGCAGCATCCTCGCCCCCGCGGGCATCGCGACCTCGCTCCGCATGTGCTCCGCCCCAAGGGAGGGCGGGAACATCCCGGAGATGATGGCCGTCCGCGCCGGCGCGCAGACCGGGGCGTTCGACCACGCCCGCTTGAAGATCATGCCCTTGGCCGCCAGGGCGTCGAGGTGGGGCGTCCGGGCCAGCGGATCCCCATAGCAGCCCAGGTGGGGCCCGTGATCCTCGCTCGTGAGCCAGAGGATGTTGGGCCGTTCGGCCGCGGCCAACGGGGACAGGGCAAAGGCCAGGACCAGGAGGCTGCGCAGAAGCGTCATGGCGGGAACAGACGAGAGGGGTGGGACGGTCGGGGTGAGCCCGTACCGACGCAGAAGCCGCGGGACGCGGCAAATAGATTCCCCGCCGCGGACTGGGCCACGCCGGAGAAGGCCCAAGGCATGCTCAACGAACTGATCGCGCATCCCGCCTTGAGTTGATGGGCTGGCCGGGGCACGGCGTCGCCGGGGTCGTCGCCGACCCGGGTGGACGGCGGGCGGTGGGCATCGGTGGACGGTGGGGGCGGTTGACGGTGGACTGACCGAACACTGACCACCGACCACCGATTCTCACCGACCACCGATTCCCCGGCGGTGACGTCGTCGGAATTTCCGGGGAAGGATTCCCCGGCTACACCGAGCGGAAGATCAACCTGGGGTGCCGGCGAGACCTACCTCCGGCCGCCGCAATCGTTCAGAACCGGAAGAAGTTCGTCAGGGTGATCTGCCGCGGCTCGGTGTAGCGCGGGTAGCGGGCGGTCGTCCCCTGGTTGGTCACATTGTTGAAGACGTTGTCGACGTTGAGTTGCGCGGCCCAATTCACCCGGCCGAGCTTCCGCGAATACTTGAGGAACGGACTGAACACGCATTCATCGGCGTTCTGCCGCTCCGGGACCACCAGGACCCCGGTGATGAAGAGCCCGCCGGGATTGCGCCTCGCCCCGCGCGCCCAACGCAGGGAACCGCCCACGCTCAGGCCCTGGAGCGAACCCGCACGGAAATCATAGCGGCTCACAAGACTCCCCCGGTACCGCCTCGGCTGCCGGTTCTCGTCGTTCTGGCCCTCGATGTACACGGCACTCCCCGCAAGGGCGGCGTCGATCTCGGTCGCGGACTTGCCCAGGGAAGCCAGGTGCGTCCGGGCCGCCTGCACCTTCGCGCGGAACTGCGGGACGGAGGCGGAGCGGAAGTCCTCTGTCGTGGCGAACGCGAGGCGGGTGGTCCAGCTGCGGGTGGGATTGGCCGTCAGCTCCAGCTCCCAGCCCTGCGTGGTGCGGTCATTCGAGTCGGAGGTGCCCAGGATCAGGTCCGGCGAGGGCGTCGTGCGCCCGGTATTGAGGGCCTCATTCACCTCGGTCTGCAGGGCCGCGCTGATGTTGGTGGCGTAGTTTTCCGCCGTGTTGTCGAAGCGGATCAGGTTGGCGTTGACGCGGCCGCCCAGGAGGATGAACCGCAGGCCCAGATCGTGGCCGGCACCGGAGGTCGGCTGGCGGGCATTACCCTGGAGATCCGTGCCGACGTTGTCGGTGAACATCGCCGACTCCTGGTAGGAAGCCGTGACCGCCAGCCAGGGGGTGAGATTGAAGACCGCGCCGGCGGACTTGTTGGTGCGCCAGAGGTCGGCGCCTGTCCGGGTGGGAATCACCGCGGCATCCTCGGACACGGGCCGGCCGGCGGCATCGACGAATTGCGTCTCCTGGAACCCCGCGCTCAGCTGGGTCGGGAAATTGAGCGCCTGCTGCCAGTGATCGCGGCTGAGGCCGAGGCTGGTGCGCAGCCGCTGCTGAAAGAACGACCCGAGATGCTGGAACACCGCCGTGGCCAGCGACTGGTCGAAGTATTGCAGGCTGTTGGTGAAGTAGTCGACGACGCCGGGCAGCCGCGGGATGCGGAGATTCTCGCCGTTGCCGTCCTTGAAGTAATACCAGGGGGAGACCACGTTGTTCGCGAGACGCGCGGCCACGCCCGTGTAACCGCGGCGGGTGATCTCCTCCTTCGTGAAGGCCCACTGCATGCCCTTGATCCGGTTGACCTCGGCGCGGTGGTTGGCGCTGACGATGAAGCGATGGGACGTGTTCCCGAGGGCAAGATTCCGGAGCCCCATCAGCCGCACGGACTGCATGTCGCGATCCTCGTACCGACGCTGGATGGAACCCGGGATGAAGAGCTGCTCGAAGTTGGGGTTGGGGATCGTGCGGGTGGGGTCGTTGGGGAAGGCGGGGTCGGGCAGGACACGGTTGACGTCGATGAAGATACCCCGGGCGTTGGCCCCCCAGATGTTGGCGTTGCGCGTGAGGCTCTGGTCGGTGAACTCCTTCTGCCGATTGAACGCCAGCCAGAGGCTGGTCTCGCGGGAGAAACTGTGCTGGAGGGAAAGGTTGGTGGACTGATTGAGGTAGCGGACGCGGGTGTCGGGGCCGGCCCAATCCTGGGCGAGGGGAAACTGGGGATTCTGCGTCGGCAGGAACGGCAGGCGATTGGGGTTCTGCGGATCGGTGGCGCTGGTGGCGCCCGCGCCCTGGATCAGGGTGGAGACGCGGTAGGCGGGCAAGGCCGCCGCGGTCCCCGGCGAGGCCAGATTGTACAAGCTTCCGCGGATGTACATCTGGGTGGTGTTGGCCAGCGTGGAACTGCCGGAAAGGCGCTGCATGCCCACTCCATTGGCCTGCGTCCCGGCGCGCCCGGGATCGGCGTCCTGCGCGTTGGTGCCGGAGCCGCGCACATAAGCGGTCGTGAGGTCCACCAGCGCCGTGTGACTGATGAAACTCAGGAGGCGGCCGGACTCATGGGTGGCATCGATGACCGTGTTGCCGTGCTTGAACGGCTGATAGCGTACCGCGCCGGCCCACCCCCGCATGCTGCGCGCCGTATTCTCGTGCCAGCCCTCCAGGTCCGAGTCGACGAGGTTGAGGCGGAGGGCGAGCGTATTGCCCACCAGCACCCGGTTGAGATCGGCCGTGAGCCGCTGGGAGCCGCGGTCGTCGTACCGCGCCTGCACCTCGTGGCTGTCGCGGAAGCGGGCGCGCTTGGAACCGGTGTTGATGGTGCCCGTGGCGTCGGTATCCCCGTACGAGATGCCGCCCGCTCCGCGGGAAATCTCCATCCGCTCCAGGTTGTAGGTGTCCATCGGGGCGTAGGTGGGAAACCCGTCCTTCAGCTGGCGTCCGGAGGGCAGGCCGCGGAAATTGATCCGGTTGCCCGAGCGGGCCCCGATCGCGGCCCCCACCTGCATGTTGTCATTGTAGACATTCTCGGCGCCCACGGCGAACTCCATCGCCTGGAAGAAGTCCGTGATGCCGAGGTCGGCCATGAACTCCGCATTGATGACGGAGATCGAGTTGGGCAGGTTGGCGAGCGACTCGTTGGTGCGCGTGCCGCTCATCGCAGTCGACGATTCGTAGCCGACCTCGCTGCCGGCCGTGACCTCGAAGGGGGTGAGGGCGACGGGGCCGTCCGGCGCACCCACGGCCGGCCCCGCGCTCGCCGCGGGCTGGGCGGGAGGACTGGGCGGGGTGGCGGCGAAGGCGACCACGGTGGCGAATGTAACGGCGGCCAGCCGGCAACGGCCGCGACGGACGGAGGGCATCCAGGGGTTGGGCATTGGGGTGGGGATGGTCCGCAAGCCTGCGGATTCACGGTTCATCGTCGATCCCGTTCGAACCGCTTCATGCTGGCATCTCGCATCCCGCAGGCGCAGGGGAGCGTGCGCCTCCGCAACCCGCCTCCCCCGCGCCGCGCCCTGGTCGCAGGTGACGGGTTGCTGCCTGACCCCTGCCGCCCCGTCGCCGGTGACCCGCACCACGGTCCCCCGCGGGTCCGGACGATCCCGGAAAGCACGTGGTTCCGCGACGGGGTCCACTTCATGGTTTAAGGGTGACATCTCGGCGAAAAGCCGCGACGAAGGTCACGCTCCCGCCGCGACCCCCGCCCCTTGGCAGCATACGCCCGGTTGCGACTGCATCGGGGCGTTTCTCCTGAAATCCCCCCCTGAGACCCATCCCATGCTTCGACGTGCCCGCTGCCTCCACCTGCGCCATTGCACCGCTGTCACTCCTCGCCCCCGCCGATGGGCGCTGCTGTCGTTTACCCTCGGTGCCATCGCCTCCGCCCTCGGACAGAGCACCGCCCCCAATGCCGCCACGCCCGCTGCGGCGGGCGGAACCGTCGTGCTGACCCCCTTCGAGGTCTCCTCCGAAAAGGATAACGGCTATGCCGCCACCGAGACGCTCGCCGGCACGCGCATGCGGACGAGTCTGCGCGATGTCGGGGCTTCGATTTCCATCCTCACGCCGGAGTTCCTGCGCGACCTCGGCGTCAATTCCCTCGAGCAGGCCCTGATCTATACGCCGAGCGTGGACCTGGTCGAGGGCGACAACACCGACGCCAATCGCGCCAGCGGCACCCAGATGCGTTTCGGCACCGGCCAGTCCTATTCGATCCGCGGCTTCAACACGAACGCCGGCAACCAGTCGATCTCCCACGACTTCTTTGCCGCCCTTGAGCCGACCGACAACTACAACCTCGAGCGCATCACGCTCTCCCTCGGGCCGAACGCCCTCCTCATCGGCGTAGGCAATCCGCAGGGCACCGCCGTCACCACCACGAAGCGCGCGCAGTTGTTGCGCCGAAAAACCGAAGTTCAGGTGCAGGCCGACACCAACGGCTCGCGGCGGATCGCCATCGATCACAACCAGCCGCTCATCCGGGACCGGCTGGCTTTCCGCTTGAACCTGCTGCACGACGAGGCGCGCGAATTTCGCCGATACGAAGGCAAGAACCAGGAGCGCCTTACCGTGAGCGTGACGGCGAAACCGTGGCGCGACACCAAGCTGACCCTCAATCACGAGAGCTACTCCCTCGGGACCAACGCCGCGAGCCTGATGTGGGGCTTCGATGGCAACGCACTGCGCTGGGCCGCGGCGGGCAAACCCACGATTGAGTTTGTGCCGGCCGGCCAGACGTGGACCGCCACGCGGCCCTATCTCGATGCCGCGGGGAGACCCGTCCCGGTCGCGCGCGGCGTGACCGACCCCGATGGCTTCGTCGATGCGCGCACCGACTTTGACCCCAACCTCGCGCTCGCCCAAATCACCGGCAACACGCAGACGTGGATCGTCGGGCTCAGCCTCGCGAATCCGATGGTCAATACGCGTTATCAGGGCCAGCTGAGCGCGGCCACGTTCGGCGGCCAGGGCAGCACCAACTATCAGTCGAAGGATCCGTGGACCGCGCTCGGCCTGAGCAAGAGCGCCAACCTCAACGGGGGCACCTGGGACGACCCGTCCAACAAACAGCACGGCCGCTGGACCCAGCTCCTTGCCGAGCAGAAGCTCGCCGACGGGCTCTTCCTGGAGTTGGGCGGCAATCTCGCGCTCTACAACCAGACGCTCGACCCGAATAATTTCACCAGCGTCACGATTGATCCTAACCGCTACCTGCCCGACGGCTCACCCAATCCGGGCTACCTGGTGCCCTACAACGAAAACGCCCAGATGCAGTTTCGTCCCGCGAGGAATCGTTCGGCGGAATACCGGGCGACCCTTTCCTACGAACTCGATTTGACCAGGCGCCACCGCTGGCTCGGCCAGCATAATTTTGCCGGCCTCTTCCAGGTCAGTCGCACCGAGTCCGAGCAGGATCTCACCCGCGTCTTTAACGTCGCGACCGTCGGTCTCCCCGGGTCCGGCGGTTGGTCGGGTGATGCGGTGAATGCCGCGAACCTCCTCCGGACCCGCGTGTATTTCGTGAACGGCAACGTTCCCACGATGCCCGATTCGCGGCAGGTCCAGAATAACCTCGGGGTACTGAACGGTTACCGAAGGCTCCTTGGTGCGACCCCCAACGAGCAGGCCCCGATCAACCTCAGCCGCCAGTCCTTCCTCAATGCGATGAAGAGCAAATTTGCCGCCGATGCGCTCTCCCTCGGCTGGCAGGCGAAATGGCTCGGCGGCCGCCTCGTGACGGTCGCGGGCTACCGCGAGGATAAGACCAAGAGCTACGGCATCCCCACCCGCCGCACCGTGGTTAACCCGGCCATTCCCGGCGCCGCCACCGATCCGTTGAAACAGTATTTCGACCTCGCGCAGGACGTTTCCTACAACGCCGCCCCGTCCATCGTCGCCAACGGCCTCTCGCGCACCTACGGCGCAGTCTATCATGTCCTGTCGTGGGCCTCGCTGACCTACAGCCGGTCGAACAACTTCCTCCCCGTGCCCAATGCGTCGTGGGTGGACGCGCTGGGCCGCTCCGCCCCGAACTCCGTCGGTCAGACCATCGATTACGGCGTGCGGCTCTCCCTGCTGCAGGGCCGGCTGGCCCTCGGCGTCAGCAAATTCGAGACCTCGGCCGACAACCAGGCCCGCAACGCCAACGCGAGCGTGGGCGGCACCCGCAACATCCTCGCGCGCCTCCGCACCAACTACAAGATTCCCGGCGACCCCTATTTTGCCGACCTGCAGGAGGTTAATTTCTATCCGGTCGACACCGGCAATGTCTCGGACACCTGGAGCTACGTCGCCGAAGGTTATGAGCTGAACCTCACCTTCAATCCTTCCCGCAACTGGCGCGTTGCGCTCTCCGGCAGCACCAACACCAATACCCTGGGCACCCATCTCGCCGCGCTCGGGGAATACCTCTACACCGACTCGAAGTTCCAGGGCCTCGGCACGTGGAAGAAATTCGCGAGCGAACTCCGCAAGGTCGAGGCCGGCCAGGCCTCCTCGATCTTCCGCCTCGATCCCGGGAGCGCGACCGCGCGCACCCAGGCGGCGGCGGACGCGCTCTACCTCGAGCAACAGATCGCCGCGCAGGAAAAGGGCTTTCTCGACGCCCAGGCCCTGAAGGGAATCACCACGGCGCGCAACGGCAAGTACGCCCTCAACGGCCTCGTCACCCGCGTGTTCCACGAGGGAAGACTCAAGGGCTGGACCGTGGGCGGAAACTACCGGTGGCGCAGCGCCAACACGATCGGCTACCAGCGCCTCCCCGATGCGACCGGCGCACCCACCGGGAATCTCGATGTGACCCGCGCGCTCCTCGGCAAGGAATTCTGGGACCTCGGAGCCATGGTGTCCTATCAGCGCCGCATCCTCGGCCACGTGAATCTCCGCACCCAGCTCAACATTCAGAACCTGCCCAACTGGCAGACGCCGCGGCTGGTGAAATCCGACTACGATACGAACGCCGTCTATGGCACGCCCAATGCCATCGTGCCCGTGCTCTGGGAAATCCGCCGCCCGCGAAACTACGTCTTCACGGCGACATTTGAGTTCTGAGTCCCCCGCGGGGCAACCAGCCGCGATCCCGCGGCCGGCTGGAGGGGTCAGGCCCGCGAACAACGGCCTGACCCCATCGGGCCGACCCCCTCGGCCCGAATTTCCAGGGAAGGATTCCCCGGCGGCATCCAGCCGAAGGCCAAGATGCGTGCGGGTGGTCCGGAGCGGGGCGCAGCGGTGGACGGGCCGAGCCCACTGACCACCGGAAACCGACCCCCGACCACCGATTCCCACCGACCACGGCGGTCCGGGACGAGTCTCGCCCCTCATCCTCAGCCTCATCCACGGATCGCGTTCCCTGCCCGCCTGCCGCCTCCCCTGGGAGATTCGGCCGGTTACCCTTGTATTGGGGGCAGGCCTGGGGAACGTTGCTGGAGAAAGGGAACCTACGCTCGTGAATCCAAAATCTGTGGCGGGCCTGATCGCGGGCGCGCTGGTAATCTTCATCCTGGTGCTCGGCGGCACGTCGGCCACCTACGTGGTCGAGCCCGGGCACCGCGGCGTCGAGGTGATGCTCGGCCGGGTGTCGCCGGGCTTCAAGCCGGAGGGCTTCGGCTTCAAGCTGCCCTTCGTGACGCACATCGCGCCGATGCTGATCCGGCAGCAGACCTCGAAAATGACGGTGGACTGCTATTCCTCGGACCTGCAGCAGGTGAAGATGTCGGTGCGGCTGCTCTACCGGGTGCCGGAGGCATCGGTGGTGACGGTCTTCCGCGACTATGCCGGCAACGCCTTCGACTCGCTGATCCGTCCCCGCATCGCGGAAGCGATCAATGAAGTCACGGCGTTGCGCACGGCGGAGGTGATCGTGCAGAAACGCGAGGAGGTGAAGAGCCTCGCGGTCGAGAGTGCGCGCCGGAAGATCGGCCCGATCCTCACCATCGAGGATCTGGTGATCGAGGACATCAACCTGACCTCGGCGCTCGAGAATGCCATCGAGGCCAAGATGGTGCAGGAGCAGGAGGCGGCGCGGGCGCGGTTCGCGCAGCAGCAGGCCCAGACCGAGGCCAGCACGGCCATCATCAAGGCCCGGGGCGAGGCCGAATCCATCACCCTGCGCGGGCGGGCGCTGCGGGAAAACCCGGGCGTGCTCGACCTGCAGATCATCGAACACTGGGACGGCGTGGCGCCGCAGGTGGTCGGGCCCGGCGTGTCCGGGGCCCACATGCTGCTGCCGCTGGGGGAGCTCGCCGCCGACGTGGCCGCGCCCGCCGCGGCGAAGGGAGGTGCGCGATGAGCCGGCGGGTTTACGACGCGGAGACGGTGGAGATCGACCCGGCGTGGATCCGGCGGATGTTCGGCCTCCTGCTGATCCTGATCGCGGTCGTGGTGCTGGCCTCGTCCGCCACGTACGTCGTGCAGCCGGGGTACCGGGGGGTGGCGGTGACGCTCGGCACGGTGGCCCCGGACTTCCGGCCCGAGGGCTTCGGCCTGAAGCAGCCGTTCCTGACGCACATTCACCCGATCTCCGTGCGGCAACAGACCCGCGCCATGCCGGCGGAATGTTACTCCTCCGACCTGCAGCAGGTGAAGATGGAGGTGCACGTGCTCTACCGGGTGCCGGAGGCATCGGTGGTGAAGATCTTCCAGGAATACGCGGGGGAGCCCTTCGACAATCTGATCGCGCCCCGCGTGATGGAGGCGCTCAAGGAGGTCGCCGCGACGCAGAGCGCCGAGCAGATCGTGAAGCGCCGGGAGGAGATCAAGAACCGCGCCCTCGAGCTGGCCCGGCGCAAGATCGGCGCGCAATTCCTGCACGTCGCCGACCTGGTGATCTACAACCTGGCGCTCTCCAACGAGCTCGAGACGGCGATCGAGATGAAGATGGTGCAGGAGCAGGAGGCGGAAAAAGCCAAGTTCACCCAGCTCAAGGCGCAGATCGAGGCCGACACCGCGATCATCCGCGCCAAGGGCGAGGCGGAGGCGATCCAGATCCGCGGCGCCGCCCTCAAGGCCAACACCGACTTCATCAAGCTGGAGATCCTGCAGCGCTGGAACGGGCGTTCCCCGCTGGTGGTCGGCGGCGGCGGCTCCGGCGTGATGCTCTCGCTCGTGGCGGGGGGGGGGCGGGGGGGGGGGGCCGGGGCCCCCCGGCCCGGCACCCCCGCGCCGACGAATCCGTCCCGCCCGCCCGCGACCCCGCCTCCGGCGTCCCGCCCGAACCGATGACCCCCCGCAACCGGGCGATCCTCCAGTGCGGCGTCCTGGTCGGGGTCGCCGCGGTGCTGTTCCTCACCTTTCCGGTCACCTTCCGCTTCGTGGAAATGGCCGCCCGTGAGCTGCGCTACTTGTGGTGGCTGATTCTCCTGCTGGCGCTCGGCGGCTGGCTGATCTGGGGCGTGGGCCGCCGGCCGCGGGGTTGAACCGGCGGGATCGGGCGCGACCGGACTGCTCCTCGTCCCGCTGCCGCGGGCGGCGACGTGGTCGCCAACGGGGTTCCGCCAGCGCGTTGAGCCCGGCAGCCACCGCGCGCTCCTTCCCCTGGTGTCCGGCTTCCGGCGGATGCCCTCCTCCCGGCACCGCCTCGCGAAACTGGCTGCACGGACTTCGGACCGGGGCGGGCGGTGACTTCGTCCCGAATTTCCGGGGAAGGATTCCCCCGGCTACTCCAGACCGAAGGTGTGCATGGGGTGCGGGCGGCGCCTTCACCGCCGCCCTCGTCGTTGGCTTGCTGCGGCGAGACCCGCTGCCCACCCTCCCCCGCACCGCCTGCGAGTTCGCAGCGGCCGTCTGCGCCCAACCGGGAGCGGTGCCGGCGCGGTCCATCCCACCCCATCCCGCAACTGCCCCTTGAAAACCAAACCCCTTGTTCTGCCGTCTGGTGTCCGCCGGGCTCTGGGCGTCGCCCTGATTTTGACCGCCGCGGCCGCGACGGCCGGCACCGCTTCGCCGCCGCGCGACTTCACTTCCAAGGTCCCCCAATACCAGTTCAGCCGCACGCTCGAGCGGCAGGAGCAGGAACTGCGCACCAATCCGCTGTTGCAGCGGATGAACGAGTCGCGCCGCCGGCTCGCCGCCGATCCGCATCGGCCCATCTACCACTACGTGAACCCCGAGGGGAACCTGAATGATCCCAACGGGCTCTGCTTCTGGCAGGGGCGCTGGCACCTCTTCTACCAGGCTTACCCGCCTGAGGATCCACGTCAGCACTGGGGCCACGCGGTCAGTGACGACCTGATCCACTGGCGCGATCTGCCGCTGGCGATTTATCCGAATCCGGAACGGGCCTGCTTTTCGGGCTCCGCGTTCGTCGAGGACGGCCGGGTCATCGCGATTTATCACGGCACGGAGGTCGGGACCATGGTCGCGGTGTCGGACGATCCGCTGCTGCTGAACTGGGAAAAGCTCACGGGCAAAGCCGTTATCCCCTTCCCTACACCCGGAGACCCTCCCCTGCCCTTCAACATCTTCGACCCCTGTATCTGGAAAAAGGACGGCATGTATTACGCCCTGACGGCGGGAGGTCGGGGCGGAAAGCAGGTTCGTTCGGTTTTCCTGCACCGCTCAAGGGATCTTGCCACCTGGGAGCCCGTTCACTCGTTCCTGGAAAACGACCACCATGGCTTGGTCGGTGACGACGGCGCCTGCCCCTATTTCTGGCCCATCGGCCACAAGCACATTTTCTTGCATTTCAGCCACATGAGCGGCGGCAAATACCTGCTTGGCGACTACGACCAGCAGCGGGACAAGTTTGTGGTCACGGACGGTGCCAACTTCAACTTCGGCGCCTCTGCACCCTCCGGAGTGCATGCCCCATCCGCCTTTCCTGATGGAGCCGGGGGCGTAGTGGTCATTTTCAACATGAACGAGGGCAAACCGACGAAGGGGTGGAATCGTCTGATGTCCCTGCCGAGACGGCTGACGCTTCGCGCAGACAGCATGTTCAATCCGTTGAACATCGAGCCGGCGGGAAATATCGAATCCCTCCGGGGCGCACATGCCCGAATCGAAGCGCTGCAACTTCCGGCCAACCAGGAAGTGGTGCTGGGGGAGGTGAAGGGCAACGCCTTGGAAATAGTCGCGGAAATTGCACCGCAGCCGGGGCAGACCCTTGAATTGAACGTCCTGCGATCGCCCGGAGGCGAAGAGTTCACGCGCATTCAGTTCTTCCGCGATCGGGGCTTCCGGCTAAGGAAGGTGCCGCTGCCGGGCGTGATCTCGCTCGATACGTCGCGCTCCTCCGTGGCCCCGGACGTCAGGAGTCGCCCGCCCGAAACGGCCCACGTGGAACTGGCGCCTGACGAAAGCCTGAAGCTGCGGGTCTTCATCGACCGTAGTGTGGTGGAAGTGTTCATCAACGGCCGCCAATGCGTGGCCGCCCGGGTGTATCCGGAACGCCGTGATAGCGTGGGGGTCTCGTTGCGTTCGCTGGGCACGGAGACGCGGGTGCGGTCACTTGATGCCTGGCAGATGAGGAACATTTATCAGCCCGGCCAGTAAACTTCGCGGCGCTCGCAACAAGCCGATGCTTCTCCAGCACCCCGCCAGCGTGAGCGGTGCGAACGCCCTCAAGCAATGGCCTGACCCCAGCGGGCCCTGCGTGCTGGCACCGGGCACCCCATGGTCGCTCTTGATCACCTTGGGCAGTCCATGTTGCCGGAACAACCGGTTCATCTCCCCCTCGACCGACTCCGTGCGCCCGTTGGGCGGCAGATGGGCGCTCAGCACCTACCGGCTGAACGCGTCGCGTACCTTCAGCGGCTCGCACCAACTGCCATCGGCGGTGCGCCACCAGCCCTTGTAATCGATCGACCACACGTCGTTGGGCTCGCGCGCCACCCGCGCGGCCACCGTGACGCTGACCGGCCGGTTTTGCGGGTGATCCCAAACTCCCGGCACAACGCGCTGAGGTTGGCCCCCGCGGCGACGGCCCGCTGCACCCACTTCCTTCTTTGTTCGATCCCGGGGGTGGTTCTCCACGGCATGCTTCCTGCCCATCACCGGTCGCCCGCCGTTTCGATCACCTGGATACCATGTCCTGACACTCCGTATGGTTACTATGTCCTGAAACCGTACCGACTGACCGAACCGTCGAGAATCTTGACGCCCGCGCCGCTTTCCCCTCCTTCTCCGCGCCGATGTCGCCCGCCCGCCGAGCCGAACCGTCCCTCCCGCGCCGCCTGGGTGCCGGGTTGGCGGCGGCCCTCGTGCTCGTGCTGACGGTGCTGGCCGCGAGTCCGGCCGCGCATGCCTGGCTGCACGCGGACTCCGCGGAGTGCGCCGGTCACGCCCACGCCCCCGCGCCGGAGGACCACGACGCCGACCGGGGTTGCGCGGTGGTGCTGATGATGTCCGGCGTCGAACTCCCGCTGGAATCCCTCTCCCCCCTGCCGCCCCGGCTGATCGCCGGGAGCGACCTGCGGGTCACGGCCGCCGCGCCGGACCTGCGCCGCCCGCGCTACCTCCGCCAGCCGGAGCGTGGTCCGCCCGGGTTGAGCTGAAGCCTGCGTTCCCGCGCCCGGCCGGACGATCCCCGGCGGGCTCCCTGCCTGGACGGTGCCCACCGGCCCGCGGCCGGCGTCCCCGCCGCCGCGTCCCTTCCGCTCCTCCCGTGATGAACCCTTTCCTGCCTCCTTCCCTGCCCTCGTTCGCTGCCTGCGCCGCGTTCGCGGTCGCCGGCGGCTTCGCCCCGTTGCGGGCGGCGGCTCCGACCGCCCCCGCGGCGCCGGCCCACGCGCACGATCCGGTCGCGCTCGACCAGTTCGTGACCTCCGCCACCCCGTTCCCCCGCAACCAGGTCGACCTCGCCCAGTCGACCACCGTCCTGAGCGGCCGGCCCCTGCTGCTGCGCCAGCAGGCGACCCTGGGCGAGACCCTCGCGCAGGAGACCGGCATCCACGCCTCCGCGTACGGACCGGGCGCGAGCCGGCCCGTGATCCGCGGCCTCGACGGCGAGCGCATCCTCATCTTGGAGAACGGCACGGCGCTCCTCGACGCGTCGACCGTGAGCCCGGACCACGCCGTGAGCGTGGAACCGTTCCTCGTTGACCGCATCGAGGCGGTGCGCGGCCCGGCCTCGCTCCTCTACGGGAGCACCGCGGTCGGGGGCGTCGTCAACGTGATCAGCCACCGCATTGAGACGGAGCTCCACGAGGAGACGGTGCGCGGCGGAGCCGAGGTCCGTTACGACACGGCCACGCGGGGCTTCGCCCGCGGCGGGGTCCTCGATCTCCGGCTGCTCGGCGGCCGCGCCCACGCGCTGGTGCTGCACGTCGACGCCTTCCGCCGCGGCGGGGAGGACCTGCGGATCCCAGGCTCCGCGGAGTCCGCCGCCGGGCGGCGGGCGGAGGCGGACGAGGCGCGCCGGGAAGGCAAGCCGGCGCCCGACTTCGCCCGGTACCGCCTGCCGAACAGCGCGCTGACGAGCGAGGGTGGCGCCGCCGGCCTCTCCCTGGTCGGCCGCCAGGGCTTCGCCGGGTTCAGCCACACGCGGTTCAACACCGAGTACGGCGTGCCCGGCCACGCGCACGAGGGGGAGGAGGAGGGCGGTGTCCGGATCCGCCTGCGCCAGCGGCGCAACGATTTGCAGGCCGAATGGCGTGCTGCTCCCACCGCCACCCTGCAGGGCTTCCGTTTCCGGTTCGGCCACGCGGACTACGGTCACGATGAACTCGAGCCGGACGGCGCCGTCGGCACCCGTTTCACCAACCGTGGCCACGACGCGCGGGCCGAACTGCTCCACGGGGGTGCCCCCGGCTGGAGCGGTGCGGTCGGCCTCCAGTCCACCCGCAGCGCCTTCACCGCGGAGGGCGAGGAGGCCTTCCTGCCCTCCTCCACGACCCGGGGCGCCGCCCTCTTCGCCTTTCAGGAAGTCGCGCGCGGTCCTTTGACCGGGCAGTTCGGGGCGCGGGTCGAGGAGACCCGCCTCGCCGCGGAACGCACCCGCGCGCGCCGGGACCGCGAGTTCAGCGGCTCCGCCGGCCTGGTCTGGAAATGGGACGCGGCCTGGTCGCTGGCGGCCTCGGTTTCGCGGACCGGCCGCGCCCCCAACGCGCAGGAGCGCTATGCCGACGGCCCGCACGCCGGCACCCAGTCGTTCGAGCTGGGCGACCCCGGGCTCGCCTCCGAGATCTCCACCGGGATGGAGGTCAGCCTGCGCCGCCGCGCCGGGGACGTGACCGGGGCGCTCACCCTGTTCGCCAACCGCTTCCGCGGCTACATCTTCGAACGCGCGACCGGCGAGGTGGCGGTGGAGCACGACGGGGAATGGGAATTCGTCGACGCCGACGACCCGGAGGCGAAGGAACACGGCGGCCTGCCGGTGTATCAGTTCGTGCAGCGGGACGCGCGCTTTCAGGGCGTGGAGGCGGAGGTGCTGTGGCACCTGCACGAGGCGCGTGACAGCCAATTCGACCTGCGGTTCAGCGCCGACCTCGTACGGGCGACCGCGGGCGGCGAGCACCTGCCGCGGATCCCGGCGGCGCGCGTGGCCGTCGGCGCGCTGTGGGCGACGGAAAGGTGGAGTCTCGGCGCGGAGGTGCAGCGCACCTTCACCCAGGAACGCACCGCCCCCGGGGAACCGCCCACCGCGGGCTACGGGCGGCTCGGGGCACACGTCACCCGCGTGCTGACCACGGGAGGGATCCGCACCGAGGCGTTCCTGCGCGGCTCGAACCTGACGGACCGGGAGGCGCGGCCGCACCCCTCGTTCCTCAAGGAGCTGGCGCCGTTGCCCGGCCGGTCGCTGACCGCGGGCGTGCGCCTCACCTTCTGAGCGGACGCGCCGGGCCCCCGCGCCGGCGCGCAGGCGCGGGTGGCCGGCTCACTCCAGCCCGAACACGGCGCGGGCGTAGTTCTCCGCGTTGAAGGGCTGGAGATCCTCGGGCTGCTCGCCGAGGCCGAGGAAGTAGATGGGAATCCGCAGCTGGCGATAAATCCCGACGAGGGCGCCGCCCCGGCTGGTGCCGTCGAGTTTGGTGACGATCAGGCCGGTGAGCCCGAAGCTCTGGTGGAACACGCGCGCCTGCTCCAGCGAGTTGCTGCCGAGCGAGCCGTCCACCACCAGCCAGCGGTGCTGCGGCGCGGCGGGGTCGTGCTTCTGCAGCACGCGCCGGATCTTCGCCAGCTCCTCCATCAGGTTGCCCTTGGTGTGGAGGCGGCCCGCGGTGTCGACGATGAGGAAGTCCCGCCCGCGGGCGGCCGCGGCCTGCCACGCGTCGAAGGCGACGGCGGCCGAGTCGGACCCCGTGTGGCTCGCGACGATATCCAGTTCGAGGCGCGTGGCCCACGCGCGCAGCTGCTCCACGGCGGCGGCGCGGAACGTGTCGCAGGCCGCGAGGAGGACCGAGCGCCCGTCCTGCCGGAGGCGCCACGCCAGCTTGGCGGCGGAGGTGGTCTTGCCGGAACCGTTCACGCCGATGAGGGCGATCGTGACCGGGCGACCGGGGGTGGTGGTGGCGGCGCTCTCCCAGCGGCCCTCGCTGCCCTCGAGCACACGGCGGAGGACGGCCGCGCCGATTTCCGCGGCCTGGCGGCCCTGCAGTTCCGGGTCGCGGGCGTAGGCGCGCTTGATCTCGGCGAGGATCTCGCCGGTGGTCTCGACGCCGAAGTCCGCGGTGTAAAGCGCCTCCTCCAGCTGCTCGAGCGACGCGGCGTCGATCTTGCGCCCGCCGAAGAGCCCGCGGGTCTTCTGGGCGATCGCGGCGACGGTCTTCGCCAGGCCGTCCTTGAACTTCCGGAAGAGTCCCAGCATCGGCGCCTATTCCGCCTTCCGCGCGTCCCGGCCGAGCTGGTCCTTCAGCCGGTCGAGGATGCCGTTGATGAAGCGCTTGGAATCCGCGTTGGAGAACTGCTTGGAGAGGTCGATCGCCTCGTTGATCGAGACGACCGGCGGGATGTCGCGCCGGTGGATCATCTCGAACATCGCCAGCCGGAGGATCGCGAGGTCGATCTTGGCGATCCGTTCGAAGTCCCAGTTCTGGGCCAGCCCCTTGATCCGCGCATCGATGTCCGCCTGCTGGGCGATCACTCCCTGGATCAGCTCTTCCCCGTAGGCGTAGTGCGCGCGCGGCTCCGGGCAGCCCTCAAAAAACACCTGGAGGTCGTCCTGGAGGTTGCGGGGCGCGTTGATGCTCCAGGCGTAGAGGAACTGGAGGGCGGCGACGCGTCCGTCGCGCCGCTGGGCAAAGATCGCCTTGCTCATCGGGCCAGCTGGCGACGCAGGGCCGCCATGGTCAGGGCGGCGGCGGCGAATTCCGCCCCGCGGTTGATCCGGCCGACGCAGCGCGCGCGACCCTGCGCCAGGGTGTCCACCACCATCACCCCGTTGATGACGGGGATCCGCGTGTCCAGGGCCACCTGCTGCAGGGCGTGCGAGACGCTCTCGCCCACGAGCTCGTGGTGATTGGTCTCCCCCGCGATCAGCAGGCCGAGGCCGATCACGCAGTCATAGCGGCCGCTCGCGGCCAGCGCCTGCGCCGCCCAGGGCACCTCGTGGGAACCCGGCACGCGCACCACCCGCAGGCGGTCGGGCCGGACCCCCGCGGCGCGCAACCCCTCCTCCACCCGGAGGAGCAAGGCATCCACCAGCGCGGCGTTGAAACAGGCCGCGACGATCCCGATCCGGAAGCGGGCGCCATCGGGCGACGGTGCGGCCGGGGCATCGAGGCTCATCGGGGGAGCCCCTCCCGGGAGGGGCGGCGGAGGTGGGCGGCGCGTGGCGAAGGCATCTCGGACCGGCGAGCGTGCCGCACCGCGCGCCCGGCCGGCAACCTGATTCTTGCCCCGCCGGCGCCGTCAGCCCCCGTCCGCCCGGAAATCCGCCGCATGGACCTCGATCGGCTGCTCCACGCCCGCGGCGAAGAGCAGCACCGTAACCCGGAACACGTGGGGCGGCCGGACGATCCGCGTCGACTGGAGCGCCTTGCCGTCCGCTGACACCTCCAGCAGGTGCGACTCGGGACCGGTCTTCCGGCCAGCCGGCGTCCAGCGCACCACGGCCCGCGGGACCGCCGGCACCAGCGGCACGCGCTCCGGCGAAAAGAAGCGCAGCTCAAAGCCCCCGCCCACGAGCCGCAGCGCGAGGAAGCCCTTCTCCCCGCGCGGGATGAGCACGCCCTCGATCCGCGCCTCCGGCCGGGCCGGCTCCCCGCCCGCCAGCACTCCGGCCCACAGGAGGAAGAAGGCGCACCACCGCGGGATCATTACCCCAGCCTGCCGGTCCGCGGCGCCCCGCGCAAGGCCGCTCCCGGGGTTCGCATTGACCCCGGCGGCCGCCCGCGCCTCCCTGCCAGGGATGGACGAGACCAAGGAACTCTTCGCCCGCAACGTCGCGTGGTCGGAACGCATCCGCCAGGAGACGCCCGACTTCTTTACGCAGCTGGCCCGGCAGCAATCCCCGGCCTACCTCTGGATCGGTTGCGCCGACAGCCGCGTGCCCGCCAACGAGATCGTCGGGCTGCTGCCCGGGGAACTGTTCGTGCACCGGAACATCGCCAACGTGGTCGTCCATACCGACCTGAACTGCCTTTCGGTGATGCAGTTCGCGGTCGATGTGCTCAAGGTGCGGCACATCATCGTCTGCGGGCACTACGGCTGCAGCGGCGTGCACGCGGCGCTGACCCGGGACCGGATCGGGCTGGCCGACAACTGGCTCCAGCACGTGCAGGACGTCCGCCAGAAGCACGAGGCCAAGCTCGCCTGCGTCGCCGGGGAGGGCACGGCCCGCTGCGACCGGCTCTGCGAGCTCAACGTGGTGGAACAGGTGGCCAACGTCTGCCGGACGACGATCGTGCGCGACGCGTGGGCGCGGGGGCAGGAGTTGCACATCCACGGCTGGATCTACGCGATCCGCGATGGCCTGCTCCGGGACCTGCGCTGTTCCGCCAGCACGGTGGAGGAGGCGGCCGCCGCCTGTCCCCGCGCGATCGCCGCCCTCTGAGGCCGGCGTCAGCCGTCCCGTTCAGCGGGGCAGCGAGCCCACCCGGCCCTCGCCGGGCGGTAGGGGCGAGGGAATCCGCGGCACGGGTTCGGGACCGAGGTGGAACCCTGTCTCGTCCTCGAAGCCGTCGTCCGCCGACTGCACCGACCGGAGGATCATCCAGCCGCCCAGCCCCAAGGCCGCCAAGGCGGCAAGGGCAAGAACGAGGAGGAGGGAGTTCATCAGGAGGGCGGAGGGGGACGGGCTTAGGCGGGCGGCAAGGCCTCCCGGCTACGGCAACGCCCTTTCGGCGCCACCTCGATCCGGGACCGGCCAACCCGCGGTCTCGTTCCCCTTAACATTGACGAGACGAGAACTTCGCGCGGCGCGGATTTTCAAGCCTAATACCTGAAATAGCCCGACTTTTTCCACGCGCGGGCAAAGTCGTTACAACAAACCGCGGTTATTGAAGGATCCTTGTATTTAAGGAGGGAAATTGGCGCCGCCGCGCGCCGCCTTCAGGGCCCGCCAGCGCGCGAGGCGCTCGGCGATCTTGGCCTCCCAGCCCGCCATCTTGGGCGTATATAAAGTCACCGGCTGCTCCAGGTAGTCCTGGCCGGAGATGTTTTCCGGGAAATCGTGGGAATAGTCATAGCCGACGCCCTGGCCCAGCCGGCGATTGGCCTCACCACCCTTGGAGCGCAGGAAGGCGGGCACGGGCTGGACGGGCCGCTCCTTGAGTTCGCGGTGGGCGGCGGCCAGGGCGAGCGTGGCCGAATTGCTCTTGGGCGCGGCGGCGACGTAGAGCGTGGCGTGCGCGAGGGTCAGTTCCGCCTCGGGCAGGCCGACGAAGTCAACCGCGTGGTGCGCGGCCACCGTCAGCGGCAGCGCCTGCGGATCCGCCAACCCGATGTCCTCGCTCGCCAAAATCACCAGGCGGCGGGCGATGAACCGGGGGTCCTCGCCCCCGGCCAGCATCTTGGCCAGCCAATAGAGGGCGGCGTCCGGATCGCTGCCCCGGCAGCTTTTGATATAGGCGGAAATGGTATCGTGATGCTCGTCCTCGTCGGCGTCGTACCGGATCCGGCGCTCGCGGGCGAAGGTCTCCAGCTCGGCGGCGGTGATCGCGGCGCCCTCCGGCAGCCCCAGGGCGATGACCTCCAGGGCGTTGAGCGCGCGGCGCAGGTCGCCGTCGGCCAGCCCGGCCAGGTCGAGGAGCACCGCCTCGGCGGCCGGGTGCCCCCGCCGGCCCAGACCTCGCTCCGCGTCGGCCAACGCCCCGCGCAGCACCGCGGCGATGGTCGCGGGAGCAAGGGGTTCCAGCCGGAACAGATGGCTGCGCGAAAGCAGCGGCGGGTTCACGTAAAAGCCGGGATTGTGCGTGGTCGCCCCGATCAGCCGAACCGCCCCCTCCTCCACGTCCGGCAACAGCAGGTCCTGCTGCGCCTTGTTGAACCGGTGCAGCTCGTCGATGAAGAGGATCGTCCCCGCCTCCGGCCGCCGCCGGGCGCCCGCGAGGATCTCGCGGAGTTCCGCGACGTTCGACATCACCGCGTTGACCCGCAGGAAGCGGCTGCCCGTCTCGCGGGCGATGGCCTCGGCCAGGGAGGTCTTGCCGCAGCCAGGCGGCCCATAGAACAGGAGCGAACCGAAGCGATTCTGGGCCACGAGGCGCGGCAGCAGGCTGCCCGGGCGCAACAAGTGTTCCTGCCCCACGACCTCCGCCAAGCGCCGGGGACGCATCCGCGCCGCCAAGGGTGCCGGCCCGGCGGAGACGGACGCCGGCCATTCCGCGCCCGCCCCGGGGGCGGCGAACAGGTCGGACTGCTCGGACGACGCCATCCCGGAATCCTCGGCTCCCGCGCCCCGCGTGGGAAGGGCATTTTGCGGCTGCCCCGCAAATCCGGGACGCGCGCGCCTCGCGGCGACGCCGCCCCGCCCCTGAGTTGCCAGCCCGATGTCCCTCGTGCTTTCCACCGATCCTCCCGTCTCCCCGGAGCCCCCGGCCCGGAGCCTGGGCCATCGGGCCCCCCTGCTGCACTTGGCGCTCCCTTACTTCGCCGGTCTGGCGGCCGGCCACGCCGCCGGGTCCATCCCGGCCGGCCCGCTGCTGGCGGCGGCCCTCGTGCTGGGCGCCGCCGCACTGGGGCTCGCCGCGCGGCCCGCCCCCTGGGCCCTGCTCCTGCACCTCGCCCTCGGCGCCGCCGGCGCGGCGAGCCACGCGCTGCACCGGGATTGGCTGGGCGACTGGGACCACCTGCCGCCGCGGGAGGCGGAGCTCGAACTGCGCATCGACCGCCTCTACTCGAGCCCGGGCGAACGCCGCGCCACCGGCCTCGGCCGCATCACCCGCGCCCCTCCCCACCTCGCCGACCTGAGCGGCCGGCGGGTGTCGTTCGCGCTGACCGTCCCGCCCGGCACCGATCCGCCGCTGCGCGGGACCGAGGTAGCCGCACGGGCGATCCTCACGGCGCTGCCCCGCGCGCCGCCGCCGGGCGGATTCGACGCCTACCTCACCGCGATCGGGGTCCAGTTCCGCCTCCAACGCGGGACGATCACCGCCGAGACGCGCCCCGCCGGCGCCTACGCCCGGTTCTGCGCCGCCGCCGCGGATCGCTGCCGGCGGATCCTCGACCTCGGTCTCGCCGAGCGCCGCCCGGAGCTCGCCGCGCTGCTGCGCGGGATGATGCTCGGGGACACCAAGGAACTCGCCGCCGACCAGCGGGACCGCTTCCAGCGCTCCGGGACGATGCACCTCTTCGCGATCAGCGGCCTCAACATCGGGGTCATCGCGGTGGCCCTGCGCTCGCTGCTGTCCCTTGCCCGCGTCCCTCCCTGGCCGGCCCTCGTGCTGGGCAGCGCCACCCTCTGGTTGTTCGTGGACATCACGGGCGCCTCGCCCTCGGCGGTGCGGGCCTGGGCGATGGCGACCTTCCTGCAGGCGGCGCAAGTCGGGCGCCAGCCGGGCAACCTCGTCGCGGCTCTCGCCGCCTCCGCCCTGGGCGTGCTCGTGCTGGAGCCGCTCGACGCCTTTTCCACCAGCTTCCTGCTGAGCTACGCGATCGTGCTCGCACTGCTCGTACTGGGCCTGCCGCTCGGGGACTGCTGGCAACAACGCTGCCGCCTCTGGCCCCTGCGCCCGGAGGCCGAACGCCGCCCGTGGCACCGCGCGGCGGAAGCCGGTTTGCGCGGACTGGCTGTGGCCGGGGCGGTCGGGCTCGCGACCACGCTGGTCAGCCTCATCACCGGCGTGCATTTCTTCGGGCTGCTGACGCCCGGCTCCTTCGGGACCAACCTGCTGCTGCTGCCGGCGGCCACGCTGGTGACCCTCGCCGGCTTCACCGCCCTGCTCGCGGGGCTGGTTGGGGCGGAGTTCGCCGCGGTGATCGGCAACCACGCCGCCGCGCTGGTACTCGCCGGGATCGACGCCGTGATCACGGCCACGGTCGACCTGCCGGGCTTCTGCTTCCCCGCGCGCTGCACCGCTCCCTGGGTCGGGCCGGCCGCGCTGACGCTGCTCCTGGCCACCCTGCTCGCGGGCTACGCGCTCGGGTGGCGCCGGCGATTCGGCGGTTGGTGGCCGCCCTTCGGCATCGTCGCGCTCTTCCTCGTGCTGGGAGTGGAGGCGGAAGCGGCCGGAACCGCGATGAGGGTTGAAGTCCCGCCTGCCGTGCACAGGTTTCACGGCATGAAAAGCGCGTACGAACTCGCGATGGAGCGCCTCGCCAAGCACGAACCCGCCCCCGGCCGGGCCCTCACCCCGGAGCAGAAGTCCCGCCTGGCGGACATCGACCGGGTCTACCAGGGCCGTTGGGCGGAGCGGGAAATCTTCCTGCGGCAACAGCTGGATGCCGCGCTCGCCGACTCGAATTTCGAGGAGACCCGCAAGATCCAGGAACAGCTGGCAAACGAGAAGGCCCGCCTCGAGGAGGACCGCGAGTCCGAGAAGAACAAGGTGCGCCGCGAAGCGGAGGAAAGCTGATCGCCCATCCCGCCCACGGGCGGGTGCTCGGCGACGGCTCCCAGCGCAAGAGCCGCCTCTACGTGCAGGAGTGCGTCGACGCCATCCTCCGCGGCGCCCGCCCCCGCACCTAGGTCTACAACCTTGGGACGCCGGAGTTCGTTCCGGTGAAAGACCGCGTCCGCTTCATCTGCGGCGCGCTCGGCCTCAGCCCCCGGCTCGACGCCTCAGGCGGACCAGCGGTCGGAAGGACCCGCCTCATCCGGGTCGGGCCTGCACCGCCTTACTCCAGGCGGCGCAGGCGGAGGCGGTTCAGCCGCATCAATTCGCCCGTGGGCGGCGGCGCCGCGACTTCGGCCCGGAGGGTCAATGGTCCCGCGGGCAGCTCCAGCACCCCGGCGCTCCCGCGAGCGAAGACGTTGGGCGTCCCGGTGGGCCGGGTCGTGAACTCGACGCCCGCCCCGCCGGCCGAGACCCGGAGCCGGCCCCCGGCGGCGGCAGGCGCGCACCCATAGTCGACCTCCAGCTCGTAGCGCCCGGCGCGGACCACCGCGAGGCGCCACTCGGCGGACTGCCCGGGCCGCGACCAGCCCTCGATGGTGTCCCAATCGTAGGCCTCGAAAACGTAGCTGACCCCCTCGCCGCCGAGCCGGGCCCAGCTCGGCTGCAACTCGACCGGATTCTCCTCGGCGTGACCGACCGGTATGGGCACCGGCGCGAAGGTCACGCCGCGCGTCACCTCGCCGTACCAGCGCAGGAACTCCGCGCGCAACGCCTGCACCCGCTCGGGTTGCGCCGCCGCCAGGTTGCGTTGTTCGCCCGGGTCCTGCTCGAGGTCGAAGAGTTGCCAGCCGGCAGCCTTGGCTTTGCTCGCCGCACCGGAGGCCCCCACCAGCTTGTGGCGCTGGTCGCTGATCGCCCAGTTGGTGTCGGGCGAGGGCGCGAGCCGGTTCCACGAGTGGTAGACGAAGGGCTGATGGCGCTCGCCTTGTCCGGCCCGCAGCAGCGGCACGAGGCTGCGGCCGTCGATGGGGCGATCGGTGGGGGGCGCCACCCCGGCCAGTTCGCAGAAGGTGGGCAGCAGGTCGACGTGCGCCGCCTGCGCGCGGACGACGCCGCCGGCGGGGAACCGGCCCGGCCAGCGCACGAACAGCGGCGAGCGCACCCCACCCTCGTAAACCTGCGCCTTGAAGCCCCGGAAGTTCCCGGTCCAGTGCCGGCTCACCCCGCCGTTGTCGCTCTGGAACAGCACGACCGTGTCCCGCGCCAGCCCGGTCCGATCCAGGTGCTCCAGCAGCCGGCCGACGTTCGCGTCGACGCGCTCGATCATCGCGTAGATCCGCGCCTGCTGCAGCGCGAGGCCGCGGCGCAGGTACTTCGTGATCAGCGCGTCACCCGTCGGCTGGTGGGCGAGCGAGGTGTCGAGCTGGTAGGGCGAGTGCGGGGCGCTGTAGGCCACGTAGCCGAAGAACGGGGCGCCCGGGCGCCGCCGCCGGGTCTCGTCGATGAACGCGATCGCGGCGTCGGTCACGAGCTCCGTGACGTAGCCGCGGGTCGTGACGGGCCGCCCGTTGTGGACGAACTGGTCGGCATACTCGTAGCGCTCGATGTGGCCCTGATAGTGGCCGAGGAACTCGTCGAAGCCGCGCTGGTGGGGCTGGTAACCGGGATAGCGGCCGAGATGCCACTTGCCGAAGAGGCCGGTGCGGTACCCCGCCTGCCGCAACAGCTCCGCCACCGTCACCTCCCCCAGCGCGAGCGAGTCGCCGCCGAAGCGGGTGTTGTAGAGCCCGGTGCGGAAGGCATAGCGGCCCGTCATCAAGCCCGCGCGCGTGGGCGAGCACACCGGTGCGACGTAATAGCGGGCGAAGCTCACCCCGTCCCGCGCCAGCGCGTCGAGGTGCGGGGTGTCGAGGTGGGGGTTGCCGGCGCTGCCGAGGTCCCACGGGCCCTGGTCGTCGGTGACGATCAGCAGGAGGTTGGGGCGTTCCACGGGAGCGGGCGCGGCCGCGGGGGCGGGAGGGGCCAGCACGGCGAGCAGTCCGAACGCCGCCGCGGCCAGGGCTCGGGATTTCCGGATCGTGGTCATTCGTTTCCTTCGCTCCAGAAGCCCCGAAACACCCGGAGCGGGTCGGCGGTGGCGGGATCGGTGCCCGCCGGGGCGGCCCGCCATTGCCAGAAATCGCGGAACAGGGTGGCAGGATCGGGCGCGGGCCGGTCGCGCCAATAGGCACGGTCGTGGGCGAGGATGCGGGCACGGGCCGCCCGCCACTCCGGTTCCACCCGGGCGAACCACGCGGCGTGCAACGCCGCGAGCTCCGCCACGATCTCCGGATGCTCCGGGGCCACGTCGCGCTGCTCCGCCGGATCCGCCACGAGGTCGTGGAGCCGCGGGCGGCGCGGGGACGCCGGGACGGGCGCGTCCAGCTGGCGGTCGAGCGGCATTTCCCAATGCGGCTGCCCCAAGCCCCGGAAATACGCGGGATTGTCGCGGCCCGCATCCTTGCGCAGGGCAGCCTCATCACCCGGCCAGACCAGTTTCCACGGACCGCGCCGCAGGGCGGCGTTCTGCCCGGCCGCCGGCGCATAGCGGTTGCGTTGGAAGGGCAGCGCCCTCGCCTCGAGCGCCGCCACCGGCGCGCCGCGCAGCAGCGGCGTGAGGTCGGCGCCGTCGAACCGGGGCGCCTCCGCCCACGGGCGGGCGCCCGTCGCGGCGAGCAGGGTCGGGAGCCAGTCGCAGCCGTGCACCGGCGTCGCCACGACCCGACCACCGGGAAAGCCGGCGGGCCACGCCACGATGGCCGGCACGCGCAGGCCGCCCTCGAGGACCGACTCCTTCTCGCCGGAAAAGGGGCCGTTGAAGCGCCGCTGCGGACCATGCGTCGCGTCGCGGCGCAGCACCGGGCCGTTGTCGCTGGTGAAGACGACGATCGTGTTCTCCCAGCGGCCCTCGTCGCGCAGCGCCGCGAAGAGGCGGCCGAGGCCCGCGTCCATCGCCTCGATCATCGCGTAGGTCAGCACGACGGCCGCCGCGGCCGCGGGGCCGAGCCGGGCGCGGTACTTCGCCACCAGGGGCTCCGGCGCTTGCAGGGGGCTGTGGGGGACCGGGTGCGCCAGGAACAGGGCGAACGGGCGCCCCCGCTGCTCGCGCACGAAGCGGATCGCCTCGTCGCTGAGCGCGTCCGCGAGGTAGCGGCCATCGTGGGGGAACGGCTCGTCGTCGCGCTGCAGGTTCCACCGCCAGTAGTCCTGGCCGCCGTTGGCGTAGCCGACGAAGCGGTCAAAGCCGCGCCGGTGCGGCAGGTGGTCGCGGCAGTAGGCGCCGTTGTGCCACTTGCCGATCAGCGCCGTCGCGTGGCCCGCGCGCCGGAAGTGGTCCCCGAAGGTGCGCTCCGCCAAGTCCAGCCGGTCGAGGCCGCGGTTGCTCGGGACGTCGACCGCGCCCGTGCGGTGATTGTGACGGCCGGTGAGGTAGCCCGCCCGGGCCGGCGCGCAGAGGGAGGAGGGCGAGTAGTGGTCGGTGAACCGCACCCCGGCGGCCGCGAGCGCGTCGAGGGCCGGCGTGTCGACCACCGGGTTCCCGTAACAGCGAAGGTCGCCCCAGCCGAGATCGTCGGCGAGGATGAACACGACGTCGGGCGCCGCGGCACGAGGCGAGGCCGCGACCGCGGGCTCGCTGGCGGCCAGCGCGGCAAGGGCCCACCACCGCAGGCGGAATCGGAGGAGAGGGAAGGGCATGAGGAACCGGAGCCCCTCACGCTTGGCGAGCCTTGGCGCCGAGGGCAATTGTTAACAATTAACGGTTAAATCAAGGAGGCACCTCCCGACCTCCGGGGAACCCGCTTCCCCACTGCAGCGGCCCGTCATTTACCCGCGCCAGGTGCCCCCAAGGGCGGACAGCGCGTGGCAATATTGTTGACAACTGACAATGTCTTGGTGCTCCTCCCGCCGTCCCGGCGCGCGGGACGCCGTGGTCCCCGCCCCATGGGACCAACGGCCAGCCGCGCGGACCAGGACCGGCCCCACCCCACCCCGATGAAGCGTCCTCCCCTGCCCTGTGCCCTGCCACGGCCCGCGTTCCTGTTCCCCTGGCTGGTGCTCGCGCCCCTCGCCGCGCAAGTGGCGCCCCCCGCCGCGCCGTCCGTCCCGGCAACCCCCGCCGTGCAACTCAGCGCGTTCGAGGTCTCGGTCGATCCGAACGACACCTACCAGGCGTTGAACACCACCTCGCTCACCGGCACCAACCGCTCCCTCGAGCGCGTCCCGATCACCGCCGAGATCTTCAACTCCACGATGATGCAGGACCTCGGCACCTCCGACGTGGTGGAGTTGCTGACTAACCGGATGACGGGCATCGGCGCGGGCGAGAACTCCGGCGGCTCCTCGGCGGCGAACGGCGCGCTGGCCGGCGACCGCTTCAACATGCAGACCTTCTCGGTCCGCGGCCTCGGCGCCTTTCCGCGCCGCAACGGCTTCATGTACCTCGGCAACCTCGCCGAGGGCTTCGCCTACGAGCGGCTCGAGGTGATCCGCGGGCCGCAATCGCTCCTCTACGGCAACAACCCCGCCGGCGGCGTGATCAACGTGGTCGTGAAGAAGGCCGCCTTCGGCGCGCGCTCCCTCTCGCTTGAGCACAAGACGGACGAGTTCGGCACCGCCCGCTTCCAGGTCGACGCGAACGCGTCGGGCACGTTCCGGGGTCGCCGCCTCGCGCTCCGGCTCGCCGCCGTCAGCTCCCAGCAGAACTTCTGGCGCGAGGTGCTCAGCCGCAACACCACCGGCCTGCTGGTCGACGCGGCGGTCGAGCTCCTGCCCGCCTCCGCCACGGTGCTCCGCCTCGAGGTCGAGGACCGCTTCGACACCTCGATCCAGGCCAACCGCCGCCTCCTCGTCTCGGGCGCCCCGACGCTGGTGCCCAACAACACGCCGCTGACGGTGCTGCTGGCGCGCGACGATCCCGCCCTCGCCCGCATCGCCGGCGGGATGATCAACTGGCGCAACGTCGACGTGATCGGCGGCAACTCGTTCGCGCGCCGCCGCTGGGAACAGTTCCAGACGCTCACCCTTTCGTCCCGGCTCGCCCCCGGCCTCGAGGCGCAGGTCACCGGCACGATGCGCTCCGCCTTCAACGACAACACCACCGCGCAGGGCATCACGGCGCTGCAGGCTCCCCTCGCCGGCGGCAACCCCCTCGACGCCTGGGCGCTCGCCTACCGCCCCGGCGGCTCCGAGGTGCGGGCCACCGAGTGGGGCCTGCGCGCCACCCTCAACGCCGACTTCCGGCTCACCCGCCACACGCGCAACCAGCTCATCCTCGGCGCCGAGCGCGTCGACTACCCGCACTACCGGCAGAACATGAGCTACAGCTACTACGAGGTGGACGCCGCCGGCGCGTTCATCGTCAACCGCGCCCAGCTCAACACCGCCAACGGCGGGCGCACCGTGATGCCCAACCAGTGGGTCGACGTGCGGTCCAACCTCGGCGGCTACGTCGACGCCGCCCGCCCGCGCAGCTACTCGTTCGCCGGCCGCACCTACACCTGGGATTACCAGAAGTACCCGAATCCCGCCTTTGCCACGCGCGGCAACCCGCTCGGCTTCAACGGGGGCTCCGCCGGGGCCAACCAGGACCACGGGCGCAGCGCCGCCGCGTTCGCCGCGCTCTTCACCAGCTGGTTCGGCGGCAAGGTCGAGACCCTCGCCGGCGTCCGGCGCGACGAGCTCAAGCAGGTGCTCTACAACACCGGCGTCGTCGCCGAGGGCGCCGGCACCACGGGCAACGCGGGCCTCGTGTGGAAGGTCTCCGCGCCCGTCTCGCTCTACGTCGGCGCGTCCTCGAGCTTCACCCCCGGCGGGATCAACGCGCAGTCGCGCTACGACGGCGGCCCGCTGCCCAACGGCCGCGGCGAGAGCGTCGAGGGCGGCGTCAAGCTCAACGCCCTCGAGGGCCGCCTCTCCGGCTCGGTCACCGCCTACGAGACCCGCAGCCGCAACCAGTTCATCACGCTCGACGGCGCCACCCAGCAGATCCTCGGCCCGACCGGCATCAACGGCAGCTACTGGGCCACCATCCGCAGCCCCTCCTACGAGTACGACGCGCGCACCCGCGGCCTCGAGGTCACGCTCTCGGCGCGGCCCCGGCCCGACTGGCGCGCGATGGTGGGCTACACCTTCAGCCAGGGCCGCGAAGGCGGGCCCGTCGAACTGCCGTTCTACTACAACGACGAGTTCCGCACCAACGCCTCCGGCCAGGTCCTCCTCGGCGACGGCTCCCCGCTGCTCGTCCCGGTCAACCCCGCGGTCCGCGTCGCGACCGACGGGCGCACCTACGCCGCCGGCATCGCCACCCAGCCCCTCACGGTCGCGATGCTCCGCTCCGGCGACGCCGGGGGCAACTACCGCGCCCAGCTCGGCCGCGACAACGGCGGCATCCTCAACGCCGCCGCCCTCGGCCTCACGATCCCCGGCGTCGGCACCGGCCGCCTCGGCCTCCCCATCAGCGCCCACCAGCTCGGCTTCACCCCGCCCACCCCCACCTTCCTCGCCCGCCGCGGCGGCGAACGCACGATCGGCTTCCCGCGCCACTCGTTCTCGCTGACCACGATGCACGACCTCCGCACCGGCCCCCTCCGCGGACTCAGCCTCGGCCTCAACGGCCGCGCCGACTTCGACGCCATCCGCTACTACTACAACGATGTCGCCGCGGGGAACGTCCGCCGCGCGCTGATGGGCAAGGACACCGCGATCGCCAACCTCATCGTCCGCTACCAGACGCGGCTCACCCGCCGCGTGCAGTGGACGGTGCAGCTCAACCTGAACAACCTCCTCGGCACCCAGCCGCTCGAGATCTACCCCAACGCGGCCACCGGCCTGCCCGACAATGCGGGCTTCCGCAACGACCCGCGGACGTGGGTCCTGACGAACACGGTCAAGTTCTGAACCGTCCGCGCCCCGCTCACGCGCGCACGAACGGCAGGTACCGCGGCCGCAGCACGGGGTGCTCCGGCCGCCCCCGCAGCGCCAGCAGCCGGTTCGCCACCTCCTTGCCCGAGCGCACCGCGGACTCCATCCCGTAGTGGTAGGGCCCGGTCGTGTAATCGCCCGCCAGCCACAGTCCCGGCACCCCCGTCGCCGCCGTCCGCGGCACGCGCGACCAGTAGCCCGGCCGCGTGCCGCAATAGGTCCCCGTCAGCCGCAGCACGGTGGCGTCGTCCGGCCGGACCCCGCGGCAACCGGGGAAGAACCGCCCCAGGTCGGCGACCGCCCGCGCGACCAGCGCCTCGTCGGCCAGGCCCGCCACATCGTCCGCCGCGTCGATGAGCACCTGCACGATGCTGCCGGAGGCGGCAAGGCCCGGCCAGTCCCGCCAATGGTCCGCCTTGTCCGCGACGGCGTCGAAGACCGGCCCGTGCCGGCGGTCGCGGTTCGAGATGTAGACGTTGCCGTCCGGCAGCACCTTCCGGTCATACCATAGGGTAAGCGTGACGATCGGCGTCTCGCGGAGGCCGCCCAGCCCCGCGAAGGGCGGCTGCTCCCGGCACGCCGGCGGCAGCAGCGCCGGCACCGCATGGCCGGGCACCGCGGCGACGACGTGGTCGAAGCGGCGCACCGTCCCGTCCGGCAGGCGCACGCCGGGACCCTCGGGCTCCGCCTCGATGCCGGCGATGGGGGACTCGAGCTGCAGCCGGCCGCCGCGCGCGCGGATGAAGGCCGCCAGCGGCTCGATGAGGGCGTCCCCGAGGGGCGCGCCGAAAAACGCGGTGTCGAAGCGGCCCGTGCTGCCGTACATCGTGCGCAGGAACTTCAGGAAGGAGGTCGCGCCCGCCTCCTCCGGCCGCAGGCCCTGGATGGTGACGGCCGCGAGCGCCAACTGCCGCGCCAGGGCCGGCGTGGCCCCCTGCGCCGCGAGGAACTCCGCGACCGTCTCGCCATCGTGCGCCTCCGCGGTCGCGTCATCCATCCGCAGGATCCGGCCGATGAGCCGGGCGAGGCGCCAGCGCTCCCCGGGCGTCAACCCGGGAAAGGTGGCCAGGCCGCCGAGGGTCTTCAGCACCGACTTGCCCGCCAGGAGGGTGTCCACGCGGCCGGTCTCGCCGTTGCACACGTAATAGTTGCCATCGGTCTCCCGCAGCGGGAGCGGGTGGCCGATCGCCGCGGCGAGGGCCGCGAGGTTATGGTACCACGGGAACGCCAGGTGGATGCCCGTCTCGAGGGTCCGCCCGCGGGCGTCCCGCCACGAGGCGCATTGGCCGCCGGGAACGGGGGCCGCCTCAAGGACCTCGACGGCAAAGTCCCCCGGCGCCGCGAGCAGGAGGTGCGCCGCGGTGGAGAGCCCCGCCAATCCACCGCCGACGATGCCCACGCGCAGCGGCGGAGGGATGCTCGAAGGGGAAGTCATCGCGCCCGCGACCGTGGCGAACGATCGGCGCGCCGTCGAGCGGCGAGGCGGCGCGGGGCGGCCGCGGCGGGCGGCCGGCTCAAGGCACCTCGTAGACCTCGACCAGGACGGAGCCGGTGGCGCTGGGCGGAACGAAGTTCGCCGGCGGCTGCGCCGGCAGCGGCGCCGCCCCGGCCTGGAGCGTGTAGCTGCCGGGGGCGAGCGCGCTGAGCAGCGCGGCGTCGCTGGCCGCGCGGAGCGGGAAGGCGCCGACCGCCGGGAACGCGGCCGTGAGGGCCGCCGCATTCGCCTGCGCCCAGTTGTTGCTCACGTCAACGGGGTCGTTCCCTGCCAGCACGGCGATCCGCGCGTCCCCGAGCACCGCGTCCTCGGGCAGGCCGAAGTCGCGCAAGCCCTGCGCCACCGCGCGGATCAGGAGGGAGCGGGGGCTGTTGCCGGCGATGACGATCCCCGGAATCAGCAGGTCGCCCGGGGCGTTGATCCGGGCCAGGGTCGAAAGGTTGGTCAGCCGCGTGGCGTTGCGGCTGACGTCGTAGATTTCCGCGAGGACGTCGCCGGTCGCGCCGCCGACGCCGCGGATGGTCGCGGTGTAGGTGCCCGGATCGAGCGTGATCAGGAGGGCGGCGTCGCGGGCGCCGGGCTCCAGCGCAAACGCCCCCACGGACGCGGCGGCGGTGGCGATCTCCGCGGCGGTGGCGGACCCTCCCGGGCGATCCCACCCCTCGTTGGCCTGGAGGACCGTCTGCCCGCGGTTCAGCTCCAACCGCGCCGCCGGCAAGGCGCCGGTCAACCCGAACTTGGTCAGCGCGGGACCGATGCCGCGGACGAGCAGCGTCGCCCGCGCCGTCCCCGAGACGTTGAAGCCCAGCGCCAGCGCGTCATCGATCGCGACCAGCGCGGAACGCGTCGAGAGGTTGACGAGCCGTCCGGGGGGCGGGACGGGGGTGTCGGCCGCGCGCGCGTTGAGGAAGGCCACCACGCGCGGGTTGGCCTCGCTGAAGAATTCCCGTTCGGCCGCGGCGACCGCAAGCTCCGCGGCGACGTCCGCCGCGCGGGCCCGGAGCGCTTCCGGCAACGCGGCGCTGAGCGCGGCCCGGGTGGGCACGGTGCGCACGTAGCTGTTCTCATCGACCCAGCCCGCGCCCCGCAACGCGGTCGACACCGCCTGGGCGTCCGCCGCGGTGAAGGTGGATCCGTTGACGGCGAGCGCCCGCAGCCGCGCCGGGTAGAGCGGGGTCACGGGCAGCACCACCGCGCTGGCGGCGACGCCCCGACCAAGGAGCAGCTCGCTGCGGTCGCGGGCCTCGGCCACGCCGGCGGCGCCCTCGATGCCGTCATTCGCCGCGAGGGCGAAGAACTGCGGCACACGCGAGGTGACGCCAAGCGCCTCCAGCCCGGGATTGAGGTAGGACACGGCGCCCTTGACCGGGCGCGCCGGCGTGGACGTGGCGAGGAAATCGGCGTAGCGGATGGCCGCCCCGCCGCCGTTGCCACGCCCCAGTAGAAACACCGGGCGGCCGGCGGCGATGGACCCGTCCGCGAGAAGCCGGGCGTAAGCGGCGGCGTGGTTCTGCGCATCGAGGTTGGCCGCGAGCGTCGCCTGCGCGGCCCAGGCGCCCGCGTTGCGGTTGAGGCTGTTCAGGGCGACGACGCCGTAGCCGGCCGCGACGAGGTCGCGCGCGAGCAGCAGCGGCTGGGGCCGTTCGAACCAGTCGGCGCCGGAGCCGGCCGCGTCGTGCAGGAGAAACACCAGGCCGGTGGCGTTGGCCGGGACGAAGTGGCGGACGGTGGTCGCGACCGTCGTGGTCGTGTTGTTCGGCCCGGGCTGGGCCTGCGGATTGAAGTTCTCGATCACGCGCGGCGTCCACGCGGCGGCAGCGCGGTAGGTGGCGGTCAGCGTCGCCGCCGCGGCGGGGACGGTGATCGTCACGCGCGGCAGGGAGACGGCGAGCGGGGCGTTGCCGAGGAGCGCGACGTCGCCGGTCCAGCGGTCGAACACCTGCCCCGGGGCGGGCGGATCGGCGATCACGTCGACCCGGGAACCGCCCGGATAAGTGCCGCCGCCGGAGCCCGCGTTGACGGTCAGCGCCACCGGGGCGCCGGTGCCCGTGGCGACGAGGTAGGCGCGCAAGGGGACATTGACGAGATTCCGAAGGTTAACCGTGCAGGTGACCACCTTGAGCCCGGCGGCGCCGGGGCGGAACGTGACCGTGTTGGTGCCCTGACCGCCGAGGAGCGTGGCGCCACCCCCGAGGGTCCAGCGGAAGGTGCGGTCGCCATTCTCGGCGGGCGGCACCGAGGCCGTGACGGGCGCGTCACCGGCGGGCGCGCTGGCGGGGGCGGTGATCGCTCCGACCGCGGCGCCGGCCAGCGCGGTGACCTCAAGCGTGGGGTTCACCGTGTTGCCGCCCACGGTGACGACCACGGCCAGAACCACCGAACCGGGCGCCTCCGCGACGAACTGGGCCGCGGCCGCCCGGGAATCACTCAGCAGGCGCGCCCCGGTCACGCTCCACTGGTAAGTCGCGTTGGCACCCGCCGGCCCGCCGCCTGCCTGGCCCAGGTTGACCGTGGCCCCCACGGGCACACCCACGAGCACCCCGGCGGGCGCAATGATCGCGGGCTGAGTCGGGACGCCCACGCCCCCCCCGCCGCCGCCTCCCCCTCCCCCGCCGCCGGGAGGGCGGACCTGCGCGTGGACGGCCATCGCCGGGAGCAGCAGGGACCAGAGGAGCAACGACGCGCGGCGGACGGAATACCGGTTCATCAGCGGGATTAGGTTGGATCGAGGGACGCGCCAACCGGGTCGGCGGTTAAGGGAATTCGCGGGGCCGGCGGCCGGGGCGGGGTTCACGGCCGGGGGTGGGGCGCGATGCCCGCGCGCGCAAGGAATTCCCGCACGAGCGCGAGCCGCGTCTCGTCGTAAAACTCCCGGCCCCCGTGCTTCGCGCCGTGCAATGGAATGAAGCGGACGGGAAGGCCCGCGCGCTCGTAAGCCCCCCACAGCTCAAGGGACTGCGCCACCGGCATCTGCGGATCCTGGTCCCCGTGCAGCAACAGCAGCGGCGGGTCCCCCGGCCCGACGTGCGCGACCGGGCTGGCCAGCCGCGCCAGGGCGGGCTGATCCGCGGGCTGGCCGCGCAGGAGCAGTTGCAGCGCGGGGATGCGGACCCCGAGGCCATAGGGGGTCGACTGGGCAAGGATGGTCTCGAGGTTCGAGGCCCCGTAGAAGCTGACGATCGCCTGCACCGCGCTCGACTGGTCACGGTGTTCCCCCACCTCCCCCTCGAGCTCCCGGTGCCCGTTGCTGACGCCCACGAGGGCCGCCAGATGCGCGCCGGCGGAGGCCCCGGCGATCGCGATGCGTTCCGGCGCGAAGCCGTGCTCCGCGTGGCGGGCGCGCAGGAAACGCACCGCGGCCTTCAGGTCGTGGACGTTCGCCGGGAAGGGGGCGACGGGGGTAAGGCGATAATCGACGCTGGCGACCGCCCAACCCCGGGCGACCAGCGGGGCCAAGGGGTGTTCGCTCCGGGAGCCGCGGCTCCAGGCCCCGCCGTGCACCCACACGACGAGCGGCGCCGGGGTCCCGTTCGCGGCGGGCAGGTGCAGGTCGAGCCGCAGCACCTGGTCGCCGACCCGGGCGTACTCCAGCTCGCGCCGCGGCGGCACCGTCGCCGCGGAAAGGACACCGGCGAGGGTGAGCACGAGCAACAAAGCGGGCCGACCGCGGGGCACGGGATCACCATCCTCCGGGAAGCTCCGGCAAGTCCAGCGCGGAACGCATCGCCGCGGCCGGCGGCGCCGGCTTCAGGGCATCTGGGGCCGCGGATGCCCGCGCAGGAAACGCGCGATCAGCGGAGGCGCGGCCGCCGGGAACGCGTGGCCCCCCTCGTGCACGAATGCGACCACCGGCGCGCCCACCGGCGACGGATGATACGTGCACCCCGGCGCCCACGGCTCCCCGGGTCCCGCGCGGTTGACCTCCCGCACGCGCGCGATCGTCCGCTCCTGCGCCGCGAACGACACGAGGGCGTCCGCCCGCCCGGCGACGTGCAGCACGGGCCGCGGTTCCAGGCGAGCCCGCGCCGCGACAAGGGCCGCCCCGCCCGCGGCGGAGGGCGCGAACGACGCGAAGACCGCGCCGCGCTCCGCCCACAGCAGGTAGGTGAACCCACCGCCATTGGAGTGTCCGGTCGCATGGATGCGGCGCTCATCGATCCGCTGCTCCCGCCGCAGGCGCGCGAGGATCTCGTCCACCAGCTTCAGGTCCCGGTCCCCCTGCTCGCCCGCCGCGTGCTGCCAGCCCGGCCGCCGGCCCTCGGGGTCCGTCAAACGACCGGGCGTGTTCAGGCCCTGCGGGTAGACGACGATCGCGTCGGGCCAATGCCGGTGCAGCGCGAAGGCGCGGGCCGCGTTTCGCGCGGTGCCCCCATGACCATGAAACACGAGCACCACGGGCGCCCCGGGGACCGGCGGGTTCTCGGGCAGCACCTGCAACCCCTCGCGGACCACGCCGTCGACGGTCCACGTCACCGGCGCGGGCTCCGCGGCGGCGGCCCGCCGTCCGGCCCCCCCGGCGGCGAGGAGGAGCAACGCAAGGAACCAGCGGGGGCCATCCATCCCTCCGTTTTGCCTCCTGCCGCCCGCGGCGCAAGCGCGTGGCTCGGACTTAGCCCGGGGACACCGGCCCCGCTTCCGGCCGCACCACGAGGGCCCGCGCCTGCTCCGCGCGCTTCCGGTGCTTTTCCACGCCCAGCGCGTCGAGCCCGTGCGCGTTGGCCACCGCCAGCACCGTGCCCACGCCGCAGAAGGGATCGACCACCACGGGGGCCCGACCCAACGCCGGCCCCACCACGTCCCGCGCGAACCGCACGGCGTGCGCCGCCGCCCGCACCCCCATCGCCCGCACCCAGAGCTGCTCCCCCGGATCCGCGATGACATCCGGAATCGGCAGCACGTCCGGACATCGCAGCGCGCGTGACACGGCCAGGAAGTGCGTGAAGCCCGGCCGGCCAGCCGTGAGCGCCCCCGGGGGCCGCCGGCAGACGATCTTGTGAAACAACAGCGTTGCCCCTGCCGCCTCGGCCGCGCGCAGCACCAACGCCGCCTTGTCGATCCACGCGCCGTCGCGCTTGATGTCCGATTGGAAGAAGAGCGCCGCCCCCTCCGCCGGCGCCGCCTCCACCGCCAGCCGGGCCGCCGCCACGAACCACGTCCGCCAGGCCGGCAAGGCGAGGCCGACCTCCGAGACGTCCGGCAGCGAGGTGATCACGCAGGCGCCGGGGATCGTCCCCCGCTCCCGCAGCCACGGGAGCGCATCCGCGCACACCACCTCCCGCTTCGGTCCATCGGTCATCCCGGCAGTGCAGGTTGCGGGGCGGACGGAGGCAAAGCTATCCGCGGACGCGCCCCCGCCGCGCGGGTCACGGCGCAATTCACCGATGAGCCGGGGCACGCGACGGCAATCCACGGCCGGTCGCGACGAGCCCCTGCTTTCGGGCCTCCGCCCGCGCCCTCATTGGTTCCAGGGCTGCTTCACCCGCGACTCGGTGAAGCGCCGGGTCGTGTCTGCGTGCGGATTGGGTCCGGGGATTTCGGCGGCGAGCGAACGGATCCACCCATGAAGCTGCGCGCTCATCCGCGCGGCCCGCGCGGGCTCGGCGGCGGCTCGGTCTTCCGCCTCGCCCAGGTCCGAGCCGAGGTGGAACAGTTCCAGGCGGCGGCCCGGGCGGTACCTCACTTCGTCCGTGAACGAGTCCCCAAAGTGCTCGATCAGCTTCCAGTCCCCCTCGCGCACCACCGCGCAGGGCGTCACGGCCCAGCGCAGGTCGTACAGGGGCAGGTACCAGTAGAGGGCGCGCGCCGGCAGCGCCCCCCCCGTGAGCGCGGGCCGCAGGTCGATGCCATCCACCACGTGCCCTGCGGGCACGCGCGTCCCGGCGGCGGCCAGCAGCGTGGGGAGCCAGTCAACCACATGGATGGGCTCGGGGCTGACGTGGCCGGCGCGGGCGACGCCCGGCCAGCGCACCAGGCAGGGCACGCGGATGCCGCCTTCGTAGGGCGTGCCCTTGCCGGATCGCAGCGGAGCTTGATCGTACTCCTGGAGGCGGATCCGGAGCGGGACCGAACCATCGGCGGGATCATCACTCATCGCGGGCGGACCCCAGCTGGTGTCGACGCCGCCATTGTCGCTGGTGAAGACCACCAGCGTGTGCTCCCGCTGGCCCATCGCGTCGAGGCCGGCGAGCAGGCGGCCGACCGAATGGTCGAGGTGTTCGAGAGCCGCGAGGTAGGTCGCATTGTGGAAGCCGGTTTCGGGCGCGCCCGCCGCGCGGTACTTCGCGACCAGGGCGGCCGGGGCGGAGACCTTGCCGTGCAGGGTATGATGCGCGAGATAAGCGAACCAGGGGCGATCACGGTGGCGCGAGATGAAGCCCAGCGTCTGGTCCGTAAGATGATCCACCCACTTGTCGCCTTCGTTCTGCGTGCCAGGCCCGCGCGGCGCCACGTAGTCGAAGCCGTAGGCGGAGCCGGCTTCGGGCCGCAGCGACGTGTAGTCACCGTCGGCCCCGGTGGTGAGGTGCCACTTGCCCGCGATGGCCGTGGCGTAGCCGGCCGCCCGCAGGCCCTTGGCGAGGTTGAAGGCGTCGCGCGGAAATTGCTCCCGAAACGCCGGCTCGCGGACGGGCGCCCACGGCGAGCCATACCAGGGGATCACGTGCCACATCCCGTTGCGCGCGGTATGCTGACCGCTGAGCAGCGCCGCCCGCGTGGGCGTGCACTGCGGCATCACGTAGGCGTCGGTGAAGCGCACGCCGTCGCGGGCGAGCGTGTCGAGGTGCGGGGTCGGGACGTGCCGGCCACCGTAACACGACAGCGAGGCCCAGCCCTGGTCATCGGTGAGGATGAAGAGGATGTTGGGCGGGCGCGTCACCGGAGTCGGAGTCGGGGCGGCGGGCGCCGACAACGCCGGCAGCGCCACGAGGAGGAGTCGCAGGGGAAGCGGGAACCAGCGCATGCCCCACGCTGCCCCCCCCGGCCCGGGTTGTCACGCCCGGCCCAGCCCCCCCGCGGACTCCGGCCCGCGACGTGAGGGAGGTTCGCCTTGCCGCCGGCCGCGCCAGATCGTCGCAGCGAGCGGGGCAGGGCGCTGCGCGCCGAACGCGGGCGCTGCGCCACGGGGGTCACGGGGCGACTGGTGGCGGAGCTTTACGAACCGACCGCGAATCCCCATCAACGGGGCAAGCTCGACGCCGACCCGCGCCCCGCGACGGCGGCGATCCCCCCGCATGACCCCCACCCTGCCCCGCTTCGCCGCCCTCCTCGCCGCCTGCGCCGTCACGGTCGCCGCCGCCGATCTCGCCCCATACCGCAAGCTCCAGCTCAGCGACCAGTTCCTCGCCGAGGGCGCCACCTTCGGCGACTTCAACCGCGACGGCACGATGGATGTCGTGGCGGGCCCCTACTGGTACGCGGGCCCCGACTTCCGGCAGCGCCACGAATTCTACCCGGCCGCGCCGTTCGATCCGCTCCGGTACTCGGACAACTTCTTCGCCTTCGCCCACGACTTCAACGCGGACGGCTGGGCCGACATCCTCGTGCTCGGCTTTCCCGGCGTCGACGCGTCCTGGTACGAGAACCCCGGCGCCAAGGGCGGCGCCTGGCGCCGGCGCGTCGTCTACCTGCCGGTCGACAACGAATCGCCGACCTTCGGCGACCTGCTCGGCACCGGCCGGCCCGTGCTCATCTGCTCCAGCCTGATGCGCCTCGGCTACGCCACGCCCGACCCGAAGGACCCGACGCGCCCGTGGACCTTCCATCCGATCTCGCCCCCCGGCCAGTGGCAGCGCTTCACCCACGGCCTCGGCTTCGGCGACCTCAACGGGGACGGCCGCCCCGACCTGCTCGAGAAGGACGCCTGGTGGGAACAACCCGCCTCCCTCGCCGGCGACCCGGTCTGGAAGCGGCATCCCTTCCCCTTCGCCCCCGGCCGCGGCAGCTCGCAGATGCTCGTCACCGACGTGAACGGCGACGGCCTGCCCGACGTGGTCTCGGCCAAGGACGCCCACGGCTACGGCCTCTCCTGGTTCGAACAGGTGCGCGCCGCCGACGGCGCGATCACCTTCCGGGAACATCCGATCACCTCGACCAAGGCGGACGAGAAACTCGGCGGCGTGCAGTTCTCGCAGTTGCACGCGGTGACCCTCGCGGACCTCGACCGGGACGGCCTGCCCGACATTGTCACCGGCAAGCGCTGGTGGGCGCACGGCCCGAAGGGCGATGCGGAGCCGAATGCCGACCCGGTGATCCACGCCTTCCTCCTGCGCCGCGAGGGCGGGCGCGTCCGCTTCGAACCGCGGCGGATCGACGCCGCCTCGGGCATCGGCGTGCAGCTCGTCGCGGCCGATGCCGACGGCGACGGCATCCCCGACCTCGTCAGCGCGAACAAGCGCGGCACGTTCGTCTTTCTCTCCGGTCCACCCAAGGCCGGACGCTGAGGCTCCCCCGTTCGGCATCCAGGACGCCGGACGGATGAAGCCGCGTCACCCGCCGGACGGTCCGACAAAATAGTCCCGGCACTCGGGGCGCTAAGGTTGACCCGCGTCCGTGACGTCGTTTCCCCTCCCTCGCAACCTAGGGTGCACCCCCTGCCCCGTCCCCCTAACCCGTCCCTCCGCCCCGCCCTCTTCCCTGCCTCCCATGAACGACCCCCGCCGGCTCCCGCTCCCCCTGCTCGCCGCCATCACCCTGACCTCGCTTCTCCCGGCCCAAGTGGCGCCCGCGCCCACCCGGCCGGCCGCCGGGGGCGCCCCCCCGCCCGTGGTCGCCAGCTCAGGCACCTCCCGGACCGGCGGGGACATCGTCGAACTCAGCCCGTTCACCGTCGTCTCGGAGGCCCGGGGCTACTTCCAGTCCAACACGATGTCCGGCACCCGCCTGAACTCGAAGATCGAGGACCTGGGTCAGTCCATCACGGTGATGACCAAGGAGCAGATGCAGGACTTCGCGATGCTCGATATCAATGACGTGTTCGACTACCTCGCGAGCACCGAAGGCACCAACTCGTACTCCCAGTTCGACACCGACCGCACCGGCGCCGTGGTCGACCAGGTGAGCATCAACCCGAACAACGCCAACCGCGTGCGCGGCATCGGCAACGCCAACATCGCCTTCAACAACATCCAGACCTCCGGGCGCGTGCCCGTGGATCCGCTGTGGATGGATTCGCTGGAGCTCAGCCGCGGCCCGAACGCCAACATCTTCGGCCTCGGCAACGCCTCCGGCACGGTCAACCAGGTCCCCGCCACCGCCAACCTGTCCCGCGCCTTCACGCGCCTGGAATTCCGGGCCGACAGCTACGGCGGCTGGCGCACCGCCCTCGACCTGAACCGGCAGCTGCTGAACGGCAAACTGGCCGTGCGCGCCAGCTACGCCAACCAGCACACCGCCTTCCAGCGCAAGCCGTCCGGCGAGGACGCCCGCCGCCTGAGCTTCCAGCTGAAGGCGCGGCCGTTCCGCAACACCACCCTGGCCGCCTCCTGGTACAATTACCGCAACGCCTCGAACCGGCCGAACTTCACCACCCCCCGCGACTATTACACGGACTGGCTCCGCGCCGGAAAGCCCGCCTGGAATCCCGTCACCCGCCTCGTCACCCTCGCCAACGGCACCGTGCTGGGCAATGGCAACGTCCCCGGCAGCACCACGCCCTACACCGCCAACCCGAGCTTCTTCACCGGCGGGGCGGAGAGCCGCTCGCCCTTCCTCATCGGCGCCCCCGGCGAGGCCCCCTACTGGACGATGGCCCGCTACACCGCCAACCCCGCCACCCCGGTGGGCAACACCTTCTCGGTGACGGATCCCTTCGCCTCCGCGGCCTCCGGCCTCGGCCTGCTCACGATGGGACCGGCGGAGACCTACACCGCCGCGCAGCAGCCGCTGTATAACGCGGTCGCCCGGCCGATCAACGACCGGTCGATCTACGACTGGACGAGCATCAACCTCGCGGGCAACGGCAAGGCCTGGGACGACGTGGACACCTTCATGGTCCAGCTCGACCAGATGGTCCTCACCACGCCCAAGCACACCCTCGCGGCGCAGGTCACCTTCATGCGCGAACAGGCCAAGCGCCTGGAAAACCAGCCGATGGGGCCCGCCAGCGTGAACAGCAACGTCGGCCAGCTCCAGGTCGACGTGAACCAGGTCTTCCTCGACGGCACGCCCAACCCCTACTTCGGCCGCCCCTACCTGCGGAGCAGCGAACCCTTCCTGCGCAGCAAGCCGCTCGAATGGGACACCGCCCGCGCCCAGACCGTCTACCGGCTCGATTTCTCCCAGGACAAGGGCTGGAGCAAGTGGCTCGGGACCCAGCAGCTGCTCGGGTACTATGAGTACAAGGACCAGAAGAACTACACCTGGACCTACCGGCACACCGCCCTGGGCAAGGACAAGGGCTGGCAGCAGAAGTACGCCGGCACGCCGCTCGCGCTGCAGACGGTGTCGAACACCGACCCCCGTTACCTGATCAACGGCAACGCGATCGTCCCCAGCAACTACGGCCGGCTCAATGAACAGTACTACGTCGGCAGCACCCCGGGGGCCGGCATCCAGTACGCGCCCAGCCTGTTCCCCGAGGGGGTCAGCCTGCCGTTCGTCTGGGGCCCGGCCTCGAACGCGATGATCAAGGACGTGTCCGCGGTCGGCTTCACGCCCGGCCAGGGCGGCGGCCTCAATAACCTCAACTCCGTCGTGAAGACCTCCGGCGGCGTGCTGCAGAGCACCTTCCTCACCGGCAAGCTGGTCGGCACCTTCGGCCTCCGCGAGGATCAGGTGAACGTCCGCAATTCCCCGCTCGCCCTGCTCACCCCGGACCTCCGGGAGTACGACTTCGCCGCCTCCAGCGGCTGGGTCGGGCCCTGGCGCGTCGCCGCAGGGAAGACCCAGACCGCTTCCGTCGTGGCCCGTCCGTTCCGCGACCTCGCAACCTTCCGGACCGAGGGCCGCACCGGCGTGGGGCGGTTCCTCGCTGAGGCCGTCAGCGGCCTGAGCCTCACCTACAACCTCTCGGACAACTTCATCGCCCAAGGGCCCGCCTACGACCTGTTCCTCAAGCCGCTGCCCAACCAGAGCGGCAAGAGCAAGGACGTCGGCTTCTGGCTGACCCTCCTCGAGGGCCGGTTGTCGATCCGCTACACGCGCTTCGACACCAAGCAGCTCGACCTCCGCAACGGCGACATCTCCACCATGGCCCAGCGCATCCTGCGGTACGAGGGCTTCGTCGCGAACGATGCCTACAACCTGCGCCGGCAGTCCACCGCCTGGCTGAGCGGCCTCGGCACCGGCGGCACCGCCACCAACGCGCAGGTCGCCGGAGCGATCCAGATGCCGGCCGCGCAGTTCGAGGGGCTCCAGGCGATCGCCACCGCCGCCACCTACGCGGCCGTCAACGACGCGCGCTCCAAGGGCCACGAGATTGAAATCAACTACAACGCCTCCCGGTTCTGGACGATCAGCGGCTCGGCCACCCAGACCGAATCGATCAACACGGCGGCCGGCGCCGCGGTGGACCAGTACATCGCGGCGCGGATGCCCGTGTGGACCTCGCTCGAGGATCCCCGCTTCACCCGCACGACGCAGACGATCGGCGGCGTCACCACCCCCTACGCGACCGGCCCGGTGAACCTGCCCGTCGGCCCGACCGGGCACCTGCTCTGGTGGCACATCAAGGGCGCCCCGTTCAGCACGGTGGCCGGCTACAACGCCACCCAGTCGCCGGCCGACAACTTCGCGGTGAACGTCGATGCCCCGATGGCGGTCTTCCGCGCCCTGATCGGCCGGCCCCGGCCCCAGATCCGCAAGTACTCCGCGAAGTTCAACACGCGCTACCAGCTCGCCGGCCTCACCGAGCACCCCATCCTGCGGAACCTCAGCGTGGGCGGATCGCTCCGCTACGAGAGCAAGGGCTCCATCGGGTTCTACGGACTCGGCTACACCCCGGGAATGGACCTCGCGCTGGCGCAGAACAAGATCCTGCAGCTCGATCCGAACCGGCCGATCTACTCGCCCGAGCAAGTCTACGTCGACCTGTTCGCCAGCTACCGGCTGCGGCTGCTCCGCGACCGCGTCCGGGCGAACGTCCAGCTGAACGTGAAGAACGCGCAGGAAAGCGGCGGTGGACTCCTGAAGACCCAGGCCTTCTTCGACGGCCGGGCCGCGACCTACCGCATCGTGGACCCGCGCCAGTTCATCCTGAGCGTCGCCTTCGAGCTGTAGGCGCGATCCCCCGCCCCCCCGCGGATCAACCGCCGTCACCCCCCGGGTGCCGGCGGTTTGCTTTTCCGGCCCTCGCGCGCGTGCCTGCGGGCCCCATCCGGCTTGCCGCCCGCCCGCCGCCCCGGTTGCCTCGCCCCGCCCCGATGAACGCGCCGGCCCGCCCCGCTCCGCTTGCCCCCCGCCGCCCCGGCGTGGAGCCGCCGCGGGACGCTTCGGGCGCGCTCTTCTGGCTGCTGCTGGCGGCCACGCTCCTCGCCTACGGACCCAGCCTTCCGGGGGGCTTCCTCTGGGACGACGCCGGCCACGTGACGAGTCCCGCGCTGCAATCCTGGGCGGGGCTGGCCCGGATCTGGACGGAGCCGGGCGCCACGCAGCAGTACTATCCGCTGCTGCACTCCGCGTTCTGGCTGGAGCACCAGCTCTGGGGCGACGCGCCGCTCGGGTACCGCCTGGTCAATGTGCTGTGGCACACGCTGTCGGCGTGGCTGCTGATGCGGCTGCTGCGCCGGCTGGCGGTGCCCGGAGCCGTGTTGGCCGGCTGCCTTTTCGCGCTCCACCCGGTGGCCGTGGAATCGGTCGCGTGGATCGCCGAGCAGAAGAACACGCTCTCCACGCTCTGCTCCCTCGCGGCGGCGCTCGCGTGGCTGCAGTACGAGAAGGACCGCCGCCCCGCGCGCTACGCCGCCGCCAGCGCGTGGTTCCTCGCGGCGCTCCTCACCAAGACCGTCACGGCGACCTTGCCCGCGGCGCTGCTGGTGCTCGCCTGGTGGCGCCGCGGCCGGCTCACGTGGCGCGAGGACGTCCGGCCGCTCCTGCCGTGGCTCGTGGCGGGCGTGGCGGCCGGACTGTTCACCGTCTGGTTCGAACGGACCGGCATCGGCGCCCAGGGCGCGGGGTTTGAGCAGGGGCTGCTGGCGCGGGCGCTGCTCGCCGGGCGCAACCTCTGGTTCTACCTCGGCACGCTGCTCTGGCCCGCGAACCTCGCGTTCCACTACCCGCCGTGGTCGGCCGACCCCACCCGCGCCGCGCACTACCTGCCCGCCCTCGCCGCGCTCCTGCTGCTGGCCGGGCTCGCCTGGCACGCCCGCCGGCAACGGGGTCCGCTCGCGGCGGCGCTCCTGTTCGGCGGGATGCTGTTCCCGGCGCTGGGGTTTTTCGACGTCTACCCGTTCCTCTTCTCGCCGGTCGCGGACCACTTCCAATACCTCGCCAGCCTCGCCGCCTTCGCGCTGCTCGCCGCCGGCCTGACGCGCGCCGTCCACGGGGGGATCCGCACCTGGAGCCGCCCCCAGGTCCTGACCGCCGGCACGGCCCTCGTCGCGGGGCTCGCTGCCCTGACCTTCGCGCAGAGCCGGCACTACGCGGATTCCGCGGCGCTGTACCGCGCGACCCTGAAGCGTTCCCCCGACAGCTGGATCGCGCACCACAACCTCGCCGTGGAACTCGCCGCCCGGGGCGACCCCGGCGCCGCCCTGCCGCACGCGCGGCGCGCCGTGGAGCTGAAGCCCGACTTCCCCGCGGCGCTGAACAACCTCGCCGACAACCTGGCGCGCACGGGGCAGCCGGCCGCGGCGCTCCCCCTGGTGGAACGCGCCCTCCAGCGGCAACCGAAGTTCGCGCGCGCCGAGAACACCCACGGCGTCGCCCTCGCCCTGCTCGGCCGCCGTGAGGAGGCCGCCCGGCGTTTCCAGCGCGCGATCGAGCTGGAGCCCGGCCTCGCCGAGGCCCCCCACAACCTCGGGTTGACGCACGCGGAGTCCGGCCGGCTGGAGGCGGCGATCGCCTGCTTCGCGCGCACGCTGCAACTGCAACCCGACCACGCCGGCGCGGAGCTGAACTGGGGCCTCGCCCTCGCGCTGAGCGAGCGCCTCGGGGAGGCCCGCGGCCATTTCGAACGCGCCCTGGAGCTTGAGCCGGACTCCGCCGCCGCGCGACAGCTTTACGCCCGGATCCTGCTGCGCGCGGGCGAGCTGGAGGCCGCCGCAGCCCAGCTGCGCGCCGCCTTCGCGCTGGAACCGCAGCGGCCGGGCCTGCGGGAGGAGTTGCAGGCGACGCTCCAACGGCTCGGCCGGCGGTAGCCGCGTCCGCCGCGGCCAATCCGCGGGAGGAGGGACGCGCACGGACTCGTGCCGCGGCCCTCCCGCAAGCTCCTCCCCCGTCTGGCCGCCCCCTTGTCCTCCCGGCTGCCAGCCCGCCACGGCGCGTCCCCGGCGCTGGCCCCTCCGGCCGCTCCGGCGGAAAAATTGGTTAGAGTTTTTTCCGGGCTCGCCCACCCTCCGCCTCACCCCGCCGTCGTTCGCCCCTGATCGCCGGCTCCCTGTCACCCCAACTTGCCTGCACGGTGAACCCCCGTCCATCCCCTCGTGCCTCGCGGCGCCCGGCCGCCCTTTCCGCCGCCAGCCTGCTCTCCGCCGCGGCGTTGTTCGCCCAGGTGGCCCCCACCGATCCCCTCGCGCTCGCGAAATACGACGCGAATCGCAACGGGCGGCTCGATCCCGCCGAGCTCGCCGCGATGGAGGCGGCAACGAAGCCGGCGGCGGCCGGCGTCACCCCAGCCACCCCCGGTCGTGCCGAGCCCGTGCGGCTCTCGCCCTTCGAAGTCGTCTCGGAAGGCCGCGGCTACTACGCGTCGACCACGATGTCCGGCACGCGGCTCAACTCCCGCGTCGAGGACCTCGCCTCGTCGATCTCAGTCGTGACGAAGGAGCAGATGTCCGACTTCGCGATGCTCGATATCAACGACATCTTCCTCTACGAGGCGAGCACCGAGGGTACCGGCACCTACACGCAGTTCGAGGTCGACCGCAATGGCAGCCCGACCGACAACTCGCTCAATCCCCAGGGAGCCAACCGCGTTCGCGGCGTCGGCGCGGCCAACCTTTCCTTCGCCAACTTCGAGACCAGCGGGCGCGTGCCGATCGATCCCTCCATGATCGATGCCGTGGAGATCAGCCGCGGGCCCAATTCGACGGTCTTCGGCCTCGGCAACGCGGCCGGCACCGTGAACATGGCGCCCGCGTCCGCCACCTTCGGGCGCCACCGCTCGACGGTCGGGCTGCGCTGGGACAGCTTCGACGGCTACCGCGCCAACCTCGACCTCAACCGCGTCCTGATCCGCAACCGGCTCGCCGTCCGCGGCAGCGCCGTCTTCCAGCACGACGGCTACGTCCGCAAACCGTCGGGCACCGACACCCGGCGGCTGAACGCGATGGTCCGCTACCAGCCCTTCCGGGGCACGACGCTGACGGCGTCCCATTTCTACTACCATATCACGGGCAACCGTCCCAACACCACGCCGCCGCGCGACGCCATCACGGGCTGGATCAACGCCGGCCGGCCCACCTGGGATCCCGTCACCACCTCGGCGAAACTCAACGGCGGGCGCGTGGCGGGCACGTTCACCGCGACCACGCTGCCGCCGTACTTCACCAGCGCCAGCATCCGCGACCAGTCGGTCCTCTTCATCGACACCGACGGCACGGTCGGCTACTGGGGCCCCGGGCGCACCAGCGGCACCCCCACGCCGGAGGGCCGCAACCAGAACATCGTCCTCGTCAATACGACCCCCCAGCAGATCCGCGCCACCCAGCCGCTGTTCTCGAGCGATCCCTCGGTCACGAGCCGGGCGATCTACGACTGGAAGCACGTGAACCTCGCGGCGATGAACCGGATCAACGAGACCGTGCTCACGAGCCATGCGCAGCTCGAGCAGATCATCCTCGAGACGCCGCGGAACCTGCTCGCGCTCCAGCTCGGGTACTTCCGCGAGGCCGGCCGCCGCGACAACCGGAGCCTGTACGGCACCGCCGGCAGTTCCGGCGCCACCGGCTACCTGCACATCGACGCCAACGAGCGGATGGTCGACGGAAGCCCGAACCCGTTCTTCCTGCGCCCGTACATCGGCTTCTTCAACACGAAGGGGATCGCGGGCGGACCCTTCGAGCGCGAGACGTACCGCGGCCAGCTCGCCTACCGGCTCGATCTGCGCCAGGAAAAGGGCCTCCTGCGCTGGCTCGGGATGCAGCAGTTCCTCGGCTACGGCGAGTTCAAGGAGAACCGCTCGCGCACGACAATCTGGCGCGACGTCATCCTCTCGAACCATTCCTGGTATCCCGCGCCGACCGGGCAGGCCCGCGATTTCGTCCGGCCGAACGTCGCGTTGAACACCTACCGCTATTACGTCGGCGACAACCAGGGGTACAACGCCGACCAGGGTCCGCGGGATTTCACCCCGGGCGTCCACGCGTACCGCTGGGGCGGCTGGACCAATCCCGGCACGGCCAACGCGACGCCGAATTTCGTCACCGAGCCCGCGCGGCTCGGCCCGGGCTATTGGTACGACTCCACCAACACCTGGGACCGGGCGATCCTGCGGACGCAGGGCGCGGTCCTGCAGAGCCATCTCCTCCGGGACCGCATCGTCACGACGTTCGGCTGGCGGCAGGACGCGCGCGACCAGCGGCAGCGCGGTCAGACGCTGTTCAACGCGACCCCGGCAGGCATCGTGCTCGACTACGCCTCGACCTTCACGCTCAACCCGGCGGACTGGGTGAAGGCGGGCGGCAAGACGAAGACGGCCGGGGTCGTGGCGAAGCCGGCCCGGTGGCTCCATCTCCACTACAACCAGTCGGACAGCTTCCAGCCGCAGGGCTACGCGGTCGGCCTCTACCTCGGTGCCCTGCCCGACCCGACCGGCCACGGCACGGACTACGGGTTCTCGCTGAACCTCTTCCAGGGGAAGCTCATCGTGCGGGCCAACCAGTACCGGACGACGCAGATCAACTCGCGCAACGGCAGCATGCGCATCATCGCGCAACGCATCCGCAACCTCGACTTCGATTCCCCCAACGGGAACCAGTTCTTCAACCTCACCACGCGGGCGCAGTCCTGGGTGACCAACGCCGCCGCGGCGCAGGGCCGCACGCTGACCCCGGACCAGATCGACCAGGAAATCGCCCGCCTCACGAAGCTCGACGTCGCGTTCTTCCGCCGGCCCGAGGCGCGGGAGGCGCAAAACGAGCTCGTGGCCGAAACCCAGGATGTCACCGCCAAGGGCATCGAGCTCGAGGTGCATTGGAATCCGAACCCGCACTGGACGACCCGGTTCAACCTGACCCAGAACGAGTCCATCGACTCCAAGATGTCGCCGGCGGTCACGCAGTGGATCGCGGAGCGGATGCCCGTGTGGACCAGCATCATCGACCCCGAGATCAACCGCCCGTGGTGGACCGAGCGCTACAACGGCACGAATTCCCCCTCGCAGTTCTTCGCCAGCAGCGTGAAGACGCCCTACGACGTGGCGGTGGCCAACCAGGGCAAGAGCCGGCCGCAGATCCGCAAGTACCGCTTCAACCTGAGCACGAGTTACCGGCTCGCCGGCCTCGGGCTGGATCGCGAGTGGCTCAAGCGTCTCACCCTCGGCGGCGCGCTGCGCTGGGAGGATCGGAGCGCCATCGGCTACTACGGCGTCGAATCGCTCCCGGCGGTCATCACCGCCCTCGATCCGCGGCGGCCGATCTACGACGACCCGCGCGCCTACGTGGACCTGTTCGCGGCCTATCGGGTGAAGTTCTTCCGGCAGGTGAACGCCACGCTGCAGCTCAACGTGCGCAACGCGCAGGAGAACGGCCGGCTCCAGGCGATCAGCGCCTACCCCGACGGCACCCCCAACGCCTACCGCATCGTCGACCCGCGCCAGTTCATCCTGACGGCGACGTTCGACCTGTGAGGGACCCAGCGGGAAGGCGTCGCGCGGGCCTCGTTTAGCCGACCGGCTCCAGCCCCCGCCTACGGGGCCTCCACCTTCCTCTTCCGCCCCGCCCGGCCCGCCGGCTTGGCGGCCTGGCCCGCGCTCGCCTCGACGACCGGAATCCGGGCCGCCATCGCCTGCTGGACCGCCCGCACCTCCGGCCGCCCCGCCAGATTCGTCCACTCATGGGGGTCGTTCACCGCATCGTAGAGCTCCTCCTGGCCATCCGCATAACGGAGATAGCGCCAACGCGCGCCGCTGAGGGCATAGTTGCCCGCATCGAAGGTGGTGACGACGTGGCGCTCGGACGCGGCGGCCGGATTCCGGAGCAGCGGCCCCAGCGACTCGCCGGCCAGCCCCGGGCGCGCCGCCACCCCGCACAGGTCGATCAGGGTCGGGTAAAGGTCGATCAGGCTGACCGGCGCGGCGCAGACCACCCCGCGCGGCCAGGCCGCGGTCGCACCCTCCCGCGGCGGCGCCACGATCAACGGCACGCGCGTGGAACGCCGCCAGCCGGTCCACTTGCCCCAGTGCTCCTTCTCGCCGAGGTGCCAGCCGTGATCCCCCCACAGGACGATCACCGTGTTGCCGGCGGCCGGACCCTCGTCGATCGCCGCCAGCAGCTTGCCCACCTGGGCGTCGATGAAGGAGACGCAGGCGAGATAGGCGGTCACGGCCGCCTGCCACTGGCCGTGCTTCACAACGGAGGCATGGGAACCCGCGGTGACGGGATCGCGGGCCCAGCGGCGAGCCGTGTCACTCAGGTCATCCAGGTCGTCGGCCCGGACCGCGGGCAGCTGGAGGTCGAGGCCGGCATAGAGATCGAAATACTTCCGCGGGGCGAAGAGCGGGATGTGGGGACGGTAGAACCCCACGGCAAGGAACCACGGCTGCGCGGGCGTCCGCGCCAGCTCGCGGATCCGCTGCACGGCCCAGTCGGCGATCTGGCCGTCGCCCATGTCGGCATCCTCGACGTCGAGCGGTCCCCAATCGAAGGATTCCCCGTTGGGCGAGTCGGCGGCGCGGTCGCTCGGCATCCGGTTGAGCGGGAGCACGACGGGACGGCCCTTGAGGACGGTGCGGTGCTGTGGGTTGGCCGAACCCTTGGAGGGCAGTTCCGCGGCCGCGTAGGTGGTCGCCTCGGGGGTGAAGGGGCTCCAGCGCTGCTCCGGGTAGAACTCCGTCTCGTACAAGCCCGTTCCCTTCTGGTGGAGCAGCTTTCCCGTGCCGAACGTGCGGTAGCCGGCCTGCTGAAAATGCTGCGGCAGCAGCACCAGGTCGGGCCGCGCCCCGCGGATGGCGGTCCCGTCGTTGGCGATCACGCCGGTCTGGAAGGGCTGGAGGCCGCTGAACACCGCGGCGCGCGAGGGATTGCAGAGCGGGGCGGCGCAGTGGGCATTGGCAAAGGTGACGCCGCGCCGGGCAAGGCGGTCGAGGTGCGGCGTCTTGACCTGCGGATGGCCCTGCAGCGGTCCAATCCAATCGTTGAGGTCGTCGACCGCGATGAAGAGGACATGGGGTGGCGCGGACCGGGCCGACGCGGCGGCGCGGGCGTGACCGCCGACGACCAGGAGGAGCAAAACGGCGGCGGTGCGCCGCCAGGCGGGGACAGGCATGGGGAAGGAGCGCGATGAAACGGCTCCCGGCGAAACCTGCAATGGCGGAGGCTTGCCCATCCCACCAGCTCTGCCGGGAGCGGTTGCGGGAGCCTGCCATCCGGTCACGCCTCACCCTTCCGCCCGCCACCGCTGGCGGGGCCGAGCTGCGGCCTCGACCAACCGGCCGACGACCGCTGGCCCAGCGGGCTTCCTCATGTCAGCCGCGCTGATCCCCTCGGCATCCTACCGTCGTCCTTGGGTTATCTTTCGCGTTTCTCCGGTCCTTGCTGGCAATCCACCGGCCGGCGAATACCAGCCGCGGGAGATCGAAGGATACGGGTCCGCCACTGGAGGAGATCCGCACCAGAGGGAAAACTTCCGCCCGGAATCCGGCAGGCGATCGCGGGATGGACTCATCCTTCTTCGGATCCCGAACCTTTCGCCGAGCTGCGCCCGCCTCGGAGCCACCAAGCCCGCCCCCTCCCCATTCCGTGGTGTCGACCCGTACTTTGGTGTGTACTTTACCCTGCTTTCCCCGTCCGCCCCCCTCGTTGCAGAGGGATGGTGGACGCTCGCGGACTCGAACCGCGGAC
>JBMTAG010000006.1:0-76094 GCA_049428505.1 Opitutaceae bacterium | reverse complement strand
CTGTAGGACCGGCTGTTGAAGCCATAGCCCCTGCGGTTGGTGGAATTGTCGGTCGCGTTGAATCCGACCGACACGCTGAGCCGGCGCAGGACCGTGGTGCCCGCGCTGAGCGAATAGACATACGCGTTATCCTTGCGTCCTGCCTCCACGCCGCGCCGGGTCGCCGTGTATCCGGAAATCTGCCCTCCGACGGACCCCGAGACTTGGATCACGCCCAGCAGCCGCTGGCCGAACCCCACCCGCCAGCTGGTTCCGTCCAGCAGCTGGTTGCGAAAACTCGAGGGCGCCAGGCTGCGGGACGCGCTCGCGGTGAAGGAGGTGTGGTCAAACAGCTGATAACTCCCGCCCACCGAGAAGACCGGCGTGGTGGGGGACTTGACGCCACGCGAGAAGATCCAGCGGTAGTCCGTGCCCGCCGAGAGGTTCATCGACAACCGCGGGGACACCGCCCACGCGAAACTGCCGCCGGGGGTCACGGCGGCCATGTTCACGCCGGGATCCGCATCAACGTACGAGACAGCCAAGGTCCCGCCCACGGAAGCGGTTTCGCCCAAGCGATATTGCAGCGCATTGCTCGAGGACCACGAATAGGAATCCGGGCTGGCCGAGATGAAATTGAGGCTCTGGGAAAGCCCCGTCTGAAACGTCAGCTTCGTGCCCAAGGCCCGGGCCAGCGTTCCCGACGTGGTCACCGTCTGCCGTTCCGTCTGTCGCCCGGTCTCGATGCGCGGCGCCCGCGCATAACTGTAGCCCTGCGAGAACCCACCCTCCCAGGCTCGCAACGGCAAGGCCCCCGAAAAGTTCAGATTATGGTTCGGTGAGTTCCGGAAACGGCGGCTGGAGTAGACCGTCCACCCCGTGCCGTAATCCACCGCCCAGTTGCGTCCCGCATCGAAACGAAACCCCGCCGAGACCGTGGAGATATAGGAGTTGGTCGGACGTCCCACTTCCGAGAGCACCCCTTCGCTGTAGACGAAGGAGGCGCTGACCCTCGGGTAGAGGGCCAAACGGCCATAGGTGAAGGGGGTGGTCGGCGCCGGCGGCGGAGTCACCCCCGGGTGACTCACCGAGCCCGCCCGCAACGCGGAATTCCGACTCGCCGGATCCTCCGCCCGCAGCGCCGCCGGCAGGAGCGGCTCGATCAGCGGCGTCGGGAGGACCATCTGCGCCGTCAAGGGCTGGCCCCCGGCCCCGAGCAACAGGACGCCCCAAACCCACCCGCGCGACGCACGGGTGAAGACTGAGGGAAGGAACTGGAAGCAGGAAGACACGCCCAAAGAATCAACAAGGGAAAGGCTTGGCCGGGAAGTTATGGCGAGAATCTTGCATTAGGAATGCCGCGGCGTCGAGATTTACCCCGGGCGCCGGCGGCGCCACGGCAAACGGCCTCGTAAAACTACGCCCGCCTCCGCCGGATTGCGCCCCTCGACCGCGCGAGTCCAGGCCCTCCCGGCCCCCGCGGCGCCAGGTAGACCTCAGGGCAGCTCGTAAATTTCCACCAACGCGATGCCGCTCGCGCCGTCGTTCGAGACCACCTGGGCGGTGTAACTTCCCGCCGGCAAGGTCACCACGAAGGCCGCGTCCCAAGAGCTCTCGCGCAGGGCAAAGGCGCCCACCTGGCGGAAGGTCTCCGCAAGGCTGGGCGACCAATCCTGATTGGTCGCCAAGGGGACGGCGCCACCGGCAGGATAAAGGTCGAGTCGCGGATCCGGCAGGACACCTTCCAACCCGAAGGCGTCCAAGGACGGGCCAACTGCCCGGATGAGCAGTCGCCGAGTACCGGTACCCGTCAGATTAAACCCCGCGATCAGGGCCCCTCCGTCCGGGCTGACCATCGAGCGGGCCGAGAGGTTCGTGAGGCGGCCGGCGCCCACCGACCCCGCATCATACAACTCCAGCAGGGCCACACCTGAGCCGCCGGCCGCCTCACTGAGCCGCGCGGTGTAGGTGCTGGCTTCCAAGTCCGCAACCAACGCCGCATCCCGGCTGCCGGCACGCAGGGCGAAGGCACCCACTCGCGGAAAGACGCGGCCCGCCGCGTCGGTCCAGTCATCGTTGCCGGCCAACATCACCTCCGCCCCGGGGCGACGCAGTTCCAAACGGGGATCGGCGAGAACTCCCTCCACCCCGAATTCCGCAAGGGCCGGGCCAATCCCCCGGACCAGGACGGACTTGCTGCCGCCCGAGAGCGCAAATCCCGCGACCAAACTTTGTTCCTCCGCCCCCGCGAGGGTTCGGATGGACAAATTGGCCAGCGCCGCGGTCGCCACTTCGGTATCCCGGAGGCCATGGAAGAGCATCGTCCGGGCAGCGGCATCCGCGGTGTAGCCCAGCGTCAGCGCACGGGTAGCCGCGTTGAGGCCCAGCGTGACTTCCGCGCCTTGGCCGGTCACCGCGCGGAAGCCACCGTCCACCGAAAGGCTCCCGGTCACCGCGTCCACCGTCTGCGCCAAGATGGTCACGGCCAGAACCCGTCCGCTGGGCCCGATGATCACGTGCGAGCTGCCTTCGGCCGCGTAAAGGGCCTGGGCCCGGTAGAGGCCTGCGGACGCCAATGGCCCGCGATCCGCCGGAGCCGCGAGAGTGTAGCCCAGCAGGTCCCCGGTGGCGTGGTCCGCGCTCACCTGAGCGCGCAGGGTGTAGCTGATCGGAGCGGAAGCCGTGGCCGGAGCCCCGGGCGTGGCCGCCACCACACCGCGCGGCGTCAGGGTCGTGCCCGTAACCTGGAACCGATTGTCCGCGCCCAAAGTGACCTCGGAAATGGCGGCAGTCCCGGTGGCCGGAAAGTGCGCGAGGAACATACCTCGCCGGTCCTCCCGGACATTCAGGGCCCAGGACCCGCCATCCGGCAACGTGCCAAAGTAAGTTCCGGCCACCGAGCCGGTCCCCCCGGCCGTGTTCTCCGCCCCGCCGGACGTACCCGTCCCGGAGCCAGCGCCCGCGTTGACCGAGCTGCCGCCGCCCGTGTTACCCGTCGAGCCACCTGCGAGCTGCGTGCCATTCGCCGGCAGCGATCCCGCGTCGGCACCGCCCGCGGAACCCACCGTGGATCCGCCAACTGCCACCGAGCCGCCGGAAACCGTTCCCCCAGTCGAGCCTCCTGGGCTGGCCGCACCGCCACCACCAGTTCCGACGCCGGATCCAGAGTTCGCCCCCCCTGACGTGAAGGCGCCGCCACCCGATCCACCCGTCGAACCTCCCGTGGCGGGGGCGCCGCCGCCCCCTCCTCCGACGATCAAGCCCGCCGTCGAACCCGTTCCGACGCTCAGCAGCACCGGCGCGCTCAGCACCGAACCGACGCTGTTCTGTACCGCGACCGAGTAACGGCCGACCGTGTCCGCACTCACGGTCAGCGTGAGCACGGCTCCGGTCGCACCCGGAATCGGCCGCCCTTCGCGGCGCCACTGGAAGGTCGGGGCCGGATTGCCCGTTGCCGCGACGATGAACCGCACTTCCGCGTCCAAGGGCGCGGCTTGGTCGACCGGCGGGACCGTGATGACGGGCAAGACGGCCACCGTCGGACCACCCTGCGCGCTGAGTTCCAGATGCTCGAGCACCATCCGGAAGGCATCGTTCCCTGGGGGCGGCACGCCACCCCCAATCGACCACCCGGTGAGGCGAGTGAAGTCAAAGCCCGCCGCCCAGGACTGCAGCGGGATACGCACCGTGGTGGAAACAGGGCCAAAGGCGCTCATCGGAGCCGAGAAGACAGCGGTGTTCAGCGCGGCATCCTGCAACTCAATCACCAGCATCCCCGCCCCATTGTCCGCCAAGCGGTAGCCGGTCACCGACAGCGCCGTCATGCCGCTCGCATTCAGGCTCAATCCGCGGGCCTCCCAGCCATTATCGTCCCGCGCCGAGCCCGCCACAACCAGCGCCTCAGCCTCGCGCGTGACCTGGCCTTCCCAGCTCGAACCGGGAACCACCCGGCCGATGCTGGCCGGACCGAACGTGTCGAGCACGACGGTGGCACTTTGCGCCGCAAGCTGGCCCGCGCCTCCGAGGGCCATCAGCAGGGAAGCCATAAGCAGGCGAACGCAGGGGGTGGGAAGGAGGGAGTTCACGCGCCTGTCGTCGCCGGTTGCCCACGCCTCGTCTAGCGACGATCGCCCCCGCCCCTTCTTTGACCTAGTTTTAATCAAACATTTGTAACGCTCTCTTTGTTAGCTTCTTGCGTGGGTATATCTGCGCCCACCTTTCTACGTAACTCCACGACTGGCGGGCGTGGGGTATCCGCCCCAGCGCGGAACCAAACGGCGGCCGGCCGCAGCCCGCACGCCACGCGCAAGTCGCGCCCGATGAAGCCGGGCGTTCATGCCCTCCCGGCCGGCGCAACCCCCAAGTCTTCGCAAGGCGAGGCCCGGCCGGCGAAGCTCCGCCGCCAAAGAGAGCCGGAGGGCCTACCCCAATCAGGCCCGCGCCTCGCGCGGTCAGCGGGCAACCGAGTACGGCAGGGGCACCGCCATGAGCTGGGCGCCCGCCTCCCCTACCCGCCGGACCAGCAATGGCTGACCCGCGGGAATCACCAAGTCGTCGCGCACGGCCTGGGCGCCGTCCCGCGCCTCCTCCCAGCGCGCGGTGCCGGTGTTCTTGTAGGTCACAGTCCAGCGGTTGCCCGCCGGATTCCACGCCATCAGCAAATCCGCGGTGGTACTCGCCAAAGCCGGAGAGGCACCGCTCCGCCAACCGTCCGCGACGCCGCCCCCAAGACCCGGATCGATGGACGCAAGGGTGGCGTCCACCGGCAACCCCAAGGCCACGAACGTCGAACCCGGTCGGTCGTGCACGATCCGCACCGCGGTGTCGGCCACTCGGCCCGCATGATGCACGTAGAGTACGGCCGGCCCGGAGGGGCCGCGACGGACGCGCAGTCCGCGATCCGGGCGCAGGGCGTACGCGTCACGCGGGGCGGCGTCGGCCGGGTCGTGCTCCGCTTCCCAGCGGTTGCGCGTGGCGTGCCGGTAAAATGAAAGCCAACTTGCCCCGCTCCAGACCTGCACCTGGTCCGCCTCGGCCGCCGTGCCCCCCGGAGCCAGCGTCACGCCTTGGAAGGCACCCGCCAACGTCTGCGCCGCCAAAACCTCGAAGGCATCTCCCGCGGCTCCGGTCGTGACGCCGCTACGGGCCAAGGGCAGGCCGCCGCTGTCCACCACCAGCCGATTTTCAGCGCCCGCCGCGGAGAGCACGGGAAGCACGCGCCCCGCGGAGGCCCCGCTGCGGACCCGCACATAGTGAGGCGGCAGGCCACTCCCGAAGGTGGCGGCGTTCCAGCCTGCGCCGGAGGCTTCGATGAAATTCGGTCCGGTGTCCGTCAGACGCGCCATCAGCGCCGCGGCGGCAGGCACCGGGTAAAGCGGAAAGGAGAGCGCGGTAGTTTGCCCCACGGGCAACTCCTGCGTCATCCCGGCCAAGACCGGAGCGTAAGCCGTACCCTCGGGGGTTGCCACGCGCAGCCGGAAAGCCACCACGCGCGCCCCCGTGGGGTTGGTGGCCGAGCGCAAGGGATAGGTGGCGCGCCAGCGCACTTTGCCGCCCGAGCTGGCGACCTGCTCGTGTACCAGGCCGGCGCCGGACCAAGCGGCGGGATCCCGCAGATCGGTCGAAACCTCCACGGCATACTGGACACTGCCCAAGGCATTCCCGTCGGGCCGCTCGTAAGTGTAGACCCAACGGGTACCATCCTGCGTGAGCGCGGGACGCTCCGCGGTGGCATTCACCTTGGGCATCAGGCCGAGCGCATACTTCAGCAGGTTCGGCAGGTCATCGAGCCCGTAGACCGCGTTAGGTCCGCTGCGGGCGGGGCCGGCCCGCTCCTCCGCCGTGAAGCGGGCGGTCTGCCAGGCGAGGAAATTCGTCGTGACGTTGAACGAGCGCTCGACCGGAAGCGCCGCGCTGATGTCCGCATTACCCTGCTGGGTCGCCCTCACGGTGACCAAGCCGGCATCCGTCAGCGTCAGCGTCGTGCCGTCCACGGTCGCGGGGCCGGAGACGACGGTGAACGTCACCGGCAGGCCCGAGGACGCGCTCGCCACCAGCGGCACCGGCGCGGTGGAGAAGGCTTGGTCCGCGGGCGCGGTGAACTGGAGGGTCTGCGGCACCCGATTGCTGACGCGCAACTCCCGCGCGACGCTCGGCGCCGGATGGTAATCGAGATTACCCGCCTGGTTGGCGATCAGGTTGGTCACGCCCTCCCCGACGATCGTCACGACGCGGCCCTCGACCGTCGCGACCGCCGGATTGGAACTGGTGAAGGTGACGGCCAGACTGGACGACGCGGTGGCATCGAGGGTGAAGGGCGCGTCCCCGACCGATTTCACCGTCAGCGGCACCAGCACCTGCGGGCTGCCGACCTTCAGCTTGGCCACGTCCGAATCCGCGGAGCCCTGGGGGTTGGTCACCCGCGCCGTGTAGGCGCCGGCCTCCGCGGCGGAGAAATTCGCCAGCGCGAGGGTCGCGGCCGTGGCGCCGGGGATCACCGTGCCGTTCCGGCGCCACTCGTACGTGAAGGGGGAGCCGCCCTCCGCCGAAACGGTCAGCGTCACCGCCGCGCCCGCCGGCACGATCCCGAGCTGGCCGAAGGGCGGGAGTTCAAAGGCGATCGTCTGCGCGCGCAGGCCGCGCGTGACGACGAGGGTCTGCGTGACGTCCGGCGCCGCCAAGAAATTCGCGTCCCCGGCCTGCCGTGCGGTGATCACCGTCGAGCCCTCTCCGACCACGGTGACCGTGTTTCCGCTCACCGTGGCCACCGCCGCATTGCCGCTGCTGAAGCTAACCGCTAGGCCCGAAGACGCCGTGGCGGTCAACGCGAAGGGGGCGTCGAGCGTGGTCTTGGTCGGCAGGGCGTCGAAGCTGATCGTTTGGGCCGCCCGGACGATCGAGACGTTGAAGGACTGGTCGACGGGCGTCGCGGCGGCGTACTCGTAGCTGCCGGCCTGGCTGGCGCGCAGCGTCACCGTGCCCGCTCCCGTGAGCGTGACCGTGGAGCCGGACACGGTGGCCGGACCACTGACCACCGTGAAGGAAACCGGCAGCCCGCTGGACGCGGTCGCCGTCACGGTGAAGGGCGGGTCCTGATTCGTGCGGGCGGCCAACGCGGCGAAGCTGATCGTCTGCGTGCGGAGCTGCACGGTGAGCACCGCGGGGTTGCTCACGATCGTCTGCGCCGGGACCAAGGTGCCATTGGAGACCTCCACTGTGTAGCTGCCCTGGTCGAAGCCCGTGACGCCGGGAAGGTTGAGGGTGGCGCGGGTGGATCCGGTCAGCACGACGCCATCGCGCCGCCACCGGTAGGTCGGGGCCGGATCACCGGTGGCGACGACGCTGAAGGAGACGGACCCGTTGAGGGCAACGGTCTGGCTCACCGGATGCGTCGTGATCTGCGGCACGGTGCCGACGAAGATGCTGGCCGCGGGCGACACGGTGCTGCCGCTGGCATTGGTCACCTGGACCGTGTACTGGCCTGCATCAGCGGTGGCCGCCACCGGAATTTGGTGGCTGACGGCGGTCGCGCCGGCCAACGAGGACCCGTTCTTGAACCACTGGTAGGTGAAGGGCGGAGTTCCCGAGGCCTCGGCGGTGAGCGTGATGCTGCGGCCGGGCGCGACGGCCACCGCTTCCTGCGCCCGCATGGATCCAGCACCGCCGAGCAGGAGCAGGGCAGAGAGCAGGGACGACCGGAGGAGACGCGGGAAGTTCACGGGAATTGGGGAAAGGGGATGGCAAACGTTGCCCGAGGAAAATCTCAAAGTTCCCCGGGGGAGAAGTTTACGGATTTATCACAGGCGAGGCGGATCGCTTCAGGGCACATCGTACACTTCCAACAGGGCCTCGCCGCGCGCGGAGCCGACGGCGGCGACCTCCACCGTGTACGCCCCGGGCGGCAGCGTCAGCAGCAGGGCGGCGTCGGCCGCAGCCAGCGGAAATGCCCCGACCGCCGCGGAAGCCTCCCCCACCACGGAGCGCAACGCCCCGCCCCACCCGGCCTCCGTGGCCAGCAGCCGGCCGGCCGCATCGCGCAACCGCAAGGTCGGCTGGGCCAGCGGGGCCGCGACCCCGAAGGCGGCCAGCCCGGGACCCACGGCGCGGATAAGCAGGGTCCGGGACCATTCCGGCGGGATCACCACCCCGCCGATCAGGGCCGCTTCCGGCGAGACCAACCCGCGGGTCGAAAGGTTGGCCAAGCCCCGGGGAACGGACGCGGTCCGCGGCGCCACCTCGGCGGAAAACTCCTCGCGGCCCCCCGTCGTGACGCGCAACTGGTAGACCGCCGCCGCCGCGGGTCGCACCACAAGGACCGCGTTGGTGGCCCCGGCGATGGGTTGCCCATCCCGCAGCCACTGCCACCGGGCATCCGCGGGGGCCGGCAAAGCCGCACTCAGCGCGAGCGTACCACCCGCCCCCACCCGCGCCGGGACGGCGGCCAGGGGAACCAGCGAGGAGGCGTCGAGCGCGAGGGCAACCGGCGCCGCCGTCGCCTCTCCCAGGGCGTTGATCACCCGCACGCCGTAACGCCCCGCCTGGGAGGCGTTGAAACGCTCCAGGATCAGGGCGGCATTCGTCGCTCCCGGCAGCGCCGCGCCCCCGAAAGTCCACTCATACCGCAAGGGCGACCCACCGTCAGCGGAGGCGGTCAGGGTCACGCTCGCCCCGGCGCGCACGGTCACCGCCGCGTCCTGGGCGCCCCCCCGGACGAGCATGAGGATCATAAGACCGAGGGCGCTCCCGAGCCTTCGGGCGCATCGCGATGCAGGCGGCATTCCCCACTCTTTCTCCGCTCTGCCGCCGGGGTCCAGCCCCGACCAACGCTCGTGCGGCGGCTCGATTACGGACCGTGCATAAGCATTATCCGTATTGAAAGATCGTTGCAGCACGTTTCATCTGGGGGAAAACCAGCAGTCGTCCGCACCCTTTACCGCCCGCCGGCTCCTCCCGCCATGAACACGCTCCTCCCTCGCCTCGCCCTGGCTTGCGCCACCTTCGCCCTGACGCTCCTCGTCGGCTGCGCCGGACCCGCCGCCCCGAAGGCCCGGGCGAACGACGATCTCGATCCGCTAGTGCTCACGCCGGGTGACGTGCTGAAGATCTCCTTCCCCGGCTCCCCCAACCTCGACAACTCGCAAGCCATCCGCCGCGATGGCCGCGTCAACCTGGAGATCATCGGCGAGGTGAAGGCGGCCGGCCTCACCCCGGCGGACTTTGAGAAGGAGCTCGTGAAGCTCTATTCGCCGCACCTCGTGACCAAGGATGTGAAGGTCTCCGTCGTCACCTCAACGTTCTCCGTTTTCGTGACCGGCGCGGTGCTGAAGCCGGGCAAGCTCCAGCTGGAGCGGGCGGTGACCGCCTTCGAGGCCGTGATGGAAGCCGGCGGATTCGACGTCCAGCGGGCCAACATGAAGGAGATCAGCATCATCCGGAACGTCGACGGCGTGAGCAAGACCTTCAAGGTGAACCTCAAGGCCGTGATGGACGGCAAGGCGACCGAGCAATTCCGCCTGCAGGCCTTCGACACCGTCTACGTCCCGGAGAAGTTCCAGTGGTTCTGAGGATGGTGGCTCCCCGCGGAGCTGCGCCCCGCTCAGGCTCCTGAGCCCGGGGCTCCGCCCGGGCGGGCGTCACGGAGCCCTGCAGCATAAGCGCCGAACACCCGCCGGATCTCGTCCCGTACCCGGCGGAACACGACCAGCACTTCCTCCTCGGTGCCGCGGGCCTCGGCCGGATCGTCGAAGCCCCAGTGGTGGCGGCGCACCTGCCCCGGGAAGACCGGGCAAGCCTGGTCGGCCCGGCCGCAGACGGTGATCACGGTTTGGATCGGGCGTTGCCGGAATTCGTCCAGATGCTTCGACCGGTGGCCGGAGGCATCGAGGCCGATCTCGGCGAGCACGCGCACCGCGAGGGGATGGACGTAGCCGGCGGGACGGGAGCCGGCACTGTAAACGTCCACGAGGTCCCCGGCGGCCGCGCGCAGGACCGCCTCGGCCAGGTGGCTGCGGCAGGAGTTTCCGGTGCAGAGGATCAGGACGGCGGGTTTCACGGGGAAGCAGCGGCGCCGCGCGCATACCAGCCCCGGCTGGCGACGCAGGCGCGGCAGACCGAGAGCATCACGGGGACCTCGACCAGCACGCCGACGATCGTCGCCAAGGCGGCCCCGGAGGACGGCCCGAAGAGGGTGATCGCCACGGCGACCGCGAGTTCGAAGAAGTTGCTCGCCCCGATCAGGGCCCCGGGCGCGGCGACCGCGTGGGGCACCCGGAAACGCCGCATCAGCAGGTAGGCCAGGCCCGAATTGAGGTAAACCTGGATCAGGATCGGCACGGCGATCAGCAGCACCGCCGTCCAATTCCGCAGGAGGTTTTCCGCCTGGAACGCGAAGATCAGGATCAGCGTGGCCAGCAGGGCGGCAAGCGTCACCGGTCGGCAAGCCGGGAGGAAACGCCGGGCCAGCCACTCCGCCCCGCGCCACCGCACCAGCAGCATCCGCCCCAACGCTCCGGTCGCGAGCGGAACCACGATGAAGACCACCACCGAGGTGAGCAGGACGGCGCTCGGGACGGCCACCCCGCTGACGCCGACCAGCAGCGCCACCAGCGGCGCGAAGGCGAAGACCATGATGAGGTCGTTGAGCGCGACCTGGGCGAGGGTGTACGCGGGATCGCCGTCCGTCAGCTGACTCCAGACGAACACCATCGCGGTGCAGGGGGCGGCGGCGAGGATGATCAGGCCCGCCGTATAATCCTGGGCCGCCGCGACGGAAATCCAGCCGAAGCCATCGGCCGCGACGACGCGGAGGCAGAGCCAGGCGAGCAGGGCCATGCTGAAGGGCTTCACCAGCCAATTGACGAAGAGGGTCACGCCGATGCCCGCGGGACGACGCCAGACGCCGGCCAGGGCCGAGAAGTCGATCCGCAGCATCATCGGACCGACCATCAGCCAGATCAGGATCGCGATCGGGGCGTTAACGTGGGAGCCGCGGCCGAACTCCAGCGCGGCAAGTCGGGCCGTGAACTCCGGCCCAAGCCGACCAAGGGCGAGGCCGGCACCCATGCAGGCCAGCACCCAAAGCGTGAGGTGGCGCTCGAAGAAATCGAGGCGGGCGGGAGCCGGAGTGCTCATCGGGGAAGACGGGCTCGGCGGCGCGGCGCGGGGGCGGCGCAGGCGATCTCCGCCGGGCCCAACTGGGCACGCAGAGCCCGGAGGCGGCGCGCATCCGCGCGGAGGAGCGGGTCTTCGCCGGCGCATGCGCGCAGGCACGCCAGATTCGCGGCCAAGGCCGCGGGCGCCGGGTCCGGGAGACGGTAGACACGGCGGCTGCCGGCGCGCGCCGCCACCACCAGGTGATGGCGGCGCAGGTAGGCGAGGTGCTTGGAGACCCTCACCTGCTCCGCACCCAGCACCTCCTGGAAGTGGCAAACGCAGAGCGGCCCCTCCAGCAGCAGGTGGAGCAACCGCAGGCGCGTGCGATCGCACAGGCACTCGTAGATCGCGACCAGGTCCACGGCGGGTCAGCAGCAGCCGGGACCGCAGGCGCCGGCGGGCGTCAGCCCGCAGGCCTCCTTGGCCAAGCAGTCGGTGTGCTTATCCTCCAGCCGGAGGCGAATCCGTCCCGGCGAGGACTCGCCCGCGGCGACCGCATACTGCGAGAGCACGCAGCCCTCGTACTCGATCTCCACGGGGAGGTCGGCGCTCGGCAGCAGGTCGTCGGCCAACCGCAGGATGTCGAGCAGCTTGCCCGCGGGCAGCCGGTGGTCGGGATCCCCCTCGGCCACCCAGACCTGCAGCAGGCAGCACTCCGTCGTCCGGCGGGTGCCCCCGCAGTCGATGAAGCGGCGGGTGACGTGACCGACCTCGGTGACGTGGAACGAAGGTGGAACCGTGTCCCCGTCGTCAAAGACCAGCTCAAGGGCGGCGGCGGGCTGGGCCGCGAGCAACGCGCGGAGTTCGGCGAGGTTCATGCCGCGGAACTCATATGCCTGCGGAGGTATGGTCAAGCCGGGACCGGCGCACGGGAGGCTCCGGTGACAACGGGGGCGAGAAACCCGGCGATGCGGGGTCCTCGGAAATGGTCGGGCTGGTGAGATTCGAACTCACGACCTCTTGCACCCCATGCAAGCGCGCTACCAGGCTACGCTACAGCCCGAACAAGGGAGGGCGAGGAAGCGGCAAGCCTCCCGGGGAAGCAAGCGCTTTTTCTCCGTGCCTTCGGCGGCGCACCGCATTCCCTCGCGGGATGCAACTCGGCTTCTGCACCGATCCCGCGACCCTCGCCGCCCTGCCCTTCCGCCCCGAGTGCGACTTCATCGAGGGCCACGTCGTGAACTTCCTCCTGCCGGAATCACCGGACGCGGCCTTCGCCCCGCACGCCGCCGCCCTGCGCGCCAGCGGCTTCCCGATGCCCGCGGCGAACGTCCTGCTGCCCGCCACGCTCAAGTGCAGCGGTCCGGACCTCGATTACGAGCGGCTCGACCGCTACGCCCACACCGTCTTCCGCCGCTGCCGCGAGATCGGGATGACCCGCATCGTGTTCGGCAGCGCCGGGGCCCGGATGGTCCCGGAGGGGTTCCCGGTGGCACGGGCCTTCGAGCAGTACGTGGACCTGCTGCGCCAGTTCGCCCCGCTCGCGGAGGAGCAGGGCGTGATGATCGTGGTGGAGCCGCTCAACCGCGGCGAATGCAACCTGATCAACACCGTGCGCGAGGGAGCGGAGGCGGTGCGCCGGGCGAATCATCCGGCGGTGAAGCTGCTGGTCGACCTCTTCCACATGCTGCGCAACGGGGAATCGCCCGACGACCTCCTCGCGGTCGGCCCGCTGATCCGGCACGCGCACCTCGCCGAAAACCGCGACCGCGCCGCACCCGGCACGCACGGCGAGGATTTCCGGCCCTACCTGCGGGCGCTGCGCCGCGCCGGCTACAACGACCGGCTCGCGCTCGAGCCGATCTGGACCGACCTCCCGACGCAGCTCGCCCCCGCGCTCCGCGAGGTGCGGCGGCAATTGGCCGACGCGGGGTACTGATCAGCCGCCCCCCGGCAACCGGCGCACGGGGACGTCGTTTTCGCGGCGCGGCCCGGGCGTGCTGCGGCCCTCGGCGATCAGGCGCTCCCGCAGCGCCAGCATCGCCGAGACGCGCGCCGGCTCCGCGGCCGCCCGGTCGTGCTGCTCCGCAAGATCCTCCCCGAGGTGATACAATTGCGGCGTGCGGCCGCAGAGCAGCTTCCACGGACCCTCGCGGACCGCCTGCAGCCCGTTCGCGCCGCAGCTCACCGCGTGCGGACGGACCTCGGTGCGGCCCTCGCGCCAGAGCGGGAGCAGGCTGAAGCTGTCCTCACCGGCGTCGGGAGACAGCGTGATCCCCCAGAGGTCCGCCAGCGTGGCCATCAGATCTGCCTGATGAACCAAGGCCCCGGAGACCTGACCGGCCGGCACCACCCCGGGCCAGCGCACCAAAAACGGCACCCGGTGACCGCCTTCCCAGGCATCGCGCTTGTAGCCGCGCAGCGGACCGCTCGGGAAGTGCCCCATTGCCTCCAGCGGCTTGATCCCGATGGCGGTCTCGTAGCCGTTGTCGCTCGTGCAGAGGACGAACGTGTCGCGCGCCAGCCCGTGGCGGTCGAGGGCCGCGAGCAGCCGGCCGATGGCGTCGTCCGTCTCCAGCACGAGGTCCGCGTAGTCGTTGAGCCCGCTGCGCCCCTGCCACGCGCGGCTGGGGGAAATGGGCGTGTGGGGCGTGGTGAGGGCGACGTAGAGGAGGAACGGTTCGGCGTGGCGGGCGCGCTCGGCGACGTAGGCCTCGGCGCGGGCGATCGTGGTGTCGAGCACCGGTTCAAACTCCCACCCGGGCAGGGCGGGCCCTTGGAAGCTCGCGCGGAACCCTTCCATCAACCGGGCGGGCAGGAGCGTGGAAGGCACGCCGACCGTACGGTCGTCCGCGATGAAGCTGTACGGGGGCCAGTTGGGGACGTCGGTCCCGAAGTAATGCTCGAAGCCGCGCGTGACGGGCCCGCCCGCGATGGCCTGGGAAAACACCCGGGACCAGACGCGGCGGTGCTCCGCGGTGGGCTCCGTGACGAGCGGGTCGCGGGATCGGCCCGCGCGGCCGCCGAGCCCGCGCAGGGAGGCGAGGTCGCCCGCCTCCAGGGGCCAGTTCCATCCCAGGTGCCACTTGCCGAAGGCGGCGGTGCGGTAGCCCTGCCGGCGCGCGAGGCCGGCGATGGTGAGGCGGTCCGGCGCGATCAGCGGCCGCTCCCAGAGGTCGACGATCCCGGTCTGGAGCCGCGTGCGCCAATGATAGCGCCCCGTCAGCAGCGTGTAGCGGGACGGCGAACAGGCCGCGGAAGACGCGTGCCCGTCGGTGAAGCGGGCGCCTTCGCGGGCGAGGCGATCGAGGTGGGGCGTCCGGATCCGGCCGCGTTCCGGGTTGTAGCAACTCGGGTCGCCGTAGCCGAGGTCGTCGGCCAGGATGACCACGATATTGGGGCGCGCGTTACCCGGCACCGCGGCGGACCCGGCGCCGGCGAGCAGGAGGAACAGCAGGGGCAGGAGGGGCATCGGAAACCCCGGATCAAACCCGGGCGGGCGGGCGAGGCGATCGCGTTTTCGCCCCGACCCGGAAGTCGCCGCCACTAGGCGCTTGCGGCGCGGCGCCGGAAGCGGAAACCTCCGGACCGGGCCCGCCCGGGTGGTGGAATGGCAGACACGAAGGTCTTAGAAGCCTTTGCCGCAAGGTGTGCAGGTTCGAGTCCTGTCCCGGGCACCCGCCGCCCCGCGGCCGCGCCCGGCCCTCAGGGCACCTCGTAGACCTCGACCAGGACCACGCCCCCGCCGGCGGCGCGGTTGCGCACCTGGACGCTGTAAGCGTCGGGCGAAACGTCGAGGACCACCGCAGCGTCGCGGCTGCCGGCCGGCAGGTTGAACGCGCCCACCTGGGCGAAGATCGCGGCATCGGCGGCGTTCCAGTTGTCGTTCGCGGTGGTGGCCACGGCGCCGCGGTACACCTCGAGTCCGGGATCCGCGAGGGCGCCCTCGATCCCGAAGCCCGCGGTCAGGCCGGGGCCGACGGCGCGGACCAGCAGGCGCTTGCCCGCCCCGCCCCCGACGACGAAGCCGGCGATGAGCGTCTCCCCGGCGGCCAGGGGCTTCAGCACGGAAACGTTGACCAACCGCGGCGTGGTCGGGTTGGCGAAGGTGCTGCCCGCGGTCAGGTCGTACACCTCGGCGAGCACCTCGCCCGTGGCGCCGCCGGCGCCGGAGATCCGCACGGAGTTGTCGCCCGGCGAGACCGTGGCGGTGAGCGCGGCATCCAGGGAATCATTGGCCAGCGGGAAGGCGCCCGCCGCGGCAAAGGCGTCGCGCAGCGCCGCGCCGCCGCCCCAGTTGTCATTGCCGCCGGTGCGGCCGGAGCCGACGTAGGTCTCGAGCCGCGGATCGCGCAGCGCACCGGCGACGCCGAACGCGGAGAGGGCCGGCCCGACCGCGCGGAGGAGGACGGACTTGTTGCCGGAAGTGCCGGCCCCGCCCACCACGTAACCCATCGAGAGCACCTCGTCGGGCCCCGCGAGGGGCGTCCGCACGGAGAGGTTGACGAGCCGGCCGGGGTCGGCGGCGCGGGCGACGGTGAGGCGGACGGCGGGACTCTCGACGGACCCGTTGGCATTGCGGACGACCACGGAGTAGGCGCCGGCCTGGGACAGCTGCACGTTGCGCAGGTCCAGCTGGGCGGAAGTGGCGCCGGGCAGGGCGGTGCCGTCCTTGCGCCAAGCGTAGGTCAGGGCCGGGCCGGTGGCGGTGACGCCGAAGCGCGCCTCGCCGCCCTCGACGGCGGACTGCGCCGTGGGCGGCGTGGTGATCGCCGGGGGATCGGGCAGGACGACCGTGAGGACCGCGGCCGCGGAGGTGGCCGAGCCCTGCGCGTTGCTCACCACGACCGAGAGCGCGCCGGCATCCCCGGCCGTCGCGCTGGAGATCACGTAGGAGTTGCGCGTGGCCCCGCTGATCGGCGCCCCGTTGCGCAGCCACTGGTAGGTGAGCGGCGCCGTGCCGCCGGCGGTGACGAGGAATTGGGCCGGGCGGCCGGCGGCCACGGACTGGCTCGCGGGCGGGATCCCGATCTCGGGCGCGCCGGCGACGATGCGCAGCGGAAACGCCGGCGTGCTCAGCGTCGTGCCGCCCGACGGCACGTACGAGATGACCGCGGAGCCGGAATCCGCGACGGTGAGCGGGCCGAAGAAAGCCGTGACGACCGTCTCGCCGGCGCTGGTCTGGGTGCTGGCCGAGCTCGCCGTGACCGTGCGCCCGGCCAACTGGATCCGCCATGAGGCGAACAGCGCGGGCGAAAAGCCGACGGCCGTGAAGCGCACCAGCAGCTCGCCACCATCCGGCCCGACGGTGGGGCCGGGGGAGCGCAATTCAGGTGTGGTTTGGGCGCGGAGGAGCGAGGCGCCCAGCAGCAGGAGCGGGAGCGAGCAGCGGAGGAATGCAGCGTTCATGGGGGGAAAACAGTGGCTCAACCGGCCGCCACGCCGAGCCGCTCGCCCATCCGCGCGTAGGTCTCGACGTGGCGGGCGCTCTGGGCGACGAGGTCGGCGTCGCAGCGGATCCGCCCGCGCGCGAACAGCGTGATCACGCAGGAACCGCCGAACGCGAAGAGCCCTTTCTCCTCTCCCTTGGCCGCCGGGCGCCCCGGGACAAATGATTGCACGATGCTGCCGACGTTGGTCGCGCCAACCTCCAGGACCGCGACCGGTCCGAACGCCGGGCTCTCCACCAGCGTGATCTCGCGCTTGTTCTCCACCAGGTAACGGATGCGGCGGCGCAGGGCGATGGGGCTGACGGAGTAGAGCCAGCCCTGCACGCGCCGCGCTTCGCCGGGCACGCCGGCCACCGGGAAATGAAACCGGTGGTAGTCGACGGGGCACAACCGGGAGATGACCATCGTTCCGCCGGCGAAGCGGACCGCGAGGTCAGCATCGTCGAGCAGTTCCGCCAAGGTGAAGCGGGCCCCCTTCACGTAGAAACCGTCGGCCGCGGCGACATCCGGGAACACGAGGTGGCGGCCGTCGGCGGGCAGCACCGCCACGTCGTCGCCGGGGGGGCCGGGGCGGCCGGCGGGGCGGGGTGGGGGGGAGAAAAAGGCGTTGAAGTGCTCGAACTTGAAGGGCGAGGTCGCGAACTCGTCGACGTCGAGGTTGTAGCGCGCGATGAACGGCAAAATGAGCCGGGCGCTGGCGGGCCGGTTCATCCGGTGTCCGTACCAGCGCGAGAACAGGGCGCGCCGGGCCAGCAGCCACACCGCCAGGCGGCCGACGGGATGCTCGTACGCGAAGCGCAGCCAGCGCTCCCCGAAGATCTCCTCGGTCTCCTCGCGGGCGCGGGCGCGGTGGTAGTAGCGAATCGGTGCAGCGGCCATCGCCTCACCGTCGCCCACGCGGACCGGGAGCGCCAAGCGAAAACCAGAGTCGCCGCGCAACCCGCCGCGGCGCTTGCGCCCGCGCATGCCCCCGCCACCTTCGCGGGATGACCCCGTTCCGCTCCGCGCTGCTCGCCCTCGCCGCGTTCGCGGCGGCCGGCGCCCGCGGGGACACGGACGACCTGGTGCGGGCAGCCCTCGCCGCGGAGGCCCGGATGGAAACGCGGCAGGCCCTGGCCCTCTTTCAGGAAGCGATCGCCGCCCGGCCCGCCGACGCCTTCCTGCAGCAGAAGCTCGCGCGCCAGTATTCGGACCTGATGGTCGAGCTGCCGACGCGGGAGGAGCAACGGGCCGCGGTCGCGCAGGCGCTGGTCCACGCGCGGCGCGCGGTGGAGCTCGAGCCCCAGCGGGCGGAAAACGTCCTCTCCGTCGCCATCTGCCTGGGCAAGCTGGGGGTGCTGAGCGGGGTCCGCGACAAGGTGCGCTATTCCCGCGAATTGCGCGCGGAGACGGAGCGGGCGCTGACGCTCGAGCCCGGCTACGCGTGGGCGCATCACCTCCTCGGCCGGTGGCACCACGAGGTCGCGGAACTCAGCGGAACCGCGCGGCTGGTCGTGAAGCTCTTCTACGGGGGGCTCCCCGGGGCGTCGCACGCGGAGGCCGTGCGCCACTTGGAACGCGCCGTCGACCTGGAGCCCGAGCAGCTCAAGCACCACCTCGAACTCGGCCTCGCCCTCGCCGGCGCCGGCCAACCCGGCCCGGCTCGCGCCGCGATCCAGCGGGGCCTGGCAATGCCCTCTCGGGAGAAGCACGACGAGGCCGCCAAGGCGCGGGCGCGCGCGGTGCTGGGGACCCTGCCCTCCCCACGCTAGCCCCGGGTCCGACTTGTCAGCCGAGGGACGCCGGGCGACATTCCCACCCGTCCCCTTCCGCCGATGTTACCCCTCCCTGCGCTCGGGTTGCTGCTTTTCCTCTCGGCCGCCGTCGCGTCCGGCGCCCGCCCCCCGAACTTCGTCATCATCCTCGCCGACGACTTGGGTTGGGGCGACCTCTCCTGCCAGGGTAGCACGACGATCGCGACCCCGCGGCTCGACGGCCTGGCGCGCGAGGGCGTGCGGTTCACCAGCGCCTATTCCGCGGCCCCCTTCTGCAGTCCCTCGCGCGCGGCACTCCTGACGGGTCGGTTGCCGGCGCGGGCGGGTCTGCCCTACGTGCTGTTCCCGACCGAGCGCCACGGGCTGCCCGCGGCGGAGCTGACGCTCGCCACCCTGCTGCGGGCGCGGGGCTACGCCACGGCATGCATCGGCAAGTGGCACCTCGGCTGGGCCGCGCCGTTCCGGCCGGGCCGCCACGGTTTCGACGACTACTTCGGGGTACCCCACAGCAACGATTCGAACGCGTGGCCGGTCGGCGAGCCGTTCCTCCAGGTGATGGGCATTGAGCCGCTCCCGCTGATCGACGGCGAACGCGTCGTGGAAGCGCCCGTTGACCAATCCACCCTCACCCGCCGCTACACCGAGCGCGCGCGCGCCTTCATCCGGGCGAACCGCACGCGGCCGTTCCTTCTTTATCTGCCCCACACGATGCCGCACGTGCCGCAGTACGCCTCGCCCGAGTTCGCCGGCAAATCCAAGGGCGGCCTGTACGGTGACACCGTCGAGGAAATCGACGCCAGCACGGGCGCGATCCTCGATACCCTGCGCGAGCTCGGGCTCGACCGGGACACCGTGGTGTTCTTCTCGAGCGACAACGGCGCCCCTGGTGGACGGGGCAACGCCGGGGGCGGGGCGAAGGCGGGGCCAGCCAAGGCGAAAGCCAAGACTCCGCGCTTCCCGGGCCGATCGCTGGCCGGCAGCAACGGAACCCTGCGGGCCGGCAAGGGCACGACGTGGGAGGGCGGGATCCGCGTCCCGCTGCTGGTGCGCTGGCCCGGCGGCATTGCTCCCGGGCGCGTGGTGGATGAGCCGGTTTCCCTCCTGGACCTTTTCCCGACCTGCGCGCGGTTGGCCGGCGCGACTCCCCCCGCGGACCGCATCCTCGACGGCCGGGATCTCGCGCCGTGGTTCACGGCCGGCGCCGCGCCCGAGGTCGCCCCGCGCACCCTGGTCCACTACTTCGGCCTCCAGCCACAGGCCATCCGCGAGGGGCGGTGGAAACTGCTGCTGGCGGGGATTCCCGCCCCGGATCCGCGGCCGCCGAGCCTGTGGTGGGAGCACTCGCCGGCCTTGTTCACCACCCAGCACCGCGTGCTGCCCGCACCGGAACTCTACGACCTCGTGGCCGACCCCGGGGAGAAGGAGAACCTTGCCGCGCGGCACCCCGAGGTGGTCCGGCGCCTCGCGGGCGCGGCCGCCCACTTCGACGCCGCCCTGCAGCGGGATCGCCGGCCACTCCAGGTGGAGCCGGGTCCACCCCCGCCCGCACCGGGAACAATCCGTCCACCAGCCAGGGAGGCGAAGTAGCCGCCCCGGCCCGCGCGGCCACGGCGCTTGGAAAGCGGGCTTGCCCGCTGTATTGCCCGCGCGCTCCAAATCCCTTCACTTTCCCGCGTGACCCCGCCCCGCGTGCTCCTCCTGACCGTCGCCCTCGCGGCCGGCGCGACCACCTTGACCGCCGCGGAAATCAGCGGCGGCGCGGAGGAGTTGTTCACGCGGCGCGTCGCGCCGCTGCTCCGCGAGAAGTGCCTCGCCTGCCACGGGCAGGACGAGACCAAACTGAAGGGCGGCCTCGACCTGCGCACCCGCGCCGAGGCCCTGCTGGGCGGCGACAGCGGAACGCCCGCCGTCATCGCGGGACGACCCGACGAGAGTCCGCTCTACCTTTCCGCGCGGCGCGATCACGGGGATTGGGAGGCGATGCCACCCAAGGAGTCCGAGGCCTTAACGTCCGACCAGCTCGACTGGCTGCGGGAGTGGATCGCCGGCGGCGCGCCCTGGCCGGACGCGGCACGACAGGACGAGATCCGCCGGGCCCGCGGCGCCGCATGGGCGGCCGAGGACGGGGTCACGGTCACGACGAGCCCGGGCCTCTCCCCGGAATGGAACGGGCGCCGCTACCAACCGGCCGACCTCTGGGCCTTCCAGCCCCTGCGGAAGCCGGCCGTGCCCGCCGGACCCGCACACCCGGTCGACGCGTTCGTGGAGGAGAAGCTTTCCGCCCTCGGCCTCGCCCCCGCCCCGGCGGCCGAGGCCCGGGTGCTCCTGCGCCGCCTGAGTTTCGGCCTCACGGGTCTCCCTCCCTCCCCGGAGGAGGTCGTGGCCTTCGCGCCAGCCCACGCCGCGGATCCGCGCGCCGCCGTCGCCTCGGCGGTCGATCGCCTCCTGGCCAGTCCGCACCACGGGGAGCGGATGGCGCAGCACTGGCTCGACGTCGTCCGTTACGCGGACACCGCGGGCTTCGCCAATGATTACGAACGGGGCAACGCGTGGCGCTACCGAGATTACGTCGTGCGGGCCTTCAACGCCGACCGGCCCTATGATCGCTTCATCCGCGAGCAGATTGCCGGGGACGAACGGGACCCGGGGAACCCCGAGGCCGTCGTGGCGACCGGGTTCCTGCGGATGGGCCCGTGGGAGCTTACAGGGATGGAAGTCGCGAAGGTGGCGCGACAGCGTTTCCTCGACGACGTGACCAACAGCGTGGGCGAGACCTTCCTCGCCCAGCCCCTGCAATGCGCCCGGTGCCACGACCACAAGTTCGACCCCATCCCGACGCGCGACTACTACGCGGTGCAGGCGGTGTTCGCCACGACCCAGCTGGCGGAGCGGCCGGCGGCGTTCCTGCCCGAGGAGAACCGGGCGGGCTTCGCGGAAAGGAAATACCTCGAGCAACGCCGCGCGGACCATCTCGCGGCGCTCCAGCGCCTCGATGAGCGGATGCTGGCGAACGCGGCGGAGTGGTTCCGCGCCGAGGGCCGGGATCCGGCGCGCTGGGACGCCGCGGTGGCGCAGGCGAGGACCCAGGAGCGCGCGAAGCAGCGGCGCGAGTTCGAGGGGGTGTTCGCCGCCGCGCGTTCGATCCTGCTGCGCCAAAAGGTGGCCGAGGACACCTTTCCCCCGAAGCTCGTCGGCCTCCTGCCGCAGGAGTACGGCGCGGAGCGCGTCGCCCGCAAGGGGCTGGAACGCCTGCGCTGGGAACTCGAGCGCTACGAACCCTTCGCCCTCTCCGTCTACAACGGCCGCACGCCGGAGGTGAAGTCGGTCAACGCCCCGGGGCGCATCCCCGCGGCGCGGCTTGAGGCGGGCGAGCTCGAACAGACCTGCATCCTGACGGGCGGTGATCCGTTCTCGCCGGGAGCGCGCGTGGTCCCGGGCGCCCTCTCCGCGGTGGGGGACCTCGGGACCGGTCCGGTGCCCGAAACGATCGAAGGACGGCGGCAGGCGCTCGCGGACTGGGTGGCCAGCCCGGCGAACCCGCTCACGGCGCGCGTGATCGCGAACCGGGTCTGGCAATGGCACTTCGGCCGGCCGCTGGCCGCCAACCCGAACAACTTCGGCGTGACCGGCGGCAAGCCGTCGCACCCCGCGCTGCTGGATTGGCTCGCGGCGACCCTGGTTGAGCACGGCTGGTCGCTGCGGCACCTGCACCGCGTGATCGTCACCAGCGCGGCCTACGCCCGGGCCTCCGCGCATCCGGACCGCGCGGCGGTGGCGGAACGGGACCCGGCCGGAACGGCCCTCGCGGCCTTCCCCCTGCGGCGCCTGAGCGCGGAGGAGTTGCGCGACGCCATGCTCACGGCCTCGGGCGAACTCAACCGCGCGATCGGCGGCATCCCGAACCGGCCCGAGATCCACCCGGAGGTGGCGCTACAGCCGCGCCAGGTGATGGGGACCTTCGCCGCCGCCTGGGTGCCCAACGCCGCGCCCGCCGATCGGCACCGCCGCAGCCTCTACGCGCTGCGCGTCCGCGGCCTGCCCGACCCGGCGATGGAGGTCTTCAACCAGCCCGGCCCCGACTTCTCGTGCGAACGGCGCGACGCCGCGACGATCACCCCGCAGGTCTTCAGCCTCTTCAACGGGGCCGCCAGCCACGCCCGCGCCCTCGCGCTCGCGCACCGGGCGTTGCGGGAGTCCGCGGACGACGCCGGCGCCGTGGCCCGCTGCTTTGCCCTGGCGTTCGGACGGGAGCCGACCACGGCGGAGCTCGCCGCCTGCCTGGCACATTGGCGGGAACAAATCCCCCGGGCGAAGGAAGCGACGCCGGCGCCCCGCGTCCCCCTCGAGGTGCGGCGCGAGGCGGTGGAGGAGAACACCGGCGAACGCTTCACCTTCACCGAGCGCCTCCACGCCGCGGCCGACTTCCAGCCGGATCTCGCGCCGGCGGACGTCTCCCCGCGGACCCGCGCCCTCGCCGATGTCTGTCTGGTGCTGTTCAACAGCAACGAATTCACCCACGTGGAATAACCCCGCCGATGAACGCCTATTTTCCCTGCGCCGGCGCCCGCGCACTGCACGCCCCGACCCGCCGCGACTTCGTCTATGGCTTGGGCGCCAGCCTCGGCAGCGTCGCGTTCAGCGCCCTCCTCGCGGGGGAAGCCGGTGCCCGGCCCGGCCCGCTCGCCCCGCGGCCCCCGCACCGGACGGCCAAGGCCAAGGCCTGCATCTTCCTGATGATGGAGGGCGGCCCCTCGCACCTCGACACCTTCGACCCCAAGCCCGCGCTCGAGCGCCTGCACCTCAAGGAGTTCATCCGCGAGGGCCGCGAGAAATCGGCGATGGAGAGCGGCAAGCGCTACTACGTCCGCAGCCCGTTCCAGTTCCGCCGGGCCGGGGCCAGCGGCGCGGACATGGCGGAGAACTGGGCGCACCTCGCGCGGGTGGCGGACGACCTGTGCTTCTACCGCGGCTGCCAGGTGGACAGCGTCAACCATCCGACCGCGATGTACCAGATGAACACGGGCAACCGCTTCGGCGGCGACCCGGGGATCGGCGCCTGGGTGACTTACGGCCTCGGCTCGCTGAACCAGAACCTGCCAGGCTTCGTCGTGCTCCCCGAAGTCTCGTACCCGCAGGGCGGGGCCTCGAACTGGGGCAGCGGTTACCTGCCGGCCGTGTACCAGGGCACCCCCCTGCGCGCGCAGGGTGCGCCCATCCTCGACCTCGCCCCGCCGCCCGGCATCTCCGCCGAGCGCCAGCGGCGCAACCTGGACCTGCTCGCGCACCTCAATGCGGGACACGCGGCCCGCCATCCCGGCGCCGACGCCCTCGCCGCGCGGATGGAAAGCTACGAGTTGGCGTACCGGATGCAATTGGAGGTGCCGGGCGTCCTGGAGCTGGAAGGCGAAGACGCGGCGACCCGCGAGCTTTACGGGATCGGCCGGGATCCCACGGACGCCTTCGGCCGCAAGTGCCTGCTCGCCCGCCGCCTCGTCGAGCGCGGCGTGCGCTTCGTGCAACTCTACAACGGCAGCTGGGACAGCCACGACTACATCGAGCGGGCGCACGGAAATCTGGTGCGCAGGGTCGACCAGCCGATCGCGGCGCTGATCGCGGATCTCAAGCGACGGGGATTACTGGAGAGCACCTTGGTCGTGTGGTGCGGCGAATTCGGCCGCACCCCGGACAACGGGGTGCGTGGCGGCACCGCCTACGGCCGGGATCATAACCCGAAGGCGATGACCATCTGGATGGCAGGCGGTGGCGTGAAGGCCGGCCACACCATCGGCGCCACGGACGAGACCGGGATGGAGGCCGTGGCCTGCGTCCACCCCGTGCGCGACCTGCACGTGACCCTCCTCCATCTGCTCGGCCTCGATGACAACCGTCTCACTTACTACCACGGCGGCCGATTCAAGCAGCTGAGTCAGTTCGGGGGCACTGTCATCCGCGAGCTGATCGCCTAGCCCCGCGGCCGCGCGGCGGACACGAATCCGCTCGTCGGCCGCCCGGCCGTGTCGGCCGCCTTGACGCGCCGCCGGTTAAGGCTCGCGCCGGGCCCCAAAGCCCGATCGCTGCTCTCCAACCTTCTTGAGCCAAGGAGGTAATAAAATTGCGGCAACGCGCGTCTGCCTGCCGGCAGCGATGTCCGAGGAAGGCGCCGCCTGTCATAAGGCTTTACACCTATTTCCAGGTCCAATCCGCACCGTAAAAACACCGTATTTCTCGCCTCTGGAGCCCGTTCTCGCGCAACTAATTAGCACAACGGGGAATCTTTCGCCACTGGATGGCATTCTAAATGCTAACTAGGCCTGTCTGTTCTCACATTTATGAAAACTATTATCTCCATACCGCCACGTTTTAAACTTCTCGCTCTCGCCGCCACAACGCTGCTCGCCAGCGTGCCGTTGCGAGCGATCAACCTCGATTTCGGCAGTTCGCCCGGGGCGATGCTCAGTTTCGCCGGGAACGGCACGTTCAGCTTCGTCGACTCCGCCCAAGGCATCTACAGCGGCACCGACTTCGTGATTAACCTGTCGTCCAGCGGACGCACGGGAAGCAATTCCGCGGTGGGGCTCCTGGGCAATCTGGGGGGCACCTTCACCCTTGGAGCCATCAGCAGCGGAGTGGCGGCGGTGACCGGCAGCGGTCCGCTGACGATCACGGACGGGGCCAACCTGTTCGCCGGCAACGTCCAGTGGCTGCAGATCCATCAGGCGGCCACGAGCGGCAACCTGAACCTCTCGGGCGTGGTGAACGTGACCGGGATCACCTACGGCGGGAGCAACCAGGACCTGATGGAACTGGCCGCCCCGGGCAGCGCGTCCGCGGTGCTCTCGTTCTCCTTCGCCTCTCCCGGCTACAGTCTGACGCAACTGGCCTCGACCCCCGTCACCACCAGCTACAACGGCGACCTGCATCCCAGTCGCTCCGTGCCGGAGGGGGGTTCGACGCTGCTCATCTTGGGCGCGGTGCTGGGTCTGGCTGGCCTGGCACTACGGCACGGTTGGACCGTGGTCGCTTAAGCCCCCTTGGCGCGGCCACCGTGCACCGACCTCCCCGGGGCACGGTGATCCGCCGCGAACGCCGCGGGTCCGGCTCAGTCGCGGTAATTCAGCGGCGGGGCGCGGTCGCCGACCATCGCCTCGTACTTGAAGTCGGCCCCGCGGCGGCGGACCAGTTCGGCCTTCGCGTCGGCGAGCACGGCGGGACTCGTCAGGTAATCCATCATCGCGCCGGCGAGGGTCTTGGCGGCGACGTTCATGCCCTTGAGGCCGAGCGTGGTGCCGCCGCAGGCCACCGCCTGCCAGCTGTGGCCGGGCGTGCCGGGCGCCCAGGTCGCGGTGCGTACGCCGACCGTGGGGACGGTCCAGCTCACGTCGGCGACGTCGGTCGACCCTCCACCTTCGCGCGGCGGGTTGGGATTGAACGGGCGGATGAGGGCGGCGGTCTCCGGCGCGGGCGGCTTGCCGAAGAGGGAACGGCCGATCTGCAGGGCAAACTCCTGCTCGGCGGGCGTGTAGGTGACGCCCCCGACCGCCTCGAGGTTGGCCTGCATCACCCGGCCGAGGACCTCGTTCGGCAACAGGTCGTACACGCCCCCGGTGATCTCCCAGTCGACCTTCGTGCCCGTGCCGAGGGCGGCGCCCTGGGCCGCCTGCACGACGCGGTCCCAGACGTCGCGCACCACCTCGCGGCTGGGGCTGCGGACGTAGTAATACACCTCGGCGAAGGCCGGAACGACGTTCGGGGCCTCGCCGCCCTTCGTGATCACGTAGTGGAGCCGGGTGAAATCCGGGACGTGCTCCCGGAGCATGTTCACCATGTGGTTCATCGCCTCGACGCCATCGAGGGCCGAGCGGCCGCGCTCCGGCGCGCTGGCGGCGTGCGACGCGACCCCGCGGAACCGGAACTTGCCCGAGCGGTTGGCGAGCGAGGGCATCATGATGGTGAGGTTGCGGTCGGAAGCGTGCCAGTGGACGACCGCATCGACGCCGTCGAACCGCCCGGCGCGCACCATGTAGACCTTGCCCGAACCGCCCTCCTCGGCCGGCGTGCCGAAGACGCGGACCGTGCCGGGACGGCCCGTGGCCTTGAGCCATTCCTGCACCGCGATCGCGGCCTGGATGGAACCCGCCCCGAAGAGGTGGTGCCCGCAGGCGTGGCCGGCGGTGACGCCGGGGCGCTCCTTTTTCACCGGCACCGCCTCCTGCGAAATCCCGGGCAGCGCGTCGAACTCGGCCAGCACCCCGATCACCGGGCCGCCCTGCCCCGCGGAGGCGACGAAGGCGGTGGGCATCCCCGCGACGCCCGCCTCGACCTTGAAGCCAGCCTGCCGGAGACGCTCCTGCAGCAGGCCCGAGCTCTTGTGCTCCCGGTAGCCGATCTCGGCGTAGTCCCAGAGCTGCAGCGCGATCGCGTCGAAGTCCGCCTTGGTGGCGTCGATCCGGGCGAAGACCTCGGGCTTGGTCGTCTGGCCCGGCAACAGCCCGGGCAGGAGCAGCAGCAGGGCAGCGCGGGGGAGCAGGCGCAGGATGATCGTCATGGGTAAGATTTGGCCGCGACCATCGGCAGCCGCCACGGGAACTGCAAGCTGGGGCCCACCGGAGTTTCGCGTTGCGCCAAGGTCCCGGCCCCGGAGCCTCGGCCCCGATGCCCGCGACGATTGCCTCCACCCCGTTCGGCACGACGCCCGCCGGCGACGCCATCACCCTCTTCACCCTGCGGGGCCCCCGGGGCCACGAGGCCGCCCTGTGCACCCACGGGGGCATCCTCGTGCGTTACCTCGCGCCGGATCGCGCCGGAAGGATGGGCGACATCGTCCTCGGCTACGACCACCTCGCGGACTACCTGCGCTACAACCCGTTCTTCGGCTGCCTGGTCGGGCGCTACGCGAACCGGATCGCCGGCGCCTCCTTCACCCTCAATGGCCGCACGCACCGACTGGCCGCCAACGACGGACCCAACTGCCTCCACGGTGGGCTCCGCGGCTTCGACCAAGCCGCCTGGCGGCACGAGGTGATCGCCGGTTCCGCCGGGCCCGTGCTCCGTTTGACGCACCGCAGTCCCGAAGGCGACGAGGGGTTCCCGGGCACCCTGCGCGTCACCGCGGACCACGAGTTGGCGGACGACGGGAGCCTCCGGTTCACCCTGACCGCGACCACCGATGCGCCGACCGTCGTGAACCTGACCCAGCATACCTACTTCAACCTCGGGGATGCCGCGGACATCCTCGATCACGAGGTTCACTTAGACGCGGCGCGATTCCTCCCGGTGGACGAGTACCTGATCCCGACCGGTGAACTGCGTCCCGTGGCGGGCACGCCCTTCGACTTCCGGCGACCCACTCCCGTCGGCGCGCGGATCGCGGCGGACGACGAGCAGCTGCGGCGCGGGCGGGGCTACGACCACACCTTCGTGCCGGGCCAACCCGCGGGCCCGCTGGCCCGGCAGGGGCGGGTGCGCGCTCCGGCGAGCGGGCGGCCGCTCGAGGTCTGGTCCACCGCGCCGGGCGTGCAGTTCTATTCGGGCAACTTCCTGGACGGCCGCGCGACGGGCAAGGGCGGCCGGCCGCACGGGCACCGCGCGGGACTTTGCCTCGAGCCGCAGGGGTTCCCGGATGCGCCGAACCAGCCCGCCTTTCCCACCAGCGTGCTGCACCCCGGCGCGACTTACCGGCACGTCATCGAGTACCGGCCTGGCGTGGACTGACCTGCGCGAGCGATTTTTCTTCAAAAAGCGGGCGGCGTGCGGGAGCCTCCCGCCACCCCCATGCCCCTCCCCCGCCTGCTCCGCGCCCTAATCCTGACCACGGGCCTGACGGCCCTCCTCGACGCCGCTGAGCGCCGGCCGAACCTGGTCCTCATCATGGCGGACGATTTCGGCTACGAATGCGTCACCGCCAACGGCGGCGAGTCGTACCGCACGCCCCACCTCGACCGCCTCGCGGCGGGCGGGATGCGCTTCGAGCGCTGCTTCGTCCAGCCCCTGTGCACGCCGACGCGCGCGCAGCTGATGACGGGGCTGTACAATGTCCGCAACTACCTCGAGTTCGGCCTGCTCGACCCCCAGGCCCGGACGTTCGCCCACCTGCTGCGCGCCGCGGGATACACGACCGGGATCACCGGCAAGTGGCAGCTGGGGCAGGGCGCGGACCTGCCGCGGCGCTTCGGTTTCGACGAGGCGTACCTCTGGCAGCACACCCGGCGCCCGCCCAGGTACGCCAATCCCGGACTCGAGCACGACGGGAAGCCGCTCGACTTCGCGAACGGGGAGTACGGCCCGAAGCTCATCAACGACTTCGCCCTGGATTTCGTCACGCGCCACCGCGGCCGGCCCTTCTTCCTCTACTACCCGATGATCCTCACCCACGACCCATTCCAGCCGACGCCGGACAGCGCGAACTGGGATCCGCGGACGAAGGGCGAGCAGGCGCTGCGGAACGTCCGGCACTTCGCGGACATGACCGCGTACATGGACCAGATGGTCGGCCGGCTCGTGGCGAAGCTCGAGGAGCTGGGCCTCCGCGAGAACACCCTGATCCTGTTCATCGGCGACAATGGCACGCACCCGAGTGTGACCTCGCGGTTCCGCGGGACGGACTACGTCGGCGGCAAGGGCACGAGCACGGCGCGGGGCAACCACGTGCCGCTGATCGCCAGCTGGCCGGGGCGGGTGCCGGCGGGGCGGGTCAATGGCGACCTCGTGGCGAGCGTGGACTTCCTCCCGACCCTGTGCGCGGCGGCGGGCGTGTCCGTGCCGGCCGGGCTGGACGGCGTGAGCTTCCTGCCGCAGTTGCGCGGCGAGCCGGGCACCCCGCGCGAGGCCTACTACCTGTGGTACGCGCGCAACGGCGGGCCGGCGGCGACCTTCGAATTCGCCCAGGGCCGCACCCACAAGCTCTACCGCGACGGGCGGTTCTTCGACCTCGGCCGCGACCCGTTCGAGGAGCGCCCGCTGCCCGCGGCGGAGGTGACCGGCGCCGCCGCGGCGGCGCGCGCCCGGCTCCAGGCCGAGTTGGATCGTTACGCACAGGCCCGGCCGGCCCACGTCGCCAACCATGTGGCATCCGCGGCCTCCAAGGGCGGGGAAGGCGCGGGCGGCGGCAAGCAGGGCGGCCGGAAATGAGGCCTCGGCTGATCCTCCTCGGCGCGGTTGGCCTGCTGCTCGCGGCCAGACTCGGCGCAGCCGATCGGCCGAACATCCTGTGGATCACCTGCGAGGACACCGGCCCGCACCTCGGGGCCTACGGGGATGCGTTCGCGGTCACGCCGCACCTCGACGCGCTGGCGCGGGCGGGCGTGCGCTACACGCAGGCCTTCGCGTACACCGGGGTCTGCGCGCCGAGCCGTTCATGCCTGATCACGGGCGTCCTGCCGCTGCGTCTCGGCAGCCACCCGATGCGGTCGACCACGCGGCTGCCCCCGGCGGTGCGGCCCTTCCCGGCGTACCTGCGGGCGGCGGGCTACCACGCGACCAACAACGCCAAGGAGGACTACAACTTCACCACGCCGCCCGGGACCTGGGATGAGTCGGGGCCGCGCGCGCACTGGCGGAGCCGGCGGCCGGGGCAGCCGTTTTTCGCGGTGTTCAACTTCACCGTCACCCACCAGAGCCAGATCTTCTGCCCCGAGGCCAGGTACCAGGCGAACACCCGGCGGCTGCGCCCGGATCAACGGCGCGACCCGGCGCAGGTCACCGTGCCGCCGATCCACCCGGACACCCCGGAATTCCGGCGCGAGTGGGCCCGCCACTACGAGAACGTCACCGCGATGGACCTGCAGGTGGGCGACCTGTTGGCGGAGCTGGAGCGGGACGGCCTCGCGGGGGACACCCTCGTGTTCTTCTTTTCGGATCACGGCACCGGGATGCCGGGCATCAAGATGTGGGCGTGGGGTCCGGGGCTGCACGTGCCGCTGCTGGCCCGCTTCCCGGAGCGCTGGCGGCACCTCGCGCCCGCGGCACCGGGCGGGACCGTGGACCGGCTCGTGACCTTCGTGGATTTCGCGCCGACGATGCTGAGCCTCGCCGGGGTACCGGCGCCGGCGCATTTCCAAGGCGTGGCCTTTCTCGGCCCGGCCGCGGGTCCGCCCCGGGAGTGGATCTTCGGGGGCAAGGACCGGCAGGGGGAGGCGCCCGAGACCGTCCGCTACGTGCGCGACGGACGCTTCCATTACCTGCGCAACTTCCAGCCGCACCTGCCCTACGCCCAGTACCTGAGCTACCTCTGGCAGCACGCCAGCATGCGGGCGTGGGAACAGCGGCATCGCGAGGGGACGCTCACCGGCCCGGCCGCGCGCTTCTTCGCCGAGGCCAAGCCGGCGGAGGAACTCTACGACGTCGCGCGCGACCCCTGGCAGGTGCATAACCTCGCCGCGGATCCGGCGCACGCCCCGGAGCTCGCGCGCCTGCGGGCGCTCCTGCACCGCGAGATGCGGGCCGCCGGCGACCTCGGGTTGCTGCCGGAGGCGGAGATGCGCCGCCGCGCCGCCGGACGCAGCCCCTACGAGCTCGCGACGGATCCGGCCGGCAATCCGCTGCCGGAGCTGCTCCGCGCCGCGGACCTCGCGGGTGCGCGCGACCCGCGCTTTCTCCCGGACCTCACCGCCCTGCTGCGCTCGCCCGACGCGGCCCTGCGCTGGTGGGGCGCCACTGGGCTCCTCGCCCTGCGCGCCGCCGCGGCCGATGCCCGGCCGGCCTTGACCGCAGCCCTCGAGGATCCGTGCCCGGACGTCCGTCTCGCCGCCGCGGAAGCCCTCGCCCGCCTCGGACCCGTCGAACCCGTGCTGCCCGTCTTCCGCGCGGCGCTGCGGGCGCCGGAGGCCGCGACGCGGCTCACCGCCCTCGTGGCCGCCGGTCGCCTGGGCCGCGCCGCCGCCGCGCTGGTGCCGGACATCCGCGGCGCCGCGCGGCCGGACCCGGACCAGCCGGACGCCGCCGAGTACGTCGGCCGGATGGTGGAGTACCTGCCCGGCCGTCTCGTGTCATCAACGTCACCCTGACCCCGCCACCACCGTCTTTCCGCCCGATGAAACCCCGCCTCCCCGCCCTGCTCCTTGCCCTCGCCTGCGCCGCCCTCGGCCGGGCCGGGGAACCGCCCCGCCCGCACATCCTGTTCGTGATGGCCGACGACATGGGCTGGGGCCAGACCGGCTACCGCGGCCACCCTGTCCTCAAGACGCCGCACCTCGATGCGATGGCGGCCAACGGCCTGCGCTTCGAACGCTTCTACGCCGGCGGCCCCGTGTGCTCCCCGACGCGCGCGACCGTGCTGACCGGCCGCAGCCATGACCGTACCGGCGCGTTGAGCCACGGTTACGGCCTGCGCCTGCAGGAGCGGACCGTCGCGCAGGGGTTGAAGGCCGCGGGCTACGTCACCGGCCACTTCGGCAAGTGGCACCTCAACGGCCACGCGGGCCCGGGCGCCCCGATCCTCGCCGACGATCCCCGCCACCCGGGGCGCTTCGGCTTCGATGAGTGGGTGTCGGTCTCAAACTTCTTCGACCAGGACCCGCTCCTCAGCCGGCAGGGCAAGTTCGAGGAGTTCCGCGGAGATTCCTCCGAGGTCATCGTCGCCGAGGCGATCCGGTTCCTCGAGCGCCACCGCGGCGGCGGCCGCCCGATGTTCGGGGTGATCTGGTACGGCTCGCCCCACAGCCCGTTCCGGGCGCTCGAGGCGGACCGCGCACCCTTCGCCCACCTCGACGAGAAATCATCCCATCACTACGGCGAGTTGGTCGCGATGGATCGGAGCATCGGCACCCTGCGGGCGGCGCTCCGCCGGCTGGGCCTCGAGCGCGACACGCTCCTCGTCTTCTGCAGCGACAACGGCGGCCTGCCCGAGGTGAAGCCTTCGTCCGTGGGCGGCCTGCGCGGCAACAAGAGCACCCTGTTCGAGGGCGGCCTCCGCGTCCCCGGCATCATCGAGTGGCCGGCGGTGATCCGGCCGCGCGTGACGTCCTTCCCCGCGTGCACCATGGACCTTTTCCCCACGGTCGCGGAGCTCGCGGGCGTGCCCGCCGCGGCGCTGCTGCGGCCGCTCGACGGGCAGAGCCTGCGCCCGCTGTTCACCGGCGAACCGGCGCGGCGCGAGCAGCCGATCCCCTTCCGGTACGGCCAGCGGGCCGCGTGGATCGACGGCCGGCACAAGCTCATCGCCGACGACCATGGCCGCGGCGCGGTGCAACTGTACGACCTTGAGGCCGATCCCGCCGAGGCGCGCGACCTCGCGGCGGACCAGCCGGCGCTCGCCGCGCGGCTGCGGGCGGCGCTGCTGGCCTGGAACGCGACCGTCGAGGCGAGCATCGCGGGCCGCGATTATCCCGGTGGCAGGGTGGAGCCGCCCGATGCCGGCCGCGTGAATTGGTACGAGACCCCCGGTTACGCGCCCTACCTCGAGGCCTGGAAGGGCCGCTGGGAATTCGCGAGCTACCTGAACCGCGCCGCCGGCGGCGAACCCGCCGCCGCGCGCAAGAAGAAGCAATCCCCCCGCTGATCCCGCCTTTCCCTCCGATGCGCTCCCTCCTCCCCCGTCTCCTCCCGCTCCTCGCGCTGCTCCTGCTGGCGTTGCCCGCCGCCCGGGCGGCCGCGCCCGCCGCGGGCCCCAAGCGCCTGCCCAACGTCCTGTTCCTCATCGCCGACGACCTGAACACGCTGCTCGGGGCCTACGGCGATCCGCAGGCGCGGACACCGCACCTCGACCGCCTCGCCGCCCGTGGCGTCCGCTTCGACCGCGCCTACTGCACCTTCCCCCTCTGCGGCCCCAGCCGGAACTCGATGCTGACCGGCCTGTATCCGAACAGCTCGGGCATCTACGCCAACAGCCAGATCTTCCGCCAGACCGTGCCCCAGCAGGTGAGCCTGCCCCAGGCCTTCCGCCAGCAGGGCTGGTTCGCCGCCCGCCTCGGCAAGCTCTACCACTACGGCGTCCCCAATTCGATCGGCACCGACGGCCACGACGACCCGGCCTCCTGGGAACTGGAGCTCAACCCCGCCGGCGTCGACCGCCTCGAGGAGCACCCGAAGATCTTCAGCCTCACCCCGGGCTCGTTCGGCGGCACCCTCAGCTGGTACGCCTCGCCGAAGGGCGACGAGCACCACACCGACGGCAAGCTGGCCGACGCCGCCGAATGGGTCCTCGAGCGCTGCGCCAGCCGCCGCGACCGGCCCTTCTTCCTCGCCGTGGGCTTCTTCCGGCCGCACACCCCCTACGTGGCCCCGCGGCCCTACTTCAACGCCTACCCGGAGGCGGAGATGCGCGTCGTGACCGGCGTGAAGGAGGATCAGGCCGACCTCCCGCCCGCGGCGCTCGCGAGCTACAAGCGGGAGCAGGACAACCTCACCGACCCGCTGCGCCGGCAGGCCCTGCAGGCCTATTACGCCAGCATCAGCTTCATGGACGCCCAGGTCGGACGCGTCGTTGCGGCCCTCGACCGCCTCGGCCTCACGGACTCGACGACCCTCGTGTTCACCAGCGACCACGGTTACCTGACCGGCGAACATGGCCTGTGGCAGAAGCAGAGCCTGTTCGAGCCCTCGGCGCGCGTGCCCCTGCTGATCGTCGCCCCGGGCGTGGCCCGGCCCGGCGCGGTCGTGCGGACGCCGGTGAGCCAGGTCGACCTCTACCCGACGCTCTGCGACCTCGCCGGCGTCACCCCGCCCGCCAACCTGCAGGGCGAGAGCCTCGTCCCGCTCCTCCGGGATCCCGCGGCGGCCTCGCGCGGCTGGGCGCTGACGCAGGTCGCGCGTGGCGGACGCGTCGCGGGGGCGGCGGCGCCGAACCCGGGGAAGGCCGAACCCGCACCCGGCAAGGTCAAAGGCGGGGCGCGGGCCGCCAAGAAGGCGGCGAGCGGCGGCGAACCCGGCGAACGCTTCTTCGGCTACAGCCTGCGCACCGCCCGCTGGCGCTACACCGAGTGGGGCGATGCGGGGAAGCACGGCGCCGAGCTCTACGACCACGACCGCGATCCGGGCGAGCTGACCAACCTCGCGGACCGGCCCGACCACGCGGCGACGCGGCGGGAGTTGGCCGCGAAGCTCGCGACGGCCGTGCGCGCCACCTACCCCGCCTCCGGCGCGGCCCCCGCCGTCCGCGAGGGCCTCTGGATGCCTATCCTTGTCCCCTGAACCGCACCCTCCGATGCGCCGCCTGCCGCCGTTCCTCCTGCTGCTCCTCAGTCTGCTCGCGCCGATCCACGCGGCCGCCCCCGCCCGGCCGAACCTCGTCGTGTTCCTCATCGACGACATGGGCGTGATGGATTCGTCCGTGCCCTTCCTCACCGACGCGGCGGGCCGGCCGCAACGGCACCCGCTGAACGAATTTTACCGCACCCCGGCGATGGAACGGCTCGCCGCCCGCGGAATCCGCTTCAGCCAGTTCAGCGCGATGAGCGTCTGTTCCCCCACCCGCATCTCCATCCAGACCGGGCAGAATGCCGCGCGCCACCGCACCACCAACTGGATCAACCCGAACACGGACAACGCCGGGGCCCAGGGACCGGCGGACTGGAACTGGCGCGGCCTGCGCCGCGGGGACCTCACCCTGGCGCGGCTGCTGCAGCAGGCGGGCTACCGCACGCTCCACGTGGGCAAGGGCCACTTCGGGCCCGTCGGCAGCGAGGGCGCGGACCCGCTCAACCTCGGGTTCGACGTCAACGTCGGCGGCGCCGCCTTCGGCGCTCCCGGCACTTACTACGCGAAGGATGGCTTCGGCAAAACCAACGCGAAGCGCGCGTCCTCCGCCGTGCCCGGCCTCGACGCCTACCACGGCTCGGAGACGTTCCTGACCGAGGCCCTCACCCTCGAGGCCAAGCGGCACGTGGGCGAGGCCGTCCGCGCCGGCCGGCCCTTCTTCCTCTACTTCCCCCACTACGGGGTGCACGCGCCGTTCAATTCCGACCCGCGCTTCGCCGCGCATTACCGCGACTCCGGGCGCAACCCGCAGGCCCAGGCCTTCGCGACCCTCGTCGAGGGCGTGGACAAGTCCCTCGGGGACATCCTCGACCATCTGGAGCAACTCGGCGTGGCCGAGAACACCCTCGTGATCTTCCTGGGCGACAACGGCTCCGACGCGCCCCTCGGGCACGAGCACGCCGTCGCCTGCGCGGCGCCCCTCCGCGGCAAGAAGGGCTCCCATTACGAGGGCGGGACCCGCGTCCCCTTCCTCGCCGCGTGGGCGCGCGCCGCGGACAACCCGCACCAGCGCCGCCTCCCCATCCCTGCCGGGGCCGTCCAAACCCAGCCCGCCGCGGTGATGGACCTCTTCCCCACCCTGCTCGGCGTCGCCGGCGTGCCCGTGCCCGCGGGCCACGTCGTCGACGGCCAACCGCTCGCCACGCTCCTCGCCGGGCGGCCGGATCCGCGGCGGGTGGACACCTTCCTCATGCACTACCCGCACGCGCCGCACCGGACGGATTACTTCACCGTCTACCGCGACGGCCCGTGGAAGGTGATCTACCACTACGTCCCGGGAAAGGCGTCCGACGGCGCCCCGTACCAGCTCTTTCACCTCGGCGACGACCCCTACGAGCAGCGCGACCTCGCCCGCGAACGGCCCGCGGACCTGCGCCGGCTGATGCAGGGGATGATCGCCGCGCTGGAGGGCCACGGCGCCCTGTACCCGCGCGATCCCGCCTCGGGCGCCGCGCTGCGTCCCCGCCTTCCCTGACCTTCCCCATGCGCCCGCTCGCCCCCGCCCTCGCCCTGCTCGCCCTCCTCGTCGCGGGCGCCCCCACCCACGCGGCCGCCCCGGTCCCCGCGAACGTCATCGTCATCCTGACCGACGACCAGGGGTACGGGGACCTCGGCTGCTACGGCAGCCCGACGATCCGCACGCCGCACCTCGACCGGATGGCGGCCGAGGGCGTGCGCTTCACGGACTTCTACTCCGGGGCGGAGGTGTGTTCCCCGAGCCGGGCGGCGCTGCTCACGGGCCGGTATCCCCCGCGCAGCGGCATGGCGGGGGATCGCCGGGTGCTGTTCCCGAATTCGGCCGGCGGCCTGCCCGCGGGCGAGGTCACGCTCGCCGAGGCCCTCAAGGCGCGCGGCTACGCGACGGCCCACATCGGCAAATGGCACCTCGGCATCCGGCCGGGCTCGCGGCCGCGCGACCAGGGCTTTGATCGCACCTTCGGCCTGCCCTACTCCAACGACATGGACGCGCGGCCCGGCATCACCGGGCGCATCCGCGCGAGCGACACTCCGCCGGCCGACGGCTGGAACGTCCCGCTGGAACGCGATGGCGAGGTCATCGAGCGCCCGGCGGTGCAGGCGACGCTCACCCGCCGCTACACCGACGAGGCGCGGCGCTTCATCGCGGAGCACGCCGACCGTCCCTTCTTCCTCTACCTCGCCCACTCGATGCCGCACACCCCGCTGTTCGCCTCGCCCGAGTTCCGCGGCCGCAGCCGGCGCGGGCTCTACGGCGACGTGATCGAGGAACTCGACGCCAGCACCGGCGAAATCCTCGATGACCTCCGGCGCCGCGGACTCGCGGAACGCACCTTCGTCTTCTACACCAGCGACAACGGGCCGTGGCTGATCGAGGGCCTGCAGGGCGGCAGCGCCGGGCCCCTACGCGAGGGCAAGGGCAGCACGTGGGAGGGCGGGATGCGGGTGCCCGGCATCGCCTGGATGCCCGGCCGCCTCCGGCCCGCCGTCACCAGCGTGCCGGCCAGCTTCCTCGATCTGTTCCCGACGGCCCTCGCCCTCGCCGGCGCGCCGGCACCCGCGGGGGTCAAGCTCGACGGCAACAGCCTGCTCCCGCTGCTCGCCGAGGGGCGCGACCTCGGGGAGCGCGCCTATTTCTTTTACCGCGGCTTCGAGCTCTTCGCGTGCCGCCTCGGGGACTGGAAGGCGCACTTCCAGACCCAGGCCGGCTACGGCCAGGCGAAGCCGGAGGCCCACGAGCGTCCCCTCCTCTTCCGCCTCCCGTATGACCCGGGCGAAAGGCACGAGCTTGGCGCCGCGCATCCCGAGGTGATCGCCCGCATCCGGGACGCCGTCACCCGGCATCGCGCCGAGCTGAGCCCGGGCGCGCCCCAATTCAAATGAAACGCCTGCTCCGTCCTCGCCCCTTCGTCGCCGCCCTCGTCCTCGCCGCCCTCGCCGCATCTGCCCGCGCCGCCGCCCCGGCGGAACGGCCGCCGAACATCATCCTGATTGTCGCCGACGACATGGGCTGGGCGGATCTGGGGGTGCAGGGGGCCCGGGGCTTCCGGACCCCGCAGCTCGACCGCCTGGCCGCGGAGGGCACGCGCTTCACGCGGTTCTACGTGGCGCAGGCCGTCTGCACCGCCTCGCGGGCCGCCCTCCTCACGGGGGCTTACCCGAACCGCCTGAACCTGCAGGGGGCGTTCAACCACACCAGCCGCGACGGGATCCACGAGGACGAGTGGCTGTTGCCGGAGATGCTGCGGGCGCGCGGCTACGCCACGGGCGCGATGGGCAAGTGGCACCTCGGCACCCGACCGAAGTTCAACCCGCTCCGCCACGGCTTCGACGAATGGTTCGGCATCCCGTATTCCAACGACAACTCGCGCTACCACCCCACGCTCGCCCCGGAGATGCCGCCCCTGCCGCTGCAGGACGGCGAAAAGGTCGTGGAACTCGATCCGGATCAGGCGCAGTTCACCCGGCGCTTCACCGATCGCGCCCTCGCCTTCATCGAGCGCCACGCCGCGCGCCCCTTCTTCCTGTACCTCCCGCACGTGATGCCGCACGTGCCCATCTTCGCCTCAGCGAAATTCCGGGGCCGCTCCAGCGGCGGGCTCTACGGCGACGTGATGGAGGAGCTCGACGCCTCCATCGGCGAGCTGCTCGCCGCGCTCCGCCGCCATCGCCTCGAGGAGAACACGCTGGTCATCTTCATCTCGGACAACGGTCCGTTCCTCTCGTATGGCGAACACGCCGGCTCCGCGCTCCCCCTGCGCGAGGGCAAGCTGACCGCCTTCGAGGGCGGCGTGCGGGTCCCCTGCCTGGTGCGCTGGCCCGGACGCGTCCCCGCGGGCCGGGTGTCCGAGGTGCCCTTCATGGCCATCGACTGGCTCCCGACCCTCACCGAGCTCGTCGGCGGCCGCCCGCCGGAACGCCGCATCGACGGCCGCTCCGCGCTGCCGCTGCTGCTGGGCCAGCCGGACGCCCGCGAACCCCACGAACACCTCCTCTTCTTTTCGGGTACCGCCCTGCACGCGGTTTCCTCCGGACCGTGGAAGCTCCACTTCCCTCACCCCTACCTCACCGTCGCCGCCGAACCCGGCAAAGGCGGCAAGCCGTCCAACTTCGGCCGCCTCGCCCCGCGCGCCATCACCCAGTCGGGCGTCGACGGCATCGCCAGCCGCCACGGCTACCGGGTGGAACAGCTCGGCCTTTCGCTCTTCCACCTCGGGGAGGACCCGGGGGAGACGCGCGACGTGGCCGCGGCGCACCCGGACGTCGTGCGGCGCCTGCAGGCGGCCGCGGAGGCGGTCCGCGGCGACCTCGGGGACAGCCTCACCGGCGCCAAGGGCGCGGGCCTGCGGCCGGCCGGCCTCGACTCTTCCCCATGAAGCTCCCGCTCCTCCCCCTGCTCCTCGCCGCGACCGTGACCCTCGCCGGCGCCGCTGCGCCGCGGCCGCCGAACGTCATCGTGATCATGTCGGATGACAGCGGCTACTCCGACCTCGGCTGCTACGGCGGGGAGATCTCCACTCCCAACCTCGACGCCCTCGCACGCGGCGGGGTGCGCTTCACCCAATTCTACAACACCGCCCGCTGCTGCCCCACCCGCGCCGCGCTCCTCACCGGGCTCTACCCGCACCAGGCCGGCATCGGGCACATGATGGACGACCGCGGCCTCGACGGCTACCGCGGCGACCTGAACCGCCGGTGCCTCACGCTCGCCGAGGCGGTGCGCCCGGCCGGTTACCGCACCTACATGGTCGGCAAGTGGCACGTCACGAAGAAGGTCCGTCCGGACGGCGACGCCGACCGGCAGAACTGGCCCCTGCAGCGCGGCTTTGACCGCTTCTACGGGACGATCCACGGAGCGGGCAGCTTCTTCGACCCGAACTCCCTCGTCCGCGACAACACGTTGATCTCGCCCTTCGCCGATCCCGAGTACCGGCCGGAACCGTTCTACTACACCGACGCGATCAGCGACCACGCCGTCCGCTTCGTCGCGGAGCACACGCGGGACCACCCGGACCGGCCGTTCCTGATGTACGTGGCCCACACCGCGCCGCATTGGCCGATGCACGCCAAACCCGCCGACCTCGCCAAGTACCGCGGCAAGTACGACGCCGGCTACGACGCGGTCCGCGCCGCGCGCGTCGCCCGGATGCGGGAACTGGGGCTGCTCGACGCCCGCTGGGCCGTCGCCCCGCAACGCGGGGGCCCGTGGGCGGACGTGGCGGACAAGGAGTTCGAGCTCCGCTGCATGGAAGTGTTCGCGGCGATGCTCGATTGCCTCGACCAAGGGGTGGGCCGCCTTGTCGCCGAGCTGCGCCGCACCGGGCAACTGGACAACACGCTGCTGCTGTTTCTCCAGGACAACGGCGGCTGCGCCGAGACCCTGGGCCGGAGCCGGCAGAATCCGGGCCCGCGGGAACGCGCCGCCACCCCCTCCCTCGCCCCGCTGGCCGCGGATTACCTGCAGCCGGACATGATCCCGAAGCAGACGCGGGACGGCTTTCCGGTGCGCCAGGGCCACGGGGTCCTGCCGGGGGCGGGCGACACGTACATCGCGTACGGCGAAGCGTGGGCCAACGTGAGCAACACGCCCTTCCGCGAGTACAAGCACTGGGTCCACGAGGGCGGCATTTCTTCGCCCCTGATCGCGCACTGGCCGGCCGGCATCCCGGCCGCCCGCCGCAACGCGCTCGAGGCCCAGCCGGCCCACCTCATCGACCTGATGGCGACCCTCATCGACGTCGCCGGCGCGCGCTACCCGGCCGAATTCCGCGGGGAACGCCTCACCCCCCTCGAGGGCGTGAGCCTGGTCCCCGCGTTCTCCGGGCGCCCCCTCGGCCGGAAGCAGCCGCTCTTCTGGGAACACGAGGGCAACCGGGCGGTGCGCGACGGCCGCTGGAAACTCGTCGCGAAAGGAGCCACGGGCCCGTGGGAATTGTACGACCTCGACGCCGACCGCACCGAGACCCACGACCTCGCCGCGCGCGAGCCCGCCCGGGTCCGGGAGCTCGCGGCCGCGTGGGAAACGTGGGCCCGCCGCGCGCAGGTCATCCCGTGGATCTGGGGTCCGCCCCACGGCGCCCCCAAGGCCGGCAAGGGCAAGAAGCAGGCGCCCGGCGACTGACGCCGCGGCGGGCGGCGGCGCGCGGCGCGGAGAATTCGCTTCCGCTCCCCGGGAGGAAGGCGTCTGCTCCGCCACCCCGCGATGAAGACCCTCCTCCTGCTCCTCGCCACCCTCCCGACCCTGCTCGCCGCCGACCTCGCCCCGGTCCGCCGCGACGTGCCCTACGCCCCGGCCGCCGCGCCACGGCAGGTGCTCGACGTCTACGCACCCCCGGGCGCACGGGACCTGCCCGTCGTGTTCTGGATCCATGGCGGGGGCTGGCAGGCCGGCGACAAGACGCAGGTTCAGGAGAAGCCGCGGGCCTTCACCAGCCGGGGGTTCGTCTTCGTCGCGGCCAATTACCGATTGCTGCCGGCCGCGGACATGACGGCCCTGACCGACGACGTGGCGCGGGCCCTCGGCTGGGTGCACGCGAACATCGCCGCGCACGGCGGCGACCCGCGCCGGATCTTCGTGATGGGGCATTCGGCGGGCGCGCAACTCGCGGCGCTGCTCTGCACCGACGAGCGCCGCCTCCGGGCGCACGGGGTCCCCTTCTCCGCCCTGCGCGGCTGCGTGCCGGTCGACGGCGACACCTACGACCTGCCGGCCATCATCACCACCGCCGAGACGCGTCGCCGCGTGCACGGGCAGCCGGAACCCAAGTCTTCCCACCGCGCCAAGTTCGGCACCGGGGAGCAGCACCGCGACTTTTCCGCGGTGACGCACGTCGCGCCGGGCAAGGGCATCCCGCCCTTCCTGATCCTCCACGTGGCGGAGCACCCGGACACCACCGCGCAGGCGCAGCGCCTCGGTACGGTCCTGCGCGCGGCGGGCGTGCCCGTGAAGGTGTTCGGCGCCCGCGAGACGAACCACTCCCGCATCAACGCCGACCTCGGCCGGCCGCAAGATCCTTGCACCCGCGAACTCTGGGCCTTCGTCGACGCACACTGCGGGGCAGGCCGCTGAGAACCGTTCCCCTGGAGCGGCGCGCCAACCAGCTAACCCGCCGGAACGTGGCTCCGGCGGCAGCGCCCAGGGCCCAAAACGAAACAGGAGCCGGGGAAACCGGCTCCTGCTGCAAAGTCCCAGCTCAACTGGGCGTCGAGGGCGCTTGCGGCGCTCGTTTAGCGATCAACCGAAACTTCGGTCGCGTCCGGCCCGTACGTCACCGTGATCTTGGTGGCGGTGCGGGAGATCGTGGTGGGCCAGGTCTCGCCGGAGCGGCTGGTGTTCAACGTCTTGACGTATTCCGTCTTGAGCGTCGAAACCGGGACCTCGGCGACGCCGCCGTTCTCCAGGAAGTACTGGTCGGCCGCGGCGGAGAGCTGGCGCAGGTCGTTCAGGATGGTCTTCTCGGTCGCCGTCTGGCGGACCTTGTTGAAGGCCGGAACCGCCATCGCGGCCAGGAGGCCGATGATGACGACGACGATCATGATTTCGACGAGGGTGAACCCCTTGCGGGCGGACTGGCTGATCTTCTTCATGGTGGCAGTTTTTTTGGGTGAGCGAACTTTGTGGTGATGAAGCTCGGGTTGAGCGATGCGAGGACATTGCGTTTCCGGCGTGGGAGCAGCAAGGGGGTTGGCGGCGGGCGTTTACTGAGCCCTCCTGCGTGGGACTACGTATTCGCGCTCGCCCGCATCCGACCCCGGAGTTCTCCTCTGCGTATGATTCCCGAGTCCCCTCCGGCGCCCCTCCTCGTGCACCGCGGCGAGCGCCACCTGCGGACGCAGCTCGATGCCGTGCCGGGCGTGCCCTGCCCCTGCGGCACCGCCCGCCGTGGGTTCGCGGTGCCCGGCAACGACCTCGCCACGATCCATCTGGTGGACATCTCCGCTGACGCCCGGACCCACTACCACCGGCGAATGACGGAAATCTACCTCGTGCTCGAGGGCGAGGGCTTCATCGAGCTCGACGGGGAGCGGGTGCCCGCCCGGCCGATGCTCTCGGTGATGATCCAGCCCGGTTGCCGTCATCGGCTGGTGGGGCGCTTCCGCATCGTCAACGTCGCGATCCCCGCCTTCGACCCGGCGGACGAGTGGTTCGACTGAGCCGTCCGCGCCGGCCCGGCTAATCCGCGCGCACCGGGTTCACCGCCGCGCCGGCTTTGGCCGGCGTGCGGGGCGCCGCGCCGCCCTCCAGTGTCCGGATCGCTCCCGCGCGCACGCTGCCGATGGCTTCGGCGTTCTGGGGCACCTCGATCTTGGTCTCCAATTTCGTGTCGCGGCCGATGTGGTCGGCGGCAACCGCGGCCAGCAGCGGCATCGCCGTCTCCATCCGCCCGGAAACGCCCAGCACCGCCACGCGCACGTCCCAAACCTCGGGACCAGTGCCCTTGTCGATCCCGCGGGAGGCGTTGGCGCGGGCAGCCAGCTGCAGGAAGGTCTCCCGCGAGGCGGCATCGACCCGGGGGGTGGCCGATACCCCGAAGCCCACCTCGATGAACAGGTCCGGCGCGACGCCCGCCGGCGCCTCGAACATGGCCTTGCCGGCGAGCGCGGCGTCGACGCACGCCTTGATGACGTCCACCTGGGCCGATTGACCCGTGACCGTGGATTTGCGCGCGAGCAGACGATACGATTTGCCGGCGGCGGGCACCGGTTGCTCCGGGGCGGCGATGGCGTCCACCAGCACGCGGTACTTGGGGGTGAAGACGGAGTTGCAGCCCGTGAGGAGCAGGAGCAGGAGCGGCCCGGGCAACCACCGGGCGTAAGCGAAGCGGGGGCTCATCGGGGAAAACTGCTTAACGCGGTTCGGTCTCCGTGCAACTTGCGGCGCCGGTCACTCCAGTCGCACCCGCGCCCGGTAGAACGCCTCGCAGCGGGCGTGGATCGCGGACGCGGACCCCAGCGCGAGCGCCTCGTCGGCCAGCGCCCGCGCGTCGCTCATCCGCATCGCCCGGACGAGATACTTCACCGCGGGGATCCAGGCCGGCGACATGCTCAGGGAGTCGAACCCGAGGCCGAGCAGCAGCGGGGCGTAGACCGGGTCGCCCGCCATCTCGCCGCACACCCCTGCGGGGATGCCGGCGCGGCGGGCCTCGGTGACGATCTGGCGCAGCGAACGCAGGACGGCCGGGTGCGTCGGCTCGTAAAGGTGGGCGATGCGGTCGTTTCCCCGGTCGATCGCGAGCGTGTATTGAATCAGGTCGTTGGTCCCGATGCTGAAGAAACGGCACTGGCGGGCGAGGAGATCGGCGATCAGGGCGGCACTCGGAATCTCGATCATCGTGCCCACCTCCAACTCGCCGTCGTGCGGGATGCCCGCGGCGCGCAGCTCCTCCCGGCACTCCGCGAACAGCGCGTTGGCCCGCTCCAGCTCGTCCACCCCGCTGATCATCGGATACATCATCCGCACCCGCCCGTGGGCGCTGGCCCGGAGGATGGCGCGGAGCTGGGCCTTGAAGACCGCCGCGTGCTTCAGGCACCACCGGATGGCCCGGAAGCCCATGAACGGGTTCGACTCCCGCGGAAAAAGGTCCGTCTGGCCGGTCATCGGTTTGTCGCCGCCCAGATCCAGGGTGCGGATGACCACGGGCCGTGGCCCCACCGCCTCCACCACCGCGCGGTAATCCCGGTACTGCTCCTCCTCGGTCGGCAGACGGCCGGCGTTCAGGTAGAGGAACTCCGTGCGGTACAAGCCCACGCCCTCCGCCCCATGCTCGGCCACCAGCCGCGTCTCTTCCGCCTTCTCGATGTTCGCCTGCAGCGTCACCGCCACCCCGTCGAGCGTGACCGCCGGAAGGTGGCTGACCTCGCGCAGGAGGGCTTCGAAGGACTGCTTGCGCTCCTGGATCTTGCCGTAGCGGAAGAGGGTCGCCTCGGAAGGGTTGACGATCACCACGCCGTCGTAGCCGTCGATGATGGCCCAGTCCCCGTCGCTCACCCGCCGGGTCAGGTCGCGGAGCCCCACCACCGCGGGGATCTTCATCGACCGGGCGACGATCACGGCGTGACTGGTCTTGCTGCCGGAATCCGTGACGAGCGCGAGGGCCGAGGAGCGGTCGAGCGAGGCGGAGGCCGACGGCGAGATGTCGACCGCGACCACGATCCGTTCGCCGGCCAGCCGCTTGAGGGAATTCTCGGTCTGGCCGAGGAGGTTTTGGAGCACACGCTGCGCGACGTCGCGCAGGTCGACCGCGCGCTCGCGCAGGTACTCGTCGTCGATCTCCTCGAACGCCCGGATATAGCGCGCGGAGACGCGCTGGAAGCAGCCCTCGATGTTGCGGCCAGACTCCTCGAACTCGCGCACCGTCTCGCCGATGAGGGCTTCGTCCTCGAGCACCAGGAGATGGGCGTCAAAGATCGCGGCCTCCTCTGGCCCGAGGTTGCGCTCCACCTCGGCCTTGATCCGGGCGATCTGCTGCCGCGTCGCGACCAGTGCCCGGTCAAAGCGCGCCACCTCGTCGATCCGGCGCTCCGTCTCCACCTGGTAGTCGGGAACCTCCAGCTCGTTTTGGAGGTAGAGGAAAATCTGGCCATACGCGATCCCCTGCGAGGCGGCGATGCCTTGCACGGTGAACTCGTGGCGATCCCGGTTTTCCATGGGTGAGGGGGGGAGAGAGGGGCCCGCGCGGGGTGACGCGGGCGCCGCCCTCGAATAACCCCCCCGCCCGGGGACGGGTCAATGCGGATTTAAGCAATCCGCGCCTCGGTGACGAAGGCGGAGGGCCCCCAGCAGGTCCGGACCAGTTCCGCGAGGGGCGCCATCGGCCGGCCCTCGGGCAGGAAGGCGAAGCAGGCGCTGCCGCTGCCACTCATCCGGCCTTCCACGCCGGCGGCGGCCCGGAGCCGGGCGAGCAGCTCGGGAAGCGCGGGAAACTTGGCGAATGCCGACGCCTCCATCGAGTTCCGCAGGAGGGCCTCGGCGGGCGCCGCCGGATCCGCCCGCCACCGCGCCAGCCACGCCTCCGCCTCCGCCGCCGGCCAGTAGGAAGCGGGCGCCCCCGCAGCCAGCCGGGCATAGGCCCACGGCGTCGGGATGCCGAAGGCGGGCTTGAAGACCAGCAACCGCCGGCCCCGCAGGCGCGCCGCCTCCGCCGGCAGCAACGCCTCGACCCGCTCGCCCCGGCCGCGCAGGACCACCGGGCCGTCCGCCAGGAACAGCGGGCAATCGGAACCCAGCTCCGCCGCGAGGCGCGTCAACCCACCCGCATCCAGACGGTGCTCCGGCGGCGCCAGCCGGTTCAACGCCCGCAGGGCCGCCACCGCGTCGCTGCTGCCGCCCCCCAATCCGGCGCCGGCCGGAATCCGCTTGCGCAGGCGGAAGGCCACCCCACCCGTCCAGCCCGTCTCCCGCCGGAAGGCCGCCGCGGCCCGGAGCACCAGGTTGTCGGCGCCGGTCGGCAGCTCCGGATCATCGCAGGTCAACGCCAGCTCGGTCCCCGGCACCGCCTCCAGGGTATCGGCGAGGTCGAGCGTCGCCACCACCGAGACCAGATCGTGAAAGCCGTCCGGCCGCCGGCCCGTGATGGCGAGCAGGAGGTTGACCTTGGCGGGGGCGGCGAGGACCAGCGGCGACACGGCGACCTTCTCGCGCGCCCTCGCGCCCGGCGCAAGCACCGCCACCGGCCGCCGTTTTGACTTCTATCCCCGCGGCGGGCCGGCCTTACTCCCGCCCGATGCCCTGCGAACTGATCCTCGTCCTCGACGCCCAGTCGCCCCGCGAAGTCGCCCCGGTGCTCCGCCAGCTGCAAGGCACGGTGCGCTGGGCCAAGCTGGGGCTCGAGATGTTCACCGCCTGCGGCCCGGACGCCGTCCGCGAGATCGCCGACCTCGGTTTCTCGGTGTTCCTCGATCTCAAGCTGCACGACATCCCGAACACCGTGGCCAAGGCCGTGGAATCCGCCTCCCGCCTGCCGGTCGGGATGCTCACGCTCCACACCGGCGGCGGCCAAGAGATGATGGAATGGGCGGTGAAGGCCCAGCGCCAGCATGCGCCCAACCTGCTGCTGCTCGGGGTCACCGTGCTGACGTCGATGAGCGCCCCCGCCCTCGCCGCGACGGGTGTCGCCGGCACACCCGAGGAGCAGGTCGTCCGCCTCGGCCGGCTCGCCGCCGCCGCCGGCCTGCGCGGGCTCGTCTGCTCCCCGCTGGAGATCGTCCCCTTGCGCGCCGTCCTGCCGCCCGAGGTGAAGCTGGTCACGCCGGGCATCCGCCCCCGTGACGCCCGCGCGGACGACCAGACGCGCGTGATGACGCCCGCCGAGGCGGTGCGGGCCGGCTCTAATTACCTCGTGGTCGGACGGCCGATCTTCAAGGCGCCCGACCCGGTCGCCGCCGCCCGCGCGATCCTCGCGGAAGTCGGCGCCTGATCCCCATGGGCCGCACCGCCGCCATCCTCCTCGCCGCCGGCAGCGGTTCCCGGATGGCCGGGGCCGTGGCCGACAAGGTCCTCGCGCCGCTCGCCGGCCGACCCGTGTTCGCCCACTCGGCGGCCGCCTTCCTCGCCAGCGGAGTCGCCGACCTCCACGTGGTGGTCTACCGCGACCAACGCCAGATGCTCGCGCTCGCCGCCTGCGCCCCCACCCCTTCCCTGCTGGTGCGCGGCGGCCGCGAACGGCGCGCCTCCGTCCGCCACGCCCTCGAGGCCCACCCGGCCGCCATCGCCCACGTCTTCATCCACGACTGCGCCCGCCCCCTCATCCACCCCGACCAACTGGTCGCCCTGCTCAAGATCGTCCGCCGGGAACACGCCGTGGTGCTCGCCCACCCGGTGACCGACACGATCAAGGAACTCCGCCCCGCCGGGCGCCGCGGCGGTCCGGAACGCCTCCGCACCCTCGCCCGCGACCGCCTTTGGGCCGCGGAAACGCCGCAGGTCTTCGCCCGCGACCTGATCGTCCGGGCCCACGCCCGCGTCGTCGCCCGCGACCTCCCCGTCACCGACGACGCCCAGGCGGTCGAATTGCTCGGCCACCCGGTGGCGGTCCTCGCGAACGACCGCCCCAACCCGAAGCTCACCACGCCCGCTGACCTCGCCTACGTCGAGTACCTGCTCGCCCGCACGCCCGCGGACTCCCGTCCATGATCCCCCGCATCGGCCACGGCTACGACATCCACCGCACCGCCCCCGGACGGCCGCTGGTCCTCGGCGGCGTCCGCTTCGAGGCGGACTTCGGCCTCGAGGGCCACAGCGATGCCGACTGCCTCACCCACGCGCTCTGCGACGCCCTCCTCGGGGCCGCCGGCCTGCCGGACATCGGGCACTTCTTCCCCGACACCGACCCGGCCTACCGCGGGATCGATTCCCAGCTCCTGCTGCAGCGGGTCTGCGCGGAGTTGCGCACCCGCGGCCTGCAGCCCGCCAACGTGGACCTGACCCTCATTGCGGAGCGCCCGCGCATCCAACCGCGGCTCGCCGAGATGAAGGCCGCCCTCGCCCGCTCCACCGGCCTCCCCGTCGGCCAGATCGGCCTCAAGGCCACGACCCACGAGGGCGTCGGCGAACTCGGTCAGGGCCGCGCGATCGCCGCCCACGCCGTCGCCCTCCTGATTCCCGCATGAGGCCGCTCCCGCTCCTCTGCGCCGCCCTGCTGCTCACCGCCGGCTGCCTGCCGCGCGAGACCCGCGTCGAGGCCGGCAACCGCCAGCAGATCCTCCACCGCGGCGTCGGTTACGAGGTCAACGAACTCGACCCGCACGTCGTCACCGGCGTCGCCGAGGGCAACATCCTCCGCGCGCTCTTCGAGGGGCTCGTCACCGAGGACCCCGTCGACCTCCGGCCGGTGCCCGGGGTGGCGGAGCGCTGGGAGGTTTCCGCGGACGGCCTCACGTACACCTTCCGGCTCCGCGGGGACGCCCGCTGGAGCGACGGCCGGCCCGTCACGGCGCGCGATTTCACCGCGAGCTTCCAGCGCATCCTCACCCCGTCGCTGGCCGCCGACTACGCGAACATGCTCTACATCCTCCGCGGGGCGGAGGCGTTCCACAAGGGTGGGGGCCGCGACTTCACCCCCGTCGGGGCCGAGGCGGTGGACGACCGCACGCTGCGGCTGACGCTCGAGCACCCCGCCGCCTACTTCCTGTCCCTGCTCACGAACCCGCCCTGGTACCCCGTCCCCGTCGAGACGATCGCCCGCCACGGCCCCGTCGCCCAGCGCGGCAACCCTTGGACACGCCCCGCCCACATCGTGACCAACGGCCCCTTCCGGCTGACCGAGTGGCGCCAGAACCAGGTGATCGCGGTCGAGAAGTTCCCGGGCTACTGGGACGCCGCCGCCGTGCGCCTCAACGGGATCCGCTTCTACCCGCTCGACAGCGTCGACGCCGAGGAGCGCGCGTTCCGGGCCGGCCAGCTGCACGTGACCGAGTACGCCCCGATCAGTAAAATCGACGCCTACCGCCAGCACTCGCCCCACCTGCTGCGGCTCGACCCGTACCTCGCGACCTACTTCTTCCGCCTCAACACGCGCCGCCCGCCGCTGAACGACGGGCGGGTGCGTCGCGCCCTCGCGCTCGCGATCGACCGCGAGGCGATCGTCACCCGGCTGCTGCGGGGCGGCCAGCGTCCGGCGCACGCGCTGACCCCGCCGGGCACGGCGGGCTACACGGCGCGGGCCCATCTGCCCTCGGATCCCGCCGCCGCGCGCCAGCTGCTCGTGGAGGCTGGGTTCCCCGGCGGCCGCGGGCTGCCGCCGATCGACCTGCTCTTCAACACCTCGGAGAACCACCGCGCGGTGGCGGAGGCGGTGCAGGAGATGTGGCGGCGCGAGCTCGGCGTCGAGGTGCGCCTTACCAACCAGGAACTCAAGGTCACCCACGCGGCGCGCCGCGCCGGGGATTACCAGATCCTCCGCGGGGACTGGATCGGCGACTACCTCGATCCCGCGACGTTCCTCGACATCTTCCGCGGCGACAGCGGCAACAATTACACGGGCTGGGCGCAGCCGGAGTACGACGCGGCGCTCTTCGCCGCGGCCCGCACCGCCGACCCCGCGGCCCGGCAGGAACTGCTGCAGCGGGCGGAGGCCATCCTGCTCGCGGGGGTGCCCTTCATTCCCGTGTATCATTACACGCACGTCTTCCTGCTGCATCCCGCGGTGAAGGGCTGGCATGCCAACCTGCTCGATCATCACCCGTACAAGCATGTCTGGCTGGAGCCCTAGGATCGGCGCCGCGGCGCAGGTTGGCGCGGGTCTGCTCCTCGCGCTGGCCGCGGGGTGTGAACGGGCGCCCACGCCGCCAGCGGAATCCGTTCTCCGCGTCAGCCAACGCAACGAGCCCGCCTCGCTCGACCCGGCGACGACCACGTTGGCCGACGAATTCGGGATGCTGCGGGCGCTGCTGGAGGGCCTGTTGGTCCCCGGTCCGGCGGGCGAGCCGCCCCGGCCCGGCGCGGCCGTGGGATTCGAGGTGTCCGCGGACGGCCGGACCTATGTCTTCCACCTCCGGCCGGACGGCCGCTGGTCGGATGGTGCGGCGGTGACTGCCACCCAGTTCATCGCCGCCTACGAGCGGGCGCTGCGGCCCGCCACCGCCTCACCGCAGGCGGCCGCCTTTCACGCCGTCGCGGGCGCGCGGGCCTACGGGAACGGGCACCTCACCGACTTTGGCGCGGTCGGCTTCCGGGCGCTGGATCCGCAGCGCCTGGAGATCCGGCTCGAGCAGCCCAATCCCCGGTTTCCCCATCACGTCGTAAGCGGACCGTGGCTGCCCGTGCGGGCCGACGTGGTGGCGCGCCATGGCCGCCGCTGGACGGAGCCGGCCCACTTCGTGGGCAACGGGCCGTTCCTCCTCTCCGAGTGGCTCCCGGACCAGCGGGTGGTCCTGCGGCGTAACCCGACGTGGCACGGCGCCGCCGGCGTCGCGCTCACCGCGATCCAGTTCGTCCGCTTCGACAGCGGGGACAGCGAAGAGCGGGCGTACCGGGCGGGCCAGCTGGAGGCGACGATGGCCGTGCCCGGGGGCCGACTGGCCGCGTGGGAGCGCGAGCGGCCCGCGGAACTCCGGCGGGCGCCGATGCTCGAGACGCGTTACCTCGCCTTCAACACGCGCCGGCCGGCGCTCACCGCCGGCGTCCGGCCCGCGCTCGCCCTCGCGCTCGATCGGGAACGGTTGGCCCCGACCGTCCTCCAAGGGGGCCCCCCCGCGGCCGCTCGCTTCCTGCCGCCGGGCCTCGCCCCCGCCGCGCCGCCGACGGGTGGCGGGGTGCGGTTCGACGCGGCCGCCGCGCGCGAGGAACTGGCTCGCGCCGGCTTTCCCGGGGGCCGCGGCCTGCCCCGGCTGGAGCTCAGCGGCTGGACGCAGACGCCCGTCCTCGAAGCCATCCAAGAGCTGTGGCGGCGGGAGCTCGGCGTGGAAACCGCGATCGCCGTCCGGGAGGCGCGGGTGCACCTCGACGCGCTCCGGCAGGGGACGTTTGACCTCGCCTTCATCACCGCGATCCCGGACGCCGCCGATCCGCTCGCGCTGCTCGAATCGTTCGGGACCGGGCATCCGCTGAACTATCCGGGCTGGAGCGATCCGGCCTACGGGCGCTGGCTGGCCGCCGCCGGGGCCACCGCGGACCCGGCGCAACGTGACGCCCACATCGCCGCGGCCGAGGGCGCCTTGCTCGCCGCCTGCCCGCTGACCCCGCTTTATTTCAACACCAAGATCTGGCTGCTCTCCCCCCGCGTGCAGGGCTGGGAGGAGGACGGTCTCTGGGGACGGACCTACCAGGGGCTCCGCCTGCTGCCCCCTTGACTCCCTGACCCCAACGGACCGGGCCCCGCAGGATCCGACCGGAGGGCTCGCGCTCAGGCCCGCACGGTCAGCAGTTCAATTCGGCGGGCGCTGGCGCTGGAGGCGTCGATCTCGACCAGCGCGCCGGAAAGACGGACATCCTCGGTGGCCACTTCGGACCGGCGCGGCATCCCGTCGAGGAACCGGTCCACCACGGGGCGGATCTCCCGGCCCAGCACGCTGGCGTAGGGGCCGGTCATTCCGACGTCACAGATGAACGCGGTGCCCTTGGGCAGGACCCGGGCATCGGCCGTGGGGACGTGCGTATGCGTGCCGAGGACCGCGGTCACGCGGCCGTCGAGGTGCCAGCCGAGGGCCTGCTTCTCGGAGGTGGCCTCCGCGTGGATCTCGACGATGATCGCATCGGCCTGGGCGCGCAGCTGACCGATCAGCCGGTCGGCGGTGAGGAAGGGGCAGTCCGCCTTTAGCCCCATGAAGCTCCGGCCCAGCACGGTGAACACCGCGACGCGGAACCCTCGCGCCTCGACGATGAGATGGTCCATGCCGGGGCAGGCCCGCGGCAGGTTGGCGGGACGGCAGACGCGGTCCAACTGGGTGATCTCATTCTCCCAGCCGCGCTGGTCCCAGGCGTGGTCGCCGAGGGTGATCGCGTCGACCCCGCATTCCAGGAGGGAGCGGGCGATGGCTCCCGTGATGCCCGCGCCGGCGGCGGCGTTCTCGGCGTTGGCCACCACAAAGTCGAGGCCGTGCTCGGAGCGGAGCCGCAGCAGGCGGCCGGCGACGACGTCCCGGCCCGGCCGGCCGACGATGTCGCCGATGAACAGCAGCTTCAGCATGCGTCCACGGTGCGCCGCCGCCCCGGCCCGCGCGAGCCAATTAGCGCCGCCCTTGGCGCCGACGGATCACTCGTACCGGAGCGACTCGATCGGGTCCAGATTGGCCGCCTTGAGCGCCGGGTAGAGGCCGGCCGCCACGCCGATGAACGAACAGGTGACGAGGCCGAGGGCCGCCCAACCCCAGGGGAAAACCACCTCGGCCTTGAGCCACACCGCGAGGGCGTTCCCGGTGAGCACGCCGAGCATGATCCCCACCACCCCGCCGGTGACCGAGAGGAGCACCGCCTCGATGAGGAACTGGCCCAGAATCGAGCGTCGCCGGGCCCCGACCGACTTGCGCACCCCGATCTCCTTGGTCCGCTCCGTGACGCTCACCAGCATGATGTTCATGATGCCCACGCTGGCGGCCACCAGCGCGATCGCGCTGATCACGAGCGCGCCGGCCCGCACGACGTCGGCAATCTGGGCGAAGGCGGCGATGAGCGAGTCGTTCGAGTAGATCTCAAAGTCGTTCTCCTGTTCGGCGCGCAGGCTGCGGACGATGCGCATCGCGGTGATGGCCCGGTCCAGCGTCTCATTGTAGACCGCCTGCGCGGGCGCCTGGGTCGCAAGGTTGATCGAGAAGCGGGCCGCGCCGAAGTCGGACAGGAAACGGGTCACGGGCACGATCACGATCTCGTCCTGGGTCTGCCCGAAGCTGCTGCCCTTCTCGGCGAAAGTGCCGATGACCTCGTAGGTGCGGCCGGCGAGCTTGACCCGCTTGCCCAGCGGGGACTCGGCGGGGAAGAGCTTGCGCACGACGGACTGACCGAGGATCGCGAACGGGCGGGCGAGGTCGACGTCCTCCGCGGTGAAGTTTCGGCCGAGGTCGATCGCGTACTGGTTCGCGGCAAGGAAATGCTCGTTGGAGCCGCCGAAGGTGAGTCCCGGCTCCGTCTGGCGATTGCCGTGGCTGGCCTGGACCGGCCCGTCGCGGTAGAAGGCCTTCAGGCAGACGACTTCCGTCACGTCGCGCAGCAGCTGCTGGTAACGCTGGGCTTGCTCCAGGGTGATGTTGCGCCGCTGCTCGATGCGGCGACGCGCGTCGCCCGAAGTCTGGAAGCCGGTCGGATTGCGACTGATCTGGAAAATGTTCGAGCCGAGCACGCTGAGGCCGGTCTCGATCGAGCCGCGGAGGGCGGAGACGGCCGTCATCACGCCGATCACCGAAAACACGCCGATGGAGATGCCGGACATCGTCAGGAACGAGCGGAGCTTGTTCACGCCCAGCGACCCGAAGGCCATGCGGAGGATCTCGCGGAATTCCATGGTCACTCGTAACGCAGGGCCACGACCGGATCGAGGCGGGAGGCGCCCCAGGCCGGGGCGAAGCCCGAGACGACGCCCGTGAGGATGGAGACCAGCACGCTGACGGCCATCAGGCCGGGCGAGAACGCGATCGGCAGCGCCGGCAGCAGGAACGCCAGGACGAGGCTGACGGCGAGCGTCACCCCCAGGCCCACGAGGCCGCCGATCAGGCAGATCGACACCGCCTCGATCAGGAACTGCAGCAGGATCGTGCGCCGGCGGGCGCCCAGCGCCTTGCGGGTGCCGATCTCCTTGGTGCGTTCCTTCACGCTGACAAAGGTGATGTTCATGATCCCGATCGCGCCGACGAAGAGCGACAGGCCGGTGATGAACAGGCCGGCCAGGGCGATGCCCGCCTTCACCGGGTCGAGCTGCTCCTTGAAGGCCTGCTGCTGGTTGACCGAGAAGTTGTCGCGCTCGCCCGGGAGCTGGCCGCGCACGCGGCGCATCGCGCCGATCAGCTCCTCCTCCGCGGCGGCGAGCTTGGTCTTGTCCCGCACCTTCACCCGCAGGTCCAGGTTGGCGCGGACCCCGGTCTGGCGGCGCACCGTGTTCAGGGGCGCGACGATCTGGTTGTCGAAGCTGAAGAGGCCGAGGAACTCGCCCTGCTTGGCCAGGACCCCGACCACGGTGTAGCGCTCGCCGCGGACCTGGACCTGCTGGTCGAGCGCGGAACGGCCGGGGAACAGGTTCTCCGCCACCGCCGAGCCCAGCACGCAGACGGGCCGGCCGACGCTCGCCTCGATGTCGTTGAACATCCGTCCCTCCGCCACGTCCGTGGTCACGATCCGCGCGTAGTCCCCGTTGGTCCCGAACAGCATCACGCCCCCCAGCCGCAGTTCGCCCGCCCGCACCGAGGTTCCGCGCGTCGCCACCGGAACCGCCACCTCCAGCAGCGAGCCGGGCGTACCCTCGATCACGCGGTTCAGGCGCTCCGCCGTCTCCACTTCCAGCGGGGGCCGGTTCATGTAGTTCCACCAGTCGTCCACCCGCCGCCACGGCCAGCGCTGCACGTAGAGGACGTCCTCGCCCAGCATCGCCAGGCTGCGGTTGAAGCCGATGTCGATCCCGTTGATCGCCGTGCCCATGAGGGTGACCGCGACGATGCCGATGATCACGCCGAGCGCCGTGAGCACCGAGCGCAGCGCGTTCGCCCGGATCTGCCCGAAGGCGATCCGGAACGACTCGACGAGCTCCTGTCGCAGCCGCGCCATCGTTCAGGCAACGGGCCCGTCGCTCTCGATCAGTCCGTCCCGCAGGCGGACCACCCGGCGGGCGTGGCGGGCAATGTCCTCCTCGTGCGTCACGACAATGATCGTGTGGCCTTGTTCGTAGAGGTCCTCGAAGAGCGCCATGATCTCCTCGCCGGTCCGCGAATCCAGGTTCCCCGTGGGCTCGTCGGCCAGCAGGATGGAAGGGTGGTTGACGAGGGCCCGCGCGATGGCCACCCGCTGCCGCTGGCCACCGGACATCTCGTTCGGCTTGTGGTGGATCCGGTCGCCGAGGCCGACGTTGCGGAGGGCGCCCAGCGCGCGCTCGCGGCGCACCGCGGGACGCAATCCGGCGTAGATGAGCGGCAGCTCCACGTTGTGGAGGGCGTCCGAACGGGGCAGCAGGTTGAACGTCTGGAAGACGAAGCCGATCTCCCGGTTGCGGATCTCCGCCAATTCGTCGTCGACCATCCGCGCGACATCCTTCCCGTTGAAGTCGTAGCGCCCCGCGCTCGGCGTATCCAGGCACCCCAGCATGTTCATCAGGGTGGACTTGCCGGAGCCGGAGGGCCCCATGATCGCGAGGTACTCGTTGCGGCGGATCTCCAGGTTCACGCCCCGCAGGGCGTGGATCGTCTCCGTGCCCATCCGGTAAAGCTTGGTCACGCCCTCGATGCGGATGACCAGGTCGCCCGGGACACGGGCGGGGCGGCGGGCGGGGCTGGCGGGGGCGCTCATCGGGCTTCGCGGCGGAATCACTTCCGCTCCTCCTCCTTCGGCTTCGCGAGGGTGACCCGGGAGCCGTCCTTCAGCTGGCGGCTGAGGGCCGCGTAGGTGCCGGCGACGACCTCATCCCCGGCGCGGAGGCCGGACTTGATCTCCAAATGGGTGTTGTCGGCGAGGCCCACCTCCACCGGGACCATCTTGACGGTGTCGCCTTGGCGGATGAACGCCACCTTGAGCAGGATCTCGCGCTGCCGGCGCGCCTCGCGTTTCTCGGCCGCCGCGTCGACGGCCCCGCCGCCGGACTTGTTCTCGGCGGCCTTGGCGGCCTGCTTGCGCATCTCCTCCGTCGTCTGCCCGCCGCTCGCGCGCACCGTCACGCTCTGGATCGGCACGGAGACCACGTTCTCCACCGTGCGCGTCTCGATGTCCGCCGTCGCACTCATCCCTGGCCGGAGTTGGACGCCCGGGTCGGCCACGCGGATCCGGACGAGGAAATTGGTGACGTCGTCGGACATCGCCGCGAGCTGGGAGGCGGCGCTGCCCCCTTGCGCGGACGAACCGATCTCGGAGACCGTGCCGTGGAACTTGCGCCCCGGGTAGGCATCGATCGCGATCGACGCGCGATCGCCCAGCTTGACGTTCACGATGTCGTTCTCGTTCACCCGCACCCGCAGCTCCATGTTGGCGAGATCGGCCACGCGCATGATCTCGGTGCCGGCGAAGGATCCGGTGCCCACCACGCGCTCGCCCACTTCGCTCGACTGGGAGCTGATGGTGCCGTCCATCGGGGAGTAGATGATGGTTTTGGCCAGCTGGTCGCGGGCCTGGCTGAGGGATCCCTCCGTGCGCCGGATCTGGGCCACGGCGTTGTCGTGGGAAGCCTGGGCCACCTCGCGTGTGGTCCGGGCCGCGAGGAAATCGGCCTCGGCGATCAGTTTCTGCGTGAAGAGCTCCTGCGCACGCCGGAAGTCATCCTCGGCCTTGCGCAGCTGAGCCTTGGCCAGCACGGCACTGGCCTGCGCCGCGATGAGATTGGCCTCCTGCTGATCCACCTGGGCCTGGTAGACATCGGGTTTGATCCGCACCAAAAGGTCCCCGCGCTTCACCCGCGCCCCCTCCTTGAGGGGCAGATCGACGATCTCCCCCGCGGCCTCGGTCGAGATCTTGACCTCAACCTCGGGTTGGATCTTGCCCGAGGCGGTCACCACTTGGGTCAGGGTGCGCACCTCCGCCTTCTCGGTGGTCACGGTGATGACCGGCCCGCCGCGCTGGGCCCGCTGGCGATAGGCGAAGGTTCCGCCCCCCACGAGGACGATCGCGAGGGCGGTCAGGATCCAGGCGCGCCGGGAGCGCCGGGCATCGGTAGGAGAGGAAGAGGTCATGGTGACGTGGAAGGGAGGAAGGGCGCCGGAAGCCCGCCAACCAACTCCGGTGGCGGCCTGAAGGCAAGAATCGGGAGGCGTGCTCCCCCCCTTGATCACCCCCGGCGCGGGAAAACGTTGCCGGCGGTCGCGCGGTTCAGCGGGCCTCGGTGGCCCACATCGCGGCACCGGCGATGCCCGCCTGATTCAGGAAACGGGCCGGCTTGAGCGCAGCGCGCACCTTCAGATGCGGGAAGAATTTCGCGTGCTTGGCGCTCACCCCACCCCCGATCACAATCAGCTCGGGCCACAGCAGCCGTTCCAGCTCCACGAGGAAATCGCTGAGGCGGCCGCCCCATTCCTCCCAGGAAAGCTCTTTCCGGTCGCGCACCGCGGCCGAGCAGTACTTCTCGGCATCCTTGCCCCGCTTCCACGGGAAGTGGCCGAGTTCCAACGGCACCACCACGCCCTGGTAGGCCAGACAGGTGCCGATCCCGGTGCCCAAAGTGATGAGCAAGGCCTTGCCCATGAATCCTTTGCCTGCCCCGAAGCGCATCTCGGCGACGGCGGCCGCCGCCGCGTCGTTGATCATCGCCACCGGGCAGCCGGTCGCCTTGCCGAAGAGCCGTGCCCCATCGCAGCCGATGAAGCCCGGATGCAGGTTCGCCGACGTCCAGATCGTGCCGCCCTGGATGACCCCGGGGAAACCGACCCCGACTGGTCCCTTCCACTTGAAGTGCGCGGTCAGGGCGCCGATCGCCTTGGCCATCGCGGCCGGGGAGGTGCCCGCGTCCACCTCGATCCGATGTCGCTCCGCGAGGAGCTTGCCGTCGCGGGTGTCCACCGGGGCGCCCTTGAGGGCAGACCCGCCAATATCGATGCCAAGCGCGTTCATGAAAACGCGAACAAACCACCCGGGGGGCCCAACGCAATCTCCGCGCGGCGGGAAAATCACCGGCGGGATTGCGACCGGAGCATCTCCCCCCTAAACCGTCCGCATCCCATGATCGCCGCCCTTACCCGGCTCCGCCCGGCATGGCTCCCCCTCCTCCTGCTTTGCTCGATGACGCTGGCGAGCCGCGCCACCACCATCGTCCCGCCGGACTTCGATGGTCTGGTCGACCGCGCGGGCCTTGTCGTTCGCGGCGAAGTGGTGGGGCGGGAGTCCACACTCATCACCCGCGGCGCCGACCGCGCGATCTTCACCCGGGTCACATTCCGCGTGGTTGAGGCGATCAAGGGCGTTCCGCCACCGCTGCTGATCCTCGAATTCCTCGGCGGCGTCGTCGGCGAGCTTTCACTCGAGGTCAGCGGCATGCCCCGCTTCGAGCCCGGGTCGCAGGAGATCGTCTTCGTCAGCGCCGGTCCGCCCACCATCTGTCCGCTCGTCGCGATGGGCCACGGCCGCTACCGGGTGCTGCGCGACGCCCAGGGCGCCGAATTCGTGGCCCGCGACAACGGGCGGCCGCTCCACCGGGTGGAGGACGTCTCCCTGCCCCTGCTCGCCCCCGGCGCCACGCCGGTCGCCGCCCGCCCTCCCGGCGGCCGGCCCCTTTCCCCCGCGGAGTTCGCCGGTCACATCCGCCGCGCCGCCACCCGCATCCATACGCCCTGACGATGCCGCCCCGCCTCGCCCTGCTCCTCGCCTTCCTGGCCACGGCGCTGCCCGCTCCGGCGTTCATCCCGGTCGGCGGCAGCCCCGTCTGGCCCGAAGGTTCCATCCAGATGCACCTCCAACTGGGCGCCGGTGCCCCTGCGGGGGATCCCCGCGGCTGGAACGCCCTCGCGGCGGACCTGCTGGCCGACTGGAACCGCTCCCTCGTCCGCAGCCGCTTCACCTGGGTCCTTGATTCCACCCTGCCCACCGGGGACGGCAACGGCGTGAACAACGTGCTCTTCCGCGGCGATATCTTCGGCCGCCCCTTCGGCGATTCCACCCTCGCGGTCACCACCATCTGGCGCGTGGGCACCCGCCGTACCGAGGGTGACGTGATCTTCAACACCAAGTATGCCTGGGACGCCTATCGCGGCCCGCTCCGCCATCCCGCCGGCAGCCTCAACGCGGAATTCATCCGCGTCGCGCTGCACGAGTTCGGCCATGCGCTGGGCCTCGGCCACCCGGACGAGGCCGGGCAATTCGTCTCCGCCATCATGAATAGCCGCGCCGGGGACACGGATGCGCTCACTGATGACGACCGCGCGGGCGCGGCCTTCCTTTATGCCTCCGCGGATGGCGCCGTCGCCCCGCGCCTGACCCTCCCCCTCGTGGACCAGAACCCGGTCGAGGGCGACGCGGTGGACTTCGTGGTCGGCGTCTCCGGCACCGCCCCCTTCACCTACCAGTGGAGACGCAACGGCGCGATCCAGGGCGTCTCCACCGCCGCGTGGACCTTGAGCAACGTGGCCACCGTCAGCAGCGGCCTTTGGAGCGTGACCGTGACCAACGCCCGCGGCTCGGTCACGAGCTCGATGGTCCTCAATGTCACGACCCGCGCCGTCGCCCCCGCGATCGTGCGCCAGCCGCAACCCGTCGCCGCGCGCACCGGCCAGACCGTGGCCTTCACGGTCACTGCAACCGGCTCCACCCCACGCTACCACCTCTGGCGGCGCAACGGCGTCGCCCTGGGGATCGCGACGCCCAGCGACACCCTTACGCTCACGGACGTGCAGCCCGGCGACGCCGGCATCTACTCGGTCGAGGTGAGCAACAGCGGCGGCGCCGTGGCCAGCGCCGACGCCCCCCTGACGGTCGCGCCCGCCGTCACCGCCCCCACCTTCACCCTGCAACCCTTGGGGCAGACCATCGCCCCGGGCAGCACCGTCGTGTTCCGCGCGGCGGCCGAGGGCAGCCCGACCCCGCTCTACCAGTGGCGCCGCAACGGCACGCCGCTGGCGGGCGCCACCCGGGAGACGCTCGTGCTGCGCAACGCCGGCCCGGCGGAGGCCGGCGCCTACGCCTGCGCGGCGACCAATCCGGCCGGCACCGCGACCTCCGCCCCGGCCACGCTGGTCGTTGCCGCGGGCACGCCCCCCGGCCGCCTCGCCAACCTCTCCATCCTCACCCGCCTCTCGGCCGCGGCCCCGACCTTCACGGTCGGCACCGTCCTCGGCGGCGCCGGCACCACCGGCGCCAAGCCGCTCCTCGTCCGCGCCATCGGCCCGGGCCTCGCCACCTTCGGGCTCGATGACGCCCTCGCCGATCCGCGCCTGGAGGTGATCGGCGCCGCCCCCGTGGGCACCAACGACGACTGGGGCGCGGAGGCCGGACTCGCGGCGGTCTTCGAAGCGACCGGCGCGTTCGCGCTCGCCCCCGGTTCCCGCGACGCGGCCCTGTACCGCCCGGCCCTGCCCGCCCGGCCCTACAGCGTGGTGGTCGCCGCCAACGGTCCGCCCGCCGGCGCGGTGCTCGCCGAGCTCTTCGACGCCACGCCCGGCCCCGCCTTCACGGGCTCGACCCCGCGGCTGGTCAACGTCTCCGTCCTCCAGCCCATTCCCGCCGGCAGCATCCTCACCGCGGGTTTCGTCCTCGGCGGAAACACGGCCCGCACGGTACTGGTGCGCGCGATGGGACCTTCCCTCACGCCCTTCGGACTGCCGGCCGCCCAGGTGCTCGGCGATCCCCAGCTTGCCCTCTTCGACGGCGCTTCGCGCCGGATCGCCGGCAACGACAACTGGGGCGGCGACCCGCAACTGGCCGCGGCCGGCGAGGCGGTGGGCGCCTTCCGCCCCCTGGCCGCCGACACCACGGACGCGATGCTCCTGCTGACGCTGCCGCCCGGCAGCTACACTGCCCAGGTCTCCGGGCCCGGCGCCGGCACGGCCCTGGTGGAGGTCTACGAGGTGCCCTGACCCCGGCCCCCCCGCCGGGGCCTCACCAGTACTCCTCGACGTGCATCGTCCCGGACTGCTTGCCGTGGTCCGGGGTGAAGCCGCGGGCGTCGAGCAGGCCGCGCACCGAGGAAATCATCTCCGGGTTGCCGCAAAGAAAAACATCCGCCGCCGCGGGATCCAGCCGCACCCCCGAGCGGCGCTCGACGACCCCCTGTTCCAACAGCTTCTGGATGCGCCCGACCTCCCCGCGGAAATGGGGATCCTGTTCCGGACGGGTGATTGAGGGGATATAGGTGACGTTCGGCCGCAGCCGCGCGATGGTCTCGAGCTCGCCCCGGTAGCCAAGGTCCCAGCTGCAACGCGCCCCGTGGAGGACCACGAACCGACGCGTGGGGTCGGCCACGAGCAGCGTCCGGAGCATCGACAGGTACGGCGCGAGGCCGGTGCCGGTTGAGACGAGGATGACCGCCTTGCCCGGCGCCACGCGGTCGAGCGTGAAGAGGCCGCTCGCCTTGGGCCCGAGGAACACGCGCCCGCCGTGCGGCAGGGCAAACAGCCGGGGCGTCAGCCCCCCCTTCGCGACGAGCGCGAGGTAGAACTCCACGTAATCCCGCTCCAAGTTCGACGACGCGATGCTGTAGGCGCGCCGGATCAGTTTGTCCGGATCAGGCGCCGCGTCCTCCGGCAGCGCGTCCGGGATGCGCGGTTCCCGCCCCGCCAACCCCAGAACCGCGAATTGGCCCGGGGTGAAGGTAAACTCCCCCGCGTCCGGCCGCACCCGCAGGATCAACAGCTGCGCGTTCAGGGGCTCTCGGCCCACCACGGTGGCATTGTAGGGGGAAGCGGCGGATGGGGTAGTCATCGGCACCGGACTGTGGCGGTGGGAGCCGCCCGAGGGCAACCCGAGACTTCCCGGCACCCCACCGGCGAGGCTGGCGCCGAGACTTGCCCACCTCCCCCGCGCGCCGCCAACCTCCCGACCACCCCGATGTTTCCCCGCGCGCGATCCGCCCTCCTCTGCCTCACCGTCTGCGCGTCCGCCGCCGCCCCGGCGTCGGCGCCCCAACCACCCATGCCGGCACCCACGCACGCCAATGTGGCCTACGGGACTCACGAACGGCAGGTGTTTGACCTCTGGCTCGCGCCCTCCGCCCGGCCCACTCCGGTGATCCTGCACCTGCACGGCGGCGGTTGGGTCCGGGGCGATAAGGCAAAGGTCGCGGGTCTTGCCCGCTACCTCGCCGCCGGCATCTCGGTCGCGTCGGCCAATTACCGCTTCACCACCCAGGCAATGCGCGCCGGCGTGGAACCGCCTGTCGCCTGGCCGCTCGCCGACGCCGCCCGCGTGCTGCAATTCCTCCGCCACCGCGCCGCGGACTGGAACCTCGACCCACGCCGCATCGCCGCCACCGGGGGCTCCGCCGGCGCCTGCTCCAGCCTCTACCTCGCCTTCCACGACGACCTCGCCGCCCCCGCCAGCCCCGACCCCGTGGCCCGCGAGTCGACGCGGCTCTGGTGCGTCGCGGTGTCCGGCGCCCAGACCACGCTCGATCCCGCGGAGATGCACGCGTGGACGCCGAACAGCGTCTACGGCGGCCACGCCTTCGGCTTCATGAGCAACCCGGACGACCTCGCCACGCGCGACCGGAGCTTCCCCGCCTTCCTCGCGGCACGGGACCGCGTCCTCCCGTGGATCCAGCGCTACTCGCCCTTCGCCCACGCGGGTCCGGGGGATCCGCCCACCTACCTTCTGTATCCGGCCCCGCCCGCCCTCGGCCAGCCCCAGAAGGATCCCACCCACACGGCCAACTTCGGCGTGAAGCTGCAGGAGCGGCTGCGGACGGCGGGCGTGCCGTGCGAACTGGTCTATCCCGGCGCGCCGAACGTCACCCACGCGACCATCGAGGCCTTCCTCCTCGCCCGCCTCACGGCGGCGCATTAGTCACCCCGCCGCGACCGTAGGCTTGCCTCGGTCGCCGCGCGCGTAACCACTCCCCCCTTGCGCCGTCTCGGCGCCGTCCTCCCCCCGCCCCGGCATGAATCTTCCCTCGCTGGCCCTCCGCCGCCCCTTCACCGTCGTCGTGCTCGTCGTCGCCGTCGCCCTCGCGGCGGGCCTCGCCCTGCAGCGGATGTCGCGGGACCTGTTCCCGCCGCTCGGCGTCCCCACGATCTACGTGGCCCAACCCTACGGCGGGATGGACCCGGCCCAGATGGAGGGCTACCTCACCTACCGCTACGAGTACCACTTCCTCTACATCGCGGGCATCTCGCACGTGGAGTCGAAGTCGATCCAGGGAGCCTCGATCATGAAGCTCCAGTTTCACCCGGGCACGGACATGTCGCAGGCGATGTCCGAGACCATCGCCCAGGTGAACCGCTCCCGGGCGTTCATGCCGCCGGGCACCGTGGCCCCCTTCGTGATGCGCTTCGACGCCGGCAGCGTGGCCGTCGGTTACCTCGTCTTCTCCTCCGACAACCCCAACCGCACCCTGGGGGAGATGCAGGACCAGGCCCTGAACCGCGTCCGCCCATCCTTCGCCACCCTGCCCGGCGTCTCCGCGCCACCCCCGTTCGGCGGCAGCTCGCGCGGCGTGATCGTCAACGTGAACCCCGACCGGATGCGCGCCTACGGGCTCTCGCCCGACGACATCGTCAAGGCCCTCGCCGAGTCCAACCCGATCAGCCCCTCCGGCAACCTCAACCTCGGCGACAAGTATCCCATCGTCGAATTGAACGCCATCGTCCGCAATCCCAAGGACCTCGAGGCCACGCTGCTCCGGCGCACGGACCAGGGCGCGGTCTACCTGCGCGACCTCGCCACCGTCGAGGACGGCGCGGACGTCACCACGTCCTACGCCCTCGCGAACGGCCGCCGCACGGTCTACCTGCCCGTGACGAAGCGCGCGGACGCCTCCACGCTCGAGGTGGTGCGCCTGGTGAAGGAGAACCTGCCGGAGTTCCAGAAGATCCTGCCCGAGGACATCAAGGTGAGCTACGTCTTCGACCAGTCCCCGGTCGTCGAGCGTTCGATCCGCGACCTGCTCAAGGAAGGCGGCCTCGGGGCGCTGCTCACCGGCCTGATGGTGCTGCTCTTCCTGCGCGACTGGCGCACGGCCTTCATCGTGGTGGTCAACATCCCGCTGGCGCTGCTCGCCGCGGCCTTCGCGCTCTGGGTCAGCGGACAATCGATCCACCTGATGACGCTCGGCGGGCTGGCATTGGCGGTCGGCATTTTGGTCGATGAGGCCACGGTGGCCGTGGAGAACATCCACACGCACCTCGGCCGCGGCGCCTCCCCCGCCCGCGCCGCCCTCGACGGCACCGCGGAGACCGGTTGGCCCCGGCTGCTGGCAATGCTGTGCATCCTGAGCGTGTTCATCCCCGCGTTCTTCATGGAGGGTGCAGCCAAGGCCCTGTTCGTTCCCCTCGCGCTCGCGGTCGGGTTCGCGATGATCGCCTCCTACCTCCTCTCCAGCACGCTGGTGCCCGTCCTGTCCGTCTGGCTGCTCCGCGGCCGCTCCGCCCACGGCGGCGGCGGCAACCCCGGCGGCCTCGCCCGGTCCTACGGCGCGCTGCTCGGCGGCCTGGTCGCGGCGCGCTGGCCCCTGACGCTCGCCTACCTCGCCGCCTGCGCCGCGGCGATCTGGCTGGTCGGCGGCCGGCTCGGCACCGAGATCTTCCCCGCCGCCGACAGCGGCCAGTTCGCGCTCCGCTTCCGCCTGCCCAGCGGCACGCAGGTCGCCACCACCGAGGCCGCCGCGGGTCGCATCCTCCGCGCCATCGAACGCGAGGCCGGCGGCGCGGACCGCGTCGACATCTCCATCGGGATGGTCGGGGTCCACAACTCCAGCTTCCCCGTCAACCTCGTCCACCTCTGGAACGGCGGCCCCGAGGAGGGCTGGCTCGCGGTGCAGCTCAAGCCCGGCGCCTCTCGCGGGCTGGAGGACTTGAAGGAGCGGCTCCGCGCCACCCTCGCGCGGGAACTGCCGGACGTGAGGCTCTCCTTCGAGCCGCAGGACATCGTCTCGCGCGTGATGAGCTTCGGCTCGCCCACGCCCGTCGAGATCGCGATCAGCGGCTCCGCGCTCCCGGTGAGCAAGGCCTACGCCGACCGCATCATCGAGCAGCTGCGGAAGCTCCCGGGCTTCCGCGACGTGCAGGTGGCGCAGACGCTCGATTACCCCAGCCTCGCGGTGAACGTCGACCGCGAGCGCGCCGGTCAGCTCGGGGTGCAGATGAGCGACGTCACGCGTTCCGTGGTCGCCGCCACCACGTCGAGCCGCTTCACCGTTCCCGTCTATTGGGCCGACCCTAATTCCGGCATCAGCTTCAACGTCCAGGTGCAGATCCCGGAGGCCCGCACGACCTCGGTCGAGGACCTGCAGAACGTCCCGATCACCTCCAACCTCGGCGCCCCCGTGCTGCTGCGGAACCTCGCGACGTTCACGCCCGGCACCAGCGTCGGCACCTACGAGCGTTACAACCTCGCCCGCCTCGTCAGCATCACCGCCAACCTGCACGGGATCGACCTCGGCACCGCCGTGCGCCAGATCCGCGCCGCCATCGCCGCCGCCGGCCCCGCCCCCGAGGCCCGCACGAAGGTCGACCTCCGCGGCCAGGTCGTCCCGCTGGAGCAACTGCTGGGCGGCTTCCGCACCGGCCTCGCGATCGCCGTGGTCGTGATTTTCCTGCTGCTCGTCGCCCACTTCCAGTCCCTGCGGCTCGCGCTCGCGGTGCTCTCCACGGTGCCGGCGGTGCTCGCCGGCGTCGTGGGGATGCTGCACCTCACCGGGACCACGCTGAACATCCAGTCGGCGATGGGCGCCATCATGGCGGTCGGCGTCGCCGTGGCCAACGCCATCCTGCTGGTCACGTTCGCGGAACGGGCCCGCGCCGCCGGGGGCGACCCGGTGGCGGGGGCCCTGGAGGGCGGGCGCAGCCGGCTCCGGCCGATCCTGATGACCAGCTGCGCCATGATCGCCGGCATGCTCCCGCTCGCCTTCGGCAGCGGCGAGGGCGGCGGGCAGACCGCCCCGCTCGGCCGGGCGGTGGTGGGTGGGCTGATGCTCGCCACGCTCGCGACCCTGTTCGTCCTCCCCGGGGTCTTCGCCCTGCTCACCGGCCGCCGGGTCCGCTCCGCCTCGCTCGATCCCGACGATCCCGCCAGCCCCCACCACGCCCCCGCCCGCTCCGCCTGATCCCCCTTCCCCGATGACCTCGCTCCGCTCCCTCGCGCTCAGCGCCTGCCTCCTCGCCCCCGCCTCGCTCCCCGCGGCCCAACCCGCCGCCGAGGTCCCGGCAACCTCGCCCCGGCGCGGCGACATCCACCGCTTCGTCACCCTCCCCGCCAACGTGCGCGCCCAGCAGCTGGTAACCCTCCACGCCAAGGTGCCCGGCTACGTCCGCACGATCAGCGTCGATCGCGGCGACCCCGTGCGCGCCGGTCAGGTCCTCGCGGAGCTCGACCTGCCCGAGCTCACCGCCGAGCGGGGCAAACTCGAGGCCGAGGTGCGATTTGCCCAAGCCGACGCCGACCGCATCAAGGCCGCCCGCGCGCAGGCCCCCGACCTCGTCACCCCGCAACTCGCGGACCAAGCCAACAACCGCCTCGCCGCCGCCCAAGGCGCGCTGCGGCAAAATGAAGCCCTCCTCGCCTACGGCCGGCTCACCGCCCCCTTCGCCGGCACGATCACCCAGCGCCACGTCGACACCGGGGCCTTCGTGCCGGCCGCCACCGCCGGCGCCGGTCCCGCGGCCGCCGCGGTCGTCACCCTGGCGGACTATCAGGTCGTGCGGATCCACGTCGCCGTGCCGGAGATCGAGGCCGCTCGCATCGCGGTCGGCCAACCGGTGATCGTGACCACTGACGCGCTGCCCGGCCGCCGCTTCACCGCCAAGGTCAGCCGTCACGCCGGCGCCCTCGACGAACGCACCCGCACGCTGGCGATCGAGGCCGACGTCGCCAACGCCGACGGCACGCTGCGACCCGGGATGTACGTCTCGGCGCGCGTCGGAGTCGAATGGCACCAGCAGGCCCTCCTCGTCCCGGCCGCCGCCCTGATCCGGGAGAAGGCCGCGACCTTCGTCTTCACGCTGGTCGACGGCAAGGCCGCCCGCGTCGCGGTGAAGGCGGGGTTCAACGACGGCACCCACGCGGAGATCCTCGAGGGTCTCGCGGAGAACGCCCGCGTGCTGGTGCCGGGTAAAGTCGCCCTCACCCCGGGCCAGGCCGTCACCGCCGTCGACGCCAAATGAGCCCCGCGTCCCGCCTCCCCGCCCGGATCGCCGGCGGCCTCGCGCTGCTGCTGGCCCACGTCGCGCCCGCCCAGCCGGCCACCGCCCCCGCGCCGATCGACCTCCCCACGGCCCTGCGCCTCGCCGGCGCCGCCAACCTCGAGGTGAAACTCGCCCAGGAACGGATCGCCGAGGCCCGCGCCGCGAGCGACCTCGCCCGCAACCGCTTCCTGCCCTGGATCACGCCCTCCGTGGCGCTCCGCCGGCACGAGGAGAATGTCCAGGCCGTCAACGGCCCGATCTTCGCCGCCGACAAGCAGTCGCTCGCCGCCGGCTTCACGGTGCAGGCCCAGCTGGAGCCGGGAGAAGTGTACTTCCAGAACCTGATCTCCCACCAGCAGGTCCGCGCCGCCGAGGCCGTGGCCGCCAGCCGCCAGCGCGAGATGACCCTCCGGGCCGCCGCCGGGTACTTCGAACTGCTCCGCGCCCGCGCCGCCGTCGCCGCCGCCGAGGAGTCCGCCGCGATCCTCGACCGGCACGCCCGCCAAGCCGCCGCGCTCGGCGAAACCGGCCTCGGTTTTCGGGGCGACGTCGCCCGCCTCGCCGCCGCCCGCGACCGCGCCACCCTCAGCGTGGCCCGCCTCCAGGGCGAACAACGGATCGCCGCCGCCCGCCTCGCCGAGACCCTCCGCCTCGACCCCGCCGTCGACCTCACCCCCGCGGACGCTACCCTCGAACCGCTCCGCCTCCTCGACCCGGGCGATTCGCCGGCCCCCTTCATCGCCACCGCCCTCGCCCGCCGGCCGGAACTCGACGAGGCCGCCGCCCGCCGCGAGGCCGCCCGCCTCGCCCGCCGCGGCGCGGAAGTCGCCCCGCTCGTCCCCGCGATCGGCGCCCAGGCCGCCCTCGGGGGCCTCGGCGGCGGACCCGCCGGCTCCCGCCTCACCCGCGATTGGGGCCTCAGCGGCGACTTCGCCCTTGGCCTCTCCTGGCGCGTCGGCCCCGGCGGCCTCTTCGACCCCCATCGGGAACGCGAGGCCTCCGCCCGGGAACGCCAGGCCGGGCTCAGCCAGGAAATCCTCCAGGACGCCATCCGCCGCCAGGTGGTGGAACACCACGTCCGCGTCCGCTCCCTCGCCCGCCAGCTCGATCTCGCCCGCGCAGCCCTCGCTTCGGCCGACACCACCGCGCGGCTCTCCCGCCAACGGCGCGAGACCGGGGTGAGCGCCGCCCTCGAGGACCTGCAGGCCGAGGAGGAACTCGTCCGCGCCCGCCGCGACTACGTGGGGGTCATCGCCGAGTTCAACCAGGCGCAGTACGCCCTGCGCTTCGCCGCCGGCGAATGAGCGGCGCGCGGGACGCCCCCCCGCGGCCCTGCCCGTCTGACCGCTCATCGTCTGCGATTCGCTCCGCACCGGCTGCGTTGCCGTCCCGGCGCCGCGCTTCCCGATTGCACGGGACCGGCGGACCGCTACGGTCCGACCACCCCTCCCCCCAATGAAGCTCTCCCGCCGTCATTTCCTGCGCCGATCCGCCGTTGCATTCGGCGCGCCGCTCTTCATCCCCGGCTCCGTCCTCGGCCTCAATGGGGCGGTCGCTCCCAGCAACCGCATCACCGTCGGCGGCATCGGCCTCGGGCCCCGCGGTCGCGAGGTGCTCAAATCCTTCCTCAGCCAACGCGACGTCCAATTCGTGATGATCGCGGACGTCCAGGAGACCCGCCGCGAAGTCGTCCGCGTGATGGTCAACCGTGCCTACGATAACCAGGACTGCGCCAAGACGGGGGAAATGTTCGACGTGCTCGGCCGGAAGGACATCGACGCGGTCGTGATCGCCACCGGCGACCGCTGGCATGCGGTGGCCTCGATCCTCGCCGCCCGCGCCGGCAAGGACGTCTATTGCGAGAAGCCCTGCAGCATGACGGTGCGGGAAAGCCAGGAACTGGCCGACGCGATGAACCGCTACGGGCGGGTCTTCCAGGCGGGCACGCAGCGCCGCAACGTCGACAACTTCAAGTGGGCCGCGAACCTTGCCCGCACCGGCCGCCTGGGCCGCATCCACACGGTCCACGCCGGCATCCTCGCCCTCGAGGAAAGCCACCAGTGGTTGGCCGCGGAGCCGCAGCCCGCCAAGGAACTGGTCGACTGGGACCGCTGGCTCGGGCCCGCCCCGTGGCGCCCCTTCCACAAGGACTACATCAACGGCCGCTGGCGCGGCTACTTTGACTTCCACGGTGGCGCCGCCCTGCCCGAATGGGGCGCCCACACCGTCGATCTGTGCCAATGGGGCGCGAGCGCGGACGCGACCGTGCCGGTCTCGTACGAGGCCGAGGGCCAGACGATCCACGCGCGCTACGCGAACGGCGTGAAGCTCGTGATGCGGCGCGCCGGCTTCAAGGGCGAGGGCGACTGGAAGGCCCCGGGCACCTGCCCCGTGCGTTTTGAGGGCGACGAGGGCTGGGTCGAGGCCGCCGATTCCGGCAAGGTCGCGGTCTCCGATCCCCGGCTGCTCGCGGGCGGCGCCCCCGCCACGATGGCGGGCACCGATCCCTCCAAGCACGTGCGCGACTTCCTCGACTGCATCCGCACCCGCGGCCAGCCCGCCGCCAACGCGGACGTCACCCGCCGCGGCCACATCGTCTCCCACGTGGCCGCGATCGGCTGGCGCCTCGGCCGCAAGGTGACGTTCGATCCCCAGTCCGAAACCTTCGTCAACGACATCGAAGCCAACCGGATGTGCAGCCGCGCCCGCCGCGCCCCCTGGCACGCCTGAACCCCGTCCCCGCCCCGATGAAAGCCTCCCGTTTCCTTCTGCCCTGCCTCCTCCTCGCGCTCGCCGGTTGCGCCACCGCGCCCGACCCGCGTGAATCCGCCGCCCTCGCCGTGCTGAAGTCCGACGCCGGCCTGCGCGAGAAGGCGCTCGCCTGCCAGCAGCTCGCCGATTTCGCGGGTCCCGCCGCGGTGCCCGCCCTCGCCTCCCTCCTCACCCACGAGCAACTCGGGGATTACGCCCGCAGCGGCCTCGAATCGATGGCGGATCCCGCCGCCGGGACCGCCTTGCTCGGTGCCCTGGAGACGCTCCAGGGACGCCAGCTCGCCGGGGTGATCAATTCGCTCGGAGTGCGCCGGGAGACCGCCGCCGTGCCCGCCCTCCGGCGCATCGTCACCAAACCCGGGCACTCCGCCGCCCCGGAGGCGGTCGGCGCCCTCGGCCTGATCGCGAATCCGGCCGCCGCCCAAGTGCTCGGGGAAATCCTCCGCAACGGCGACCAAGCCCTGCGCGAAGCGGCGGCCCACGCCGCCCTGATCGCCGCGGAACGGCTGACCGCCGCCGGGCAGGCTACGGAAGCCGGCACCTTGCTCGAATCGTCCCTCCAGGCCGTCCCCGCGGGCCCCGCCGCCGAGGCCGCCCGCCGCCAGCTGGCCCTGCGCCGCGCCGGCTGAGGCCGTCGGGCCCCCCACGGAAAAGGGGCGGGACCAGGGGCCCACGCCCCTCGCCTCCGCCCCTTCGCTGCAATCGCGACGCCTTGCGTCGTCGCGGGTCGCTCAATCGATCTCGTAAACCTCGATGATCAGCTCGCCGCCGCCGGTCTTGCCCCGCACCTGGAGGGTGTAGGCGCCGGGAGCCAGCGTCGCGAGCAGCACCGCGTCCTTGCTGCCGGCCGGCAGCGGGAAGGCACCAACCTGGGTCGCCAGCTGGGCCGCCTGCGCGCCGCTCCAGTCATCGTTCTCCCCGACCTTGTTCTGGCCGGAGTAAAGCTCCAGGACCGGATCAGCCACGACATTGGTGACGCCGAACGGGGTCAGGCCGGGTCCGACCGCGCGGACCATCACGGTCTGGGATTGGGACCCATTGAGGAAGAAGCCCGGAAAGGCCGTGGAGCCGGCCACCAGCGTGAGGCGCGTGGAGAGGTTGCTCAGCTTGGTGGTGGACCCCGCATTGACCACGACCGTGGTGCCGGCGCCGGGGTCGCTGAGGGCGCTGGCGGCGGAGAAGTAGCCATCCCGCCCGAGCTTGGTCCAGGCATACGCCCAGTTGCCGGAGGTGGTGAAGGCCCCGAGGTAGTTGGTGGCGGTGAAGAACCCATCATTCGGGGGCGTCGCCGCCAGCTGCAGCGCGGGGCTGCCCGCCTGCAGGCGCGGATCCAGCTGGCCCTCGCGGCCGCGATTGATGGCCACGAGCTGCGGGTCGGTGTTGATCCGGTTCTGGCGCGCCGCGTCCGTGATGTGCGCCACGGTGTAATTGCTGGCCGGAGCCGGACCACCGGAAGTGGCATTCGGCGCCACAAAGAGCGACGTGGCCGTGGTGCCCACCCCAAAGGTACCGAACAGGTTGTTCGCGATCACGATGTCACCCGCCGCCAGACGCTTCGCGCTGTCCTCGCGTTGGGCGCTCTCGGTCTCAATGCGCCAAGCGTACCCCCGGAAGTCGTGGAAGATCGAATTGTACACCTTGCCGCCGGTGTTGTCGCGGAAGATGGGCCCGATGCTCAGGTTGTTGGTCGAAGCCGCTCCGGAACCGATGGCGGTGTAGTTGTAGATGGTCGGAATCGCGTAGGGCTGGCCGTCCTCGGGCGTGGTGCCGCCATCGGATTCGAAGGCATGATTGCCCACCCGCGGATCCTGGATGGTGAAGAGGAACTGGAGCTTGCCGCGGTAGCCCTCATCCCAGTCGAAGGCATCATCATCGTTGAAGGCACTCACCAGGTACTTGCCGTTGACGGTGCCGCCGAACCACTCGAAGCCGTCGTCGGCGTTGGCGAACACTTCCACATACTCGACGGTGGTGCCGGAACCCACCGCACCCATCGTCAGTCCATTGAGCTCATTGTTGGGCCCGAGGAGCGAACCGGCGTGCCGGATCGAAACGTAACGGAAGACGCCGGAATTGTCGGCATCATCGGTGCCGCCATAGATGCCGAGCGGCTCGGTGGTGGGAATGCCCTCGATGTTGCCCTGGCCGGAAGCCGTGTTGGTGCGGGCGCGGCCGAGGATGACGACGCCCCCCCAGAGGCCGCGGTCGTTCTGGCCGAGGTTACCATTGAGGTTGTCCGCCTCGGCGGTGAACACGATCGGCTCCGCCGCGGTGCCGGCCGCATTGATCCGGCCTCCGCGGGCGATGACCAGCGCGGACGCGTCCTGCGCGGAGCGGGCCTTGCCCTTGATCACCGTGCCCGGCTCGATCGTCAGGGTGACACCATCCGTCACGAAGACACGGCCATCGAGGATGTAGGTGTTCGTCTTGGTCCAGGTGCGATTCGACGTGATGTTCGAATTCACCACGATGTCGGCGCCCAAAAGCGCCGCCGGAGCGGCCAACAGGGCCACGAGGGGGAGGTAGGTTAGTTTCATCATGCGGGAAAGGTTCAGGGATTAGTAGGTGAAGGTGACGCCGAGCGAGGTGCTGACCCCGCGCACCCGCGAAGCCCGCAGGTACTGGCGGTCCAGGTAGGTGTAGGTCTCCTCCGCCGCCCGGTTCAGGAGGTTCTTGGCCGACAAGGTCACCTTCCACCGCTCGCCAAAGCGCTGGTTGAGGATCAGGTCCAGCGAGGGCCAGGACTCCTCCATCACGCTCGGGGTACCCGGGGGGCTCACCTGCGCGATCCGCCGGCCGAAGAGATTGTAATAGGCGCTGACGGTGGTGCCCCACTTGGGCTCATTGAACGTCAGGTCGACGTTGAAGAGGTATGGGGACTGGCCGGTCAGCCCACGGGTGGCGGGCGCCTTCGGATCAAAGAAACGGATCGCCGTCAGCTCGGCCGGGGCGATCGCCACCGAGGCCTCGACCCACGTGTAATTGAACCCGCCGGAGAAACGCCGCAGGTGCTCGGACAGGAAGCCCAGCCCCTTCCGCCCCTCCACCTCCACGCCCCTCAGCTCGCCACTGGGCGCGTTCTGGAACTGCAGCTCACCGCTGTTCACCACCGAGAACACCCCGCGCTCGATCGGGTCGGTCATCCGCTTGTGGAAGAAGCTGACCGCCAGGATCTCGCCGCGGCGCGGGAACCACTCCCAGCGCAGGTCGAAATTGGTGATCCGCGTCCGCCGCAGGGCCGGGTTGCCGATATAGACGAAGTCGCCGACGAACTCGAACGAGGTGTAATCCGCGATCTCGCGGAAATTAGGCCGCGCAATGGTCCGGGTGGCCGCCGCCCGCAGGTTCATCCGCTCGCCCAGCGCATAGACCACGCTCACGGACGGCAGGGTGTCATCACTCTCCAACTGCCCCGCGCGCCGCCGGGGATCCCGGCTGCGGACATCCAGCGCGGTCGACTCCCGTCGCACGCCCCCGACGACCCGGAGCTTCGGGGTCAAGGCGAGGTCCATCATCCCATAGAAGGCCCGCACGGTCTGTTCCCCCGCGTAATTATTCCCCAACGAGCTACTCTCGATGAGGTACAGCTGGCCCGGGCGGAAGCGCCCGGTCGCCGGATCGACCTGCCCGACCTGCTCCGGCCGCAGGAACCCCGCCTCGTTGCCGTCGTACCGCAGCACCGTGCTGTTGTATTCAAACAGGCGCTCGCGGAACTCCCGCTCCGTCCGCGCCCACGCCCCGCCGAACTTCAGCAACGAACCCCGTCCCCCGCCCCAACCGACCGGCACGGTGACGTCCAAACTCGCATCCCGCCGCCCCTCCTCCAGCGCCCGGAAGTAGCGCGCGGGTCGCGGCAGGCCGGAGGCCTCGAAGAATTGCGAGCCATCCGGCGTCCGGAAGGTGCTGAAATACCGCGTGTCCGGCTCCTCCTGGGAGGTGTCCGCATCCGTGTAGCTCCATTGGACCTTGGTCTCTCGCCACGCCGGGAACAGGTGCTTGCCAGTCACCTGGACCGACCGGAGGTCGCGCTCCGTGTACTTGAGGGTCCGGGTCTCAAAGACCTCCGTCTCGCTGATCCCGCCCCCCGCCACGTTCAATCCCGCCTGCCGCCGCGCCTGATCGTTGCCGGTCTGATTGTACAGGGTGTTGACGCTGACCTGATGCTCCGGGCTGAACTGGTACGCCACGTTGAGCAGGGATCCGATCAAGGTGTCGTCCTCCCCCCGCTGATCACTCATCTCCACCAGCGGGGCCAAGGCCGGCGAGTTGACGCCCTGACGCTCGTAACGCCCCGTGAAGCCCCCCCGGTAACCGGAAAAGCTGCGGTCGTACGAAACGCTCGCCGCATAGCCCAGCTTGCGGCCGAACACTTCCGCCAGACCCCCAAAGGCGACGGCGAAACTGCGGTTCACGGGCGCCTCCCGCACCGACGGGGCGAGCACGGGATTGAAGGCCCGCGTCAGGCGACCAATCTCCGCGTCCACGGTCGGCCCCGTGAAACGCAGGGGAATCCGCTGGTTCGCCAACTCCCCCGGCAGTGCCCGGCCGCCATCGTCCCGCCCCCAGGTGTTCGCCGGCCCGCCGGTCGAAAGCAGGTCCTTGCCCGTAACCCCCGAGTTGACGGCCACCGAGACCGACAGCGAGAGCATGAACTGCTCCGGGAATTCCTTGGTCTTCAGGTCCACCGCGCCACCCGTGAAGTTTCCGGGGCGATCCGGGGTGAAAGTCTTCGTGGTCACGATCGCATCCACCAGATCGCTGGGGAACATATCCAAATTCACCGCCCGCCGGTCCGGATCGGCACTCGGCACCTCCACCCCGTTGACCATCGTCGAACTGTAGCGCTCCCCCAACCCGCGGATATAAACGTACTTATTGCCCACCACGGACGCGCCGGTGACGGCTTTCATCGCCGCCGCCGCCGTGCCAAAACCCAGCTTGCCCATCTGGTCGGACGAAATCGCGTCGCTGACCGCCGGGGACTTCTGCCGCAGGCTCAGTAGGCCGACCCCCGAGGTCTGCACCACCTCCGCGGAAACGGAGAACGCCTCCAATTTGACCACCGTGTCCGCCCCCACCGGCGTCAGCGGCACGTCCGTGGAGGCGACGGCGCCGGGCAACACGGCCACGCCGGAGACCGTCCCGGGCTGATAGCCGCCCTTGGTCGCCCGCACCTCGTGGAAGCCGCCCGGAATCCCCGCCAGCCGAAACGCCCCCTCGAGGTCGGTGGTCGCGTTCACCGCCCCCAGACGCACCTCCGCACCCGCCACCCCGAAACCCGTGGCCAGGTCGATGACCCGCCCGGTGACGACTCCGCCCGCCTCGGCGGCTGCAAGACGGGACGGACCGCCGGATACGGCCAGCGACCACAGCGCGACCCCAAGGTAAAAAATCCGGGCAAGACAGAGCATGCGTCCATCGGCGGGCCACTCCCCTCCCCCGGCAACGGGAATGCCCTCCCGTCACGGGCTTCTCACGAGTCCGTGACCCGAGCGTAACGTACGTGCCAATTGCCCGACGGGCTTGCCCCGGCCGTCCGCTCCGGGCTGGTGCACCTCCCGGGGCCAGGAAACCCGGGAAAAAAAACGCCCGCTCAAAGAGCGGGCGTAAAAACCAAGGGGAGCTAGGCTCAACCCCCAATTTTTGTGGCGGGAGGACCGACCATCATTCAGACCGCGGCACGGCTCGCAAGCCCGAAGATAAGTTTTTTTGAGGCGTCCCCTCCGCGCATCTTCTGACCGGCCCAAAAACAAGGCCGCGGCAAAAACCGCGGCCTCGGGAATCGGGAACTCCAGTCAGACTCAGCTGGCCGTCGCTTCCTCGGGCTTCGGCTCGTCGACCGGGAGGTCGGCGCCGAACGGGAGGGTGATCTTCAGCTGCTTGTAGGTCGGAAGACCGGTACCAGCCGGGATCAAATGACCCATGATCACGTTCTCCTTGAAGCCGCGGAGGAGGTCCACCTTGCCCAACGTCGAGGCGTCGGTCAGCACCCGCGTCGTCTCCTGGAAGGAGGCGGCGGAGATGAAGCTCTCGGTCTCGAGGGAGGCCTTGGTGATGCCCAGCAGGATCGGCTCGGCTTCCGCCGGCTTGCCGCCCGCGGACTCGATCCGGCGATTGTCGGCGAGGAACGCCGAGCGATCGACCTGCTCGCCCCAGAAGTACTCCGAGTCACCCGGATCGGTGATGCGGACCTTGCGGAGCATCTGCCGGATGATGATCTCGATGTGCTTGTCGTTGATGGTCACACCCTGCAGGCGGTACACCTCCTGCACCTGGGAGATGAGGAAGTCGTAGAGCGCCGAGGGCCCGAGGATCTCGAGGATCTCGTGCGGATCCGCCGCGCCCTCGGTGAGGTGCTGGCCCTTGTGCACGACGTCGCCCTGCTGGACGATGATGTGCCGGCCGGTGGCGATCAGATGCTCCTCCTCCTGCGCGGTCTCGTCGTTCTTGACGACCAGCTTGCGCTTGCCGCGGACGGTGCCCTCGAAGGACACGATGCCGTCGA
>JBMTAG010000005.1:0-76200 GCA_049428505.1 Opitutaceae bacterium | reverse complement strand
TGCTCGGCAAGCCCGACCAGGCCCGGAAGCTCTACGCGGAGCTCGTGGACCGGTTTGGAGAGCCCGCGCGCGCGGACGACAAGGCGTCCGAGGCCGCCATGGAGGACCGCAAGAAGGCGGGCTATTTCTGAGTGATGCCGTCCATGAACGAATTTTCCTCCGCCTCCGTGCCCGTCGACATCCTGCGTTTCAACACCTGCGGCAGTGTCGACGACGGCAAGTCGACCCTGATCGGCCGCCTCCTGTATGACTCAAAGTCACTGATGGAGGACCAGCTTGAGGCGCTCGAGCGCTCCGCCGACATCACCGGGGGCGGCCAGATCAATCTGGCGAACCTCACGGACGGTCTCCGGGCCGAGCGCGAGCAGGGCATCACGATCGATGTCGCCTACCGCTATTTCGCGACCCCGCGGCGAAAGTTCATCATCGCCGACACCCCGGGTCACGTGCAGTACACGCGCAACATGGTCACGGGAGCCTCCGCGGCCAACCTCTCCATCGTGCTGGTGGATGCGCGCGCGGGAGTGATCGAGCAGAGCCGCCGCCACACCGCCATCGCCTCCCTGCTGCGCATCCCGCATCTGGTGGTGGCGGTGAACAAGATGGACTTGGTCGGCTGGAGCGAACAGCGCTTCCGGGAAATCCGGGCCCAGTTCGAGGAATTCCTTCCCCGCCTCGCGATCCAGGACGTGAAGTTCATTCCCTTGAGCGCACTCAACGGGGACAACGTGGTCGAGCCATCGCCGCACACGCCCTGGTACGTGGGCCCGACCCTGCTTGGCCACTTGGAAACGGTGCATATCGCCAGCGACTGGAATCTCCGCGGCTTCCGCCTGCCGATCCAGTGGGTCAATCGACCCAACGCGCCCCAGGACCCGTCGCTCCACGATTTCCGCGGCTTCAGCGGCCAGATTGCCGGCGGGAGGGTCCGCCGCGGCCAACGCGTGCTGGCTCTGCCCGCCGGCCTGCCCTCCACCGTGAAGCAAATCTGGACCTACGACGGACCGGTCGAGGAAGCCTTCTGTCCACAGTCGGTGACGGTGGTGCTGGAGGATGACATCGATGTCAGCCGCGGGAGCATGTTGATCGGACTCGAGGAAAGGCCCGGGTTCGGCACTGACTTGCGGGCGAGCGTATGCTGGATGCACCCGCGCCCGCTGCAGCCCGGTCGCAAGTATCTGCTCAAGCACACGAGCCAAACGGTCCAAGCCGTCGTGACCGAGATCGTTTCGCGGCTCGATATGGGCTCGCTCGAGGTTCAACCGGCTCCGGCGCAACTGGCGATGAACGACATCGGGGAAATCCGGGTACGCACGGCCCGGCCGCTGTTCCACGACGCCTACGGGGTCAACCGGCTTACGGGTTCGTTCATTTTGATCGAACCTGGCACCAACGCCACCGTGGCGGCGGGGATGCTGCAGGCCTCAAGCGAGACGGTTCGGCCCGAGGGAGCCGAATACGAGATCTGAGCCTCGCTGACCGATGAAGATCTCCGCGCAGCTGGATTACGCCTGTCGGGTACTGGCCGAATTGGGCCGGCTCCATGGCAGCGGCACTCCGGCCCGCGGGGAACATTTGGCCGAGGTTGAAGCGGTGCCGCCTCCCTTCCTCGCGCAAATCCTCCAGAAGCTCCGCCACGCCGGTCTCATCATCAGCCGCCGCGGGGTTCAGGGTGGCTACACGCTCGCCCGTGCTCCCGCCGAGATCTCGGTGTTGGACATCCTGCTGGCGGTGGAAGGCCAGACGCTGCAGCTGGGCGGCAGCGCCGAGGGGCGCAGCGGCCGACGGGTCCGCCAGGTCTGGATCGAACTGGGCGCGGTGATGGAGGCCCGGCTGCGCTCGACCACCCTCGACCAACTCGTCGCGCGCGAAGCCGCCGAGATGTATTACATCTGAGCCGTCCCGACCGGTTCCACCCGTCCACTCCGGATGGAGCGTTCTTCCGCCTCGCAAATTTCCACGGCGGAAAGCGCATCCGCCAAGGTGACCCGGGCCGGAGGGCGTCCTTCACGCAGACAACCCACCAGGTAACGCAGTTCGTGGATGTAGCCGTCGCCCGCCTCCAACGGCACCGTGCGGCCCGTTTGACCCGGCTCGAAGAGCCGCAATGCCTCCGCGCCGCGGCTGAGGTCGAAGTCGGCCGTGGCCCGCTCGAAAATCACGGTGTAGGCCATGTTGAAACCGTGGCCTTGGGGCATCATCCAGCTTCCTTCCGCGCTCACGGCGGCCCCCGATGCGACCTCGTACTGGGTCACGACGTGATCGATGGCCCCGCTGAACTGGCTGAATCCCTGGGAATAGACGGAACGAGGACGGCCAAACAGAAACTGGACAAAATCGGTATCGTGAATGTGCAGGTCGAGGAGTGCGCCGCCGGAGGCCCCACCGTCGAAATAAGCGTCCTGCCCCCAAGCGGGCGGTTCACCCACCCGGCGGAAGCGGGCCGCGCGGATGGCACCGTGGCGGCCATCGGCCACGGCCTCGCGCAGCCAAGACCAGCCCGGCCAAAAGCGCAGGCACATCGCCGGCATGAAGTGACCCCGCGCCACCGCGGCCGCCGCCACCAGTTCATGGGCCTGTGCCGAGGTGCGGGCGAGGGGCTTCTCGCAGAGCACGTGCTTGCCCGCCCGCAGGGCCCGCAGGGCCAGGGGCACGTGCGCCGGAGTGGGAACGCAAAGATCCACGAGATCGATGTCCGGATCGGACAGCACTTCGGCCAAATCGCGCGCGATTCGAATGCCGGTCATCTCCAGCTTGAACGGTTGCCAGCCGGGAATGTTGCCCGTGATCCCGGAGAAATCCCCGTCCGCTGGCGGGGGACGACGCCCGCCGCAGAGTGCGGCGATCCTCACCCCGGGGACCTGCAGATAGGACTTCAGGTGGGTGACCCCCATGAAGCCCAGCCCGACCACGGCGACATTGATCATGGGAAACAGGGTCAGGAGGCGAGACGCTCCAGATGAATTCGGGCCGCGCGGATATCCTCGATCCGCTGTTCTCCGGCTTCACGCTCGATGCAGAGATCCCCCTGGAATCCGAGCGCGTTGAGTTGGGCCAGGAAGGCCGTCCAGTCCACTTCTCCGGTGCCGACGGCAACCTCCTCACCCCAGGTGCCCGGCACGCGCGTCCGACGGGCATCCTTGATGTGACACTGCTTCAGCCAAGGCCCCAACGTGCGCAGTGCGGCGATCGGATCGCCCTTGTCATAGAGGATCATGTTGGCGGGATCGAAATTCACTCCTACGCGGGGATCATTCAGCCGCCGCAGGAAGGCGGCAAGGGTCTCGGCGGTTTCCTGGCCCGTCTCGAAACCGAGGTGGATCCCGCGGGAGCCGAAGCACGCCGCGATCTGCGCGATCCGGTCCAGCAGCTTCTGGAAATCCGGGTCGGCTTCATCGTGGGGGAGGAAGCCGGCGTGGAAGGTGACGGTCCCGAGGCGGAGTTCCGCCGCCAGGTCGGCGACCGCCTGCAGGTTACGCCAGTTCTGCTCCCACGTGGCGTCCGGGACCACCCCGCCGGTGCGCCGGATCGTCTCCAAGGTGCTGTAGTCCTCGCCGATCGTGCCGAACATCCCGGAGACGATCCTCAGGCCGTGGCGGGCCGCGAGGGCCGGAAATCCACCCCAGACGCCCGGGGACTCCCGTAGCGGGTCCAAGGCGAGCTGCAGGCGGTTGAGCCCGGTGGCGACGCAGGCGGTGATTAGGTCCTCAGGGGAACCGGGGCGGAGCGACCAGGTGCAAACGGCGAGGCGGGAGGAGAGGGCGGCGGGCATCGTGGGGGCGTCAAAAGGCAGCCGGGCGTCCAGTTGCTGGCTTGGAGTTTGCGGTCGGCGTGGGGCATGGACCCGCGCGCGACGCCGGCTTCCGGCGAGACCCGATCCCCATGAAAACCCATCGTTTCGCCACCAAGGCCTTGCATGCCGGCCAGACTCCGGACCCCACGACCGGCTCGCGCGCCGTCCCGCTCTACCAGACGACGAGCTATGTTTTCCGCGACACGGAGCACGCGGCGAACCTCTTCGCCCTGAAGGAGCTCGGGAACATCTACACGCGGATCATGAATCCGACGACCGACGTCTTCGAGCAGCGGCTGGCGGCGTTGGAGGGCGGGGTGGGGGCCCTGGCGCACGCTTCCGGACAGGCAGCCATCACGGATGCCATCCTCAATCTGGCGGGCGCGGGCGACCATCTGGTGTCGGTTTCGCAGCTCTACGGTGGCACTTACAACCTCTTCCACCACACCCTGCCCAAACTTGGCATCCAGGTCTCCTTCGTGGACGCGCAGGATCCGGACGCCTTCCGCCGGGCACTGCAGCCCAACACCAAAGCGTTCTACGGCGAGGGTCTGGGCAATCCTGCGCTGAACATCTTCCCGTTCGCCGAGGTCGCGGCCATTGCCCGGGAGGCCGGGGTTCCATTGATCATCGATAATACCGCGCTCTCGCCCTACCTCAATCGGCCGATCGAGTGGGGGGCGAACATCGTCGTCCACTCGACGACCAAGTACATTGGCGGCCACGGCACCTCGATCGGCGGCGTGGTGGTCGATGGCGGCAACTTCAACTGGGGCAACGGTCGGTTCCCCGGATTCACCCAGCCCGACCCCAGCTACCACGGTCTCGTGCACTGGGAGGCATTCAAGGCGTTCCCGCCCGCCGGGGGCGCCAATTTGGCCTACATCCTGAAGATGCGGCTGCAGTTGCTGCGGGACATCGGCGCCTGCATGTCACCGTTCAATGCGTGGACCGGGCTGCAGGGGCTTGAAACCCTGCACCTGCGGATGGAGCGGACCTGCGCGAACGCGCTGCGGACGGCCGAATACCTGTCCGCCCACGGCAAGGTCGCGTGGGTGAATTATCCCGGCCTCAAGTCCAGCCCGAACCACGCGGCCGCCTGCAAGTACCTCAACGGTGGCTTCGGCGGCCTGCTCGGCTTCGGGGTGAAGGGAGGCTACGAGGCTGGCCGCAAGCTGATCGAGGGCCTGAAGCTGTTCTCCCACCTCGCCAACATCGGCGACGCCAAGTCGCTCGCCATCCATCCGGCCAGCACGACGCACAGCCAACTCACGGCCGAGGAGCAACGGACCACCGGGGTGGGCCCGGATTATGTGCGGCTCTCCATCGGCATCGAAGACTTCGCCGACCTCCAGGAGGATCTGGAGCAGGCCCTGGCTCGCCTGTGAAAGGGCCGGCGCCGGTCCCGCCTTCGGGGCCGGCGCCACCGGGTTCAGATCGAGAAGTCAGGGGCGCCCCCCCCCGCCTCGATCCGACCCTCCAGCGCCTCGTGCTGCCGCCGGGAGCGGACGACCAGCTGGTCGCCCTTGAAGTAGGCCACCGAGTTGGCGGGCACCGAGCGCAGCAGCCAAACGTTGGAGCCGATGATGGCATGATCCCCAATCCGGGTATCCCCCCCCAGGATTGTGGCATGCGCGTAAACGGTCACGTGGTCGCCCAAATCCGGGTGGCGCTTCACGCCCTTGATCGGATTGCCTTCCTGGTCGAGGGCGAAGGACTTGGCCCCAAGGGTAACCCCTTGGTATAACTTCACGTGATTCCCGACCGTCGCGGTCTCGCCAATGACGACTCCGGTGGCGTGATCGATGAAGAAGTGCGTCCCCAGCCGCGCGCCGGGATGAATGTCGCAGCCGGTCCGCTCGTGCGCGTATTCCGTCAGCATCCGAGGCAAGAGCGGAACGCCCAGCCGGTAGAGTTCGTGGGCCAGCCGTTGCACCGAGATCACGAGGACGCAGGGGTAGGCCAGCACGATTTCCTCCAAGCTGCGCGCGGCGGGGTCGCCCGCATAGGCCGCCTCCACATCCGTGGCCACGATCCGGCGCACCTCGGGCAGGCCGGCCAGGAATGTTTCGGTCAGGGTCGTGGCGGCGGCGGCGGGGGATTCGGTCCGGGCGAAACGCAGGCACTTTTCAACCTCGGCGCTGAGTCGGCGCTGGATGCGTCCCAGCAGGGTCTCGACGTGGCCGGGCAGATCGGCCTCGGTGAGCGCGCGTTCCTCAAAGAAGCCCGGAAACAACAGGTGCATGCAGTCCGCGGCCAGACGATTCACCGACTCCTGTGAAGGCAGATGTAAGCCATCGAGGTGATTGGTACCCCCGTGGCGGCGGTACGAGGCGAGCAGGGCGGACTTGATGGATTCCAAGGACATTCGCTGGGCGCGAGTCAGCGCCCGCCAGGCAGCGGGGTCAAATCGCGAAAGGACCGGCTCGCCGACTCAGGGGGTGTTGCGGCGAAGCATCGCCAACGGAACACGATGGCGCAGGACCTCCTCGCCATGGTCGAGGTGGAGACCGAGCGTGAGGATCGCTCCTTCCGTGGCCTCCCAGTCCACTGAAAGCAGGCCAAAGTTATTGTAGGGGAGTTGTGAGCCAAGCCGATGGCGGTTCAGCTCGTGGCGGAACGTCATCGCCTTAGGGGTGGTCGCCGCCAGCTGGCCGCCGAAGGAGGTGGGAGTGGAGCGGGTCAGGGCCGAGCTCGTGAGCTCGAGCAACGGGTATCGCGGATCCAGCTCCCTTCCTTCCGCCTCCCGCGCGGGATCGAACTGACTGAGCTCACCCGCATGGCGATCCCCGGACAGAATCACCACGCCGCCTTCACCCACGCGCGCAAGCAACCGGAGCAGGCGCCGGCGCTCCTCCGGGAAGTTGCCCCACTTCTCAAAGCGGTGATCGTCCGGGATCACCTGAATGGAACTGACCAGCAGCCGCAGGTCCGCCGGCTCACGCAGGACCGCCTCAAGCCAGGCCCACTGCTCCGCGCCCAGCACGGTGGCCTTGGGATCTGGGGAAGGCACGTACGGTCCGCGCCTTCCGTCCACCCAATCAGCCTCGCGGCTGGTACCGCGGAGTAGCGGCGAGCGGAAATAGCGGGTGTCGAGCAGGATAATCTGAACAACGCGGCCCGGCGGACCGAAACGGTACGCCGCGTAGACGCCCGGCCGTTGACGCCGCGGGCTGTCGACGGGCTCCCCGTAGAAGTCCAGAAAGTGCTGTTGCGCCTCCGCGCGGCCGATCCAGTCGGCACCCAGGTCATTCATCCCGTAATCGTGATCGTCCCACGTGCCCAAAATGAGGGCGCGTTGGCGCAGGAGAGCGTACCCGGGGAGCGCCCGTTGGCGGGCGTAAAGCTGCGGCAGGCGATCGAGGGCCACCCGGGCGCGGGCTTCGAGCGTGGATCCCTCCGGCGCCGGGGAGTCCGCATACACGGTGTCCCCGAGCCAAATCCACGCGTCCGGGAGGCGGTGGTTCACGGATTCCCAGACGGGAGTGGAATCAAACGGGGAATTACAGGAACCGAAGGCGATCCGCCGCAAGAGCCGCTCGGGCTCGGAAGGTGCCTGATGGCCGCCCAGCGGAGCTACTAGGACCAACCCGGGGAGGACGAAGCGGGCAAGTGGGAGTCGCATCGTCACGGCATCCTTGAGTTGCAGGGACGTTGAGGCGAGCCCGGACCCTGTCCGCGGCAGCGCCACAAAAAAGGCGCGGATCCGCGGATCCGCGCCGAGAGGCAAAGGGCGGAAAGGTCAGAGCGGCTTGCCGGCCACGCCACCGGCAGCGGCCGTCGGATTCACCACCACCAGATCCACGCGGCGGTCACGGGCCATCGCCGCCTCGTCGCCGTTCTTGGCGGCATCAAGGCTGCCCTTGGAAAGCGTCTCGAGCCGGGTGGCCGGCACGCCGATCGACTGGAGATACTTGCGGACCGCATTGGCGCGCCGGTCGCCAAGGCCAAGGTTATATTCGGCCGTCCCGCGCCAGTCGCAATGGCCTTCCAGCAGGAGGCGGTGGGTCGGGTTTTTATCCAGATACTCTTTCGCGACCTTGAGTTTTTCCCGCTCCGCGGCCCGCACGTCAGACTTGTCGAAATCGAACAGCACGGCCTGCGCCTGCAGCGCGGTCCGGTTATGCCCATTGGGGTCAAAGTCCGACCCGCGGTCGGTCAATCCGGTGGTTTCCTGGCCGAAGGTGGCGTCGATGGGGGCGGCGCTCCCCTGCGGCCCGAGGACCGTGGACGCCGGGCTGGGGCGCATCGGTTGCTTCGAGCAGCCGGCGAGGAAGGCCGCCGCGGCTGCGGCAACGCAGAAGGAACGGAAGAGGGTGCGGTTCATGGGAAAGAATGAAGCTTGCCCCCGGTAATGAGCGAGGCCGGAGGAAGGGGGCAAGGCTTTTGCTCAGACCGTCACCCGGGGTTCGATCAACCCGACCTCGAAGGCGTAGCGCGTGAGGCTCGCGACGTCGTGCAGGTCCAGCTTGCGCATCAGGTTGGTGCGATGGTTGTCGACCGTCTTCGCGCTGATGCCCAGCTTCGCGGCGATCTCCTTCGTGCTGTGGCTCTCGGCCACCAGCTGCAGGATCTCCCGTTCACGATCCGTGAGGAAATCGGGCGCGTTGCTGGACGCCGGGTTGGCCACGACATTCCGCAGGAGCGAGGCGACGGCGGGACCGAAGTAATTGCCGCCGTTGGCCACCGTATCGAGTCCACGTCTGAATTCCGCCAGCCCGGCGGTCTTTTCAACGAACCCATGGGCGCCGGCTTCGAGCATTTCCCGGACCAGCACGGGATTTTCGTGGGCCGAAAACACCAGCACGCGCATCTGCGGCAGCCGCCGGCTGGTACGCCGCAGGATCTCCACCCCGTTCAAACCGGGGATCTTCGCGTCGAGGATGCAAATGTCAGGCGCCTTGGCCAAGCACAGGTCCACCGCGGATTGTCCATCCCCGGTCTGACCCACCAGCTCGTATCCCGGCTCCAGCCGCAGGATTTCGACCAGCATTTCGCGGATGGCGGTCTGATCTTCGACGATGACGAGGCGTTTCATGGCAGGGAAGGGGAAGGCGGACGACTGGTGGGTCGACTGGGATTCGAACCCAGAACCAACGACTTAAAAGGACGCTGCTCTACCATTGAGCTATCGACCCGGCAGTCGAGGAGGAGAACCCTGCGATTGCCCTTCCGGGGGTGGCAAGGCTTTTCGCCCTCGGGCGGGCTGAGTTGACGCGCCCCCTTCGCCACGATTTACTGGCTGAAATCACGGACCCGTGGGAACTTTTTCCGAACAGGCGAATCAGAGCGACGCGGAACGTATGACCGCCAAAGCTCAGGAAGTAGCCCTCGACCGCCTGCTGGTAGACCGTTTCAAGGGCGGCGACGAGGCGGCCTTCGGGGAGATCGTCTCCCGCTATCGCGATCGGATTTACGCGATGGTGCTGCAACTGTTGCGCAATCGGCAGGACGCCGAGGAGGTCACCCAGGATGCCTTCATCCGCGCGCATCGGGGGCTCGCCCAGTTCCGGGGCGATTCATCGTTCTCGACCTGGCTCTACCAGATCGCCACCAACCTCGCCCGGAATCGCTACTGGTATTGGTGGCGGCGGAAGCGTGATTTCTCGGTCTCCTTCGATGCGCCGATCCATGGGGATACCGAGCTGACGCTGGCCGAGGTGATCCCGGCCGAGGTGCCCGCGCCCGATGATGTCACCGTGAACGAGGAGTTCATCAGTCGGATCGCCCAGGGCATGGAGCGGCTGTCCAGCAAACATCGGGAAGCGCTGGTGCTGAGGAACGTCCGGAACCTTGCCTATGAGGATATCGCGCAGATCCTCGGGGTGTCGGTGGGCACGGTGAAGAGCCGCATCGCCCGCGCGCGGGAAGCGCTGCGAGCGCAGTTAGGGGAGGATTTTTCATGAGCGAGCGAGAGTTTCTGGAACTCCTGAACCTTTATCTTGATCGCGAGATCACACCCGCCGACGCAGACCGTCTGGAACGGGAGATCCGTACCGATGCCGGGCGGCAGCGGACTTACCTTCAGTATTGCCGGATGCAGCGGGCGGTACGGCTGCTCGGCGTCACCGATGGTCTGCGCGGCGAGGATCGCGCCCGGCCCATGGGGGAGGCCGCGCCGAGCGCGGTGCGGCGCTCCGGCTGGGTCTGGACCGGCGCGGTGGCGGCCGCCGCCATCCTGGCCTTCGCCATTGCCGTGGGCCGAACGGAGCGATCCATGACGCATCCGGATGCCCGGCTGGCGACTGAGAAGGTCCGGATGGAGCCCGCCGGCGCGGGTGAGGCCGCCACGCTGGGACTCAGCGGGGATGCCCTGCTGCTCTCCACGTTCCCGCGCACCAGCTCTGCGCCGAAGGTCCACGAGGACCACTTCAATTGGATGCGCCAGTTTCAGCTCGTATCCTTGGAGTCGCGCCTCGGGGCGCAGCCCCTTTCCCCCACCACCGTCGCGCCGCAGCCGACCAATCCGGCGGCCCCGAATCGACCTGCGGGGGCGGAGGCCACCGAAATGGCGGCCTTCAAGTTTGTGAAGTGACGCCGGGGGCCTAGCCAGCGAGCGCTTGGCGAACCAGGGCCTCCGTCGCTGCATCCGGTCCTAGTCTGCCGGCGGCGCGCGCCACCGCCTTCTCCGCCTCCTCCACCTTGTAACCGAGGGCCAGCAGCGCCGCGATGGCATCCTGGCGTGGGGGTGCGGCGCTGACGGACGGAGTCGCAAGCCCGGCTCCGGGGCCCGAGGGGCCCAACTTGCCGCGGAGTTCGAGCACGAGCCGCTCCGCGGTCTTCTTCCCGATCCCCTGGCACTTGGCGAGCACGGTGACATCACCATTGCGAATCGCAGCCTCGAGGTTGGACCGCGGCAGCCGACTGAGCAGGGTCAGCGCCAACTTGGGCCCTACTCCAGAGACCTGCTCGATCAGCAGACGGAAGAAGTCGCGGTCCTCCGGAGTCAGAAAACCATAGAGCGTCTGGGAGTCCTCCCGATAGACGACGCACGTATGCAGTCGAACCTTGGCGCCGGGGGCGGGTAATCGCTCGACCGCGGTGGCGGGCACGAGCGCCTCATAGGTGACCCCTTGTACCTCAAGTTCCACCCGGAGGGCGGAGCTGGCCACGAGCGTGCCGGCGAGGGAGGAAATCATTGGCTCACTTCAACCCCAGCACATCCTGCATGTCGTAAAGGCCGGGCGGTTGCGCGACGACCCACCGGGCGGCGCGGATCGCCCCCCGCGCGAAGATGGCTCGGTCGGAGGCCTTATGCACAAGCTCCAGTCGCTCGCCCAGCGCCGCAAAGACGACGGTGTGGTCGCCCACCACATCGCCGCCGCGCAACGCGTGCACCCCGATCTCACCCTGCTGGCGGGCACCGGTGATGCCGCGGCGCCCGTGCTGGAGTGCGTTCTCGTCCCGCCCCCGCTCCTCCAGGATGATTTCGAGGAGGCGGGCGGCCGTTCCGCTCGGCGCGTCCTGCTTGAAGCGATGATGCATCTCGAACAGTTCGACATCGTAATCGTCGCCGAGCACCGCGGCCGCCCGGCGTGTGAGGGCGAACAGCAGGTTGACCCCGACCGAGAAATTACCGGCCCAGACGCACGGGACCCGGGCGGCCAACGCGGCCAATTCCCGCCGATCTGCGGGCGAGTGCCCGGTGGTGCCGATGACCAATGGGCTCCCGGCGCGGCACGCCGCCTCGATCACGCCGCGCGTGGCGCTGTGGAAGCTGAAGTCGATGATGGCTCCGACCCCGGGCAGCGCGGCTGCGAGATCGTCCCCGGCGTCGAGGGCCGCCGCGACCGGCAGTCCGGCTTCCGCCGCCGCCGCCAGCAGAGCCTGCCCCATGCGGCCACGCGCCCCGTTGATGAGCAAGGACGGCTTCATCCGCGGAAACGCATGAGTCCACCCAAGGCGCCCTCCACGATCCGGACGGACGCTGCGCTCAAGGGGCACAACGGGGAACGCACGGCGGCCGAGCCAATCTTGCCCGCGCGCGCCAGCACGTGCTTCACCGGCACTGGGTTCGGTTCAACAAAGAGCGCCCGGAACGCCGGGTAGAGCCGACGGTGCAGCCGGCGCGCCGCCGCGAAATCATTGGCCTGAGCGAGCTCCACCAGCCGCGCAACCTCCCGCGGCAGCGCATTGGAAGCCACCGAGATGACCCCCTCGGCCCCGACGGCCATAAAGGGCAGCGTCAGGGAGTCGTCGCCGCTGAGGACCGTGATGTCCCGCCCCAATGCCTGCTTCAGCTGATCGACTCGATCGACCGAGCCGCCGGCCTCCTTGATCCATGCGACGTGGCGGTAACGGGCGCGCAACCGCGCCACCACGTCCACCCCGATCTCGATTCCGCAGCGCCCGGGGATGGAATAGAGGATGATCGGCCGATCGGTGGCCTCGGCCACCGCGCAGAAGTGCCGAAACAGCCCCTCCTGGCTGGGCTTGTTGTAGTAGGGAGCAACGACCAGCATCGCGTTCGCGCCGGCCTCGTGGGCCTGCCGCGTGAACAAAACCGCCTCTCGCGTGGAATTGGACCCGGTACCGGCGACCACGGGAACCCGTCCCCGGGCGGCGGCAATCACCGTCTGGATCACCTCCATGTGCTCCTCGTAGTCCAGCGTGGGGGACTCTCCGGTCGTCCCGACCGGGACCAACCCATTGATCCCACCCTTGATCTGAAATTCGACCAGGCGACGCAGGTCGTCGTGGCAAACGGCCTCATCGTGGAAGGGCGTGGCGAGGGCAGTCAGGGTTCCGGTGAGCGGTCGGGAGGGCATGCGTCGCGAGTAAACCTTGCGAGCAAAGCACTGGCGCTTAACCTGTCGACCTCCCTTTTCGCGATGTCCGACCCCAGCGCCCTCCCCGCCGACGCCGTCGGGCTCATCCTCGATCTGCTGCGCCAAGCCGTGTCCGCCGGCGCCAGCGATGTCATCCTGAAGTCAGGACGCGTCGCGTGCGTGCGGGTGGGGGAGGAGCTCCGGCCATTTGACATGGAGCCGCTGGCCCCCGCGGAACTGGAGTTTTTCGTGCAGCATGCCGCTCCGCCTGCCCTGACTGCGCGCTGGGATCAGGAGGGTCAGGCGGACTTCGCCTACGCGGCTGGAACGCAGCGGTTCCGCGTGAACGCGTTCCGCCAGCGGGGAACGACGAGCCTGGTTTTTCGCCACATCAAGTCGGAGGTGCCCCGCTTGGAGGGTCTCGGGCTGGGCCGTGCCGCGGAGGTGCTGCAGGGGTTCGCTGGGGCCCGGGACGGAATCGTGCTCGTCTGCGGGGCCACCGGCACCGGCAAAAGCACGACGCTGGCGGCGATCATCGATGCCATCAATCGGCAGCGCCCCTGCCACATCGTCACGCTCGAAGATCCGATCGAGTACGCCTTCGTGGACGACCGCGCGGTGGTCCAGCAGCGCGAGATCGGGATCGACGTGCCCTCGTACCGCGCGGGCCTGCAGGCGGTGCTTCGCCAGAGTCCCGATGTGATCCTGGTCGGCGAGTTGCGCGATCGGGAGACCCTCGAGGTCGCCATGACCGCGGCGGAGACGGGGCATCTCGTCCTCACGACCCTCCACGCCGGCACTGCCCTGCAGGCGCTGGCGCGGCTCGTGGAATTCTTCCCGCTGGAAGAGGCGGCGGCGGCACGCCGATCCGTCGCGGCGGCGTTGCGCGGGCTTTTTTGTCAGAAGCTGCTCCCGCGCAGCGATGGCCGGGGGCGCGTCCCCGCGACGGAGGCGCTGGGTATCGACGCCACTGCCCGCGGACTGCTGGTCGAAGGAAATCTGGACAAGGTTCAGGGGCTGCTCGAGACCGGGGCCGACGCAGGCAACTGGGGCTTCAACCGGGATCTCTACCGCCTGTGGAAGGATGGCCTTGTCACGAAGGCCGACGCCCTGCGCTTCTCGCCCAATCCGGCGCAATTGGAGATGAACCTCCGCGGCATTTTTGTCCGCGGTTGAATCCGGCGGAGCGGCGCGCCCGCTTTCGGGCTTGGATTCGCGGCGCGGGGGCCTTTGTGTGCTCGGCTTCCCTTTATGGCACTGGCACTTCTCTTCGCCGGACAGGGAGCGCAGAAGGTCGGCATGGGCCGCTCCCTGCGCTCCGCATCCCCGGCCGCCCGGGCGCTCTACGCCGAGGCGGACGAAATCCTGGGCTGGGAACTGTCGCACATCTCCGAACAGGGACCGGAGGCGGAATTGACCGAGACCCGCATTTGTCAGCCTGCGCTCTACGTGCATGGTTTGGCCATGCTCGCCGCCCTGCGCGAGGCCGGGCGGCTGCCGGCGGACGAACCGGCCGCCGTGCTGGGCCTAAGTCTCGGCGAGTTGACCGCATGTGCGGCCGCGGGAGTCTTTGATTTCGCCACCGGGCTGCGGATCGTCGCGGAACGAGGCCGACTCATGCAGGAGGCGTGCAAGGCGAGTGCCGGTGCGATGGCGGCGGTGATAGGGGAGGAGCGGGAACGCGTGCTTGAACTCTGCCGGGAGTGCGGAATTGAGGCGGCGAACTTCAACGCGCCCGGGCAGATCATCGTCTCCGGCGAGCGCGAGCGGGTCGCCGCCGCGGTCGAGGCGGGCCGCGCACGTGGCATGAAACGGGTCCTGCCGCTGAATGTCGCCGGCGCCTATCATTCCCGGTTGATGGAGCCCGCACGGGAGGCCTTCGCCCGGTTCCTCGAACCGCAGACCTTCGCGCCACCGCGTTACACCCTTTACACGAACACCTCCGGTCAGGCATTGGCCGATCCGGCCGCGATCAAGTCGGCGCTCATCCGGCAGGTCGTCTCACCGGTCCTCTGGGAAGACTGCGTCCGCGCCGCGGTCGCGGCCGGGGCGACCGGACTATGGGAATTGGGACCCGGCGGGGTCCTCGCGGGTCTCGCCCGCCGCACGGACAAGACGTGGACGGTACGCAGCTTCTCCGAAATCGACGACCTCGCCGCCTGATATGCCGCACCGCCACACTCGCAACTTCTGCATCATCGCGCACGTCGACCACGGGAAGACGACCTTGTCGGATCGGCTGCTCGAGTTCACCCACACGATCGAGCAGCGGGTGATGACGGACCAGCATCTGGACTCGATGGATCTCGAGAAGGAGCGGGGCATCACGATCAAGTCCCATCCGGTAACGATGACCTACCGGGCGAAGGACGGTCAGGCGTACAAGCTCAACCTGATGGACACGCCGGGACACGTGGACTTCTCCTACGAGGTTTCGCGCAGTCTGGCGGCCTGCGAGGGGGCGGTGCTGCTCATCGATGCCGCCCAGGGAGTGGAGGCCCAAACCGTCGCCAACGCGCACCTGGCATTCTCGCAAAAGCTCCGGGTCATCCCGGTGATCAACAAGATCGACCTGCCCAGCGCAAATCTCGAGCTCTGCCTCCGGCAGTTGGAGGACATCCTCACCATCCCGGCCGAGGAGGCGATTTTGGCCAGCGGCAAGGCGGGGATCGGGATCGAGGACATCCTTGAGGCCGTGGTCGCCCGGGTGCCGCCCCCGCGCTGGACCGACCATCCGCAGACGCGCGCGCTGGTCTTTGATTCCCTCTACGACTCCTACCGCGGCGTGATCTCCTACGCGCGCGTCTTCTCCGGGTCGATCAAGGCCGGCGAGCAGATGCTCCTGATGAGCAACGGCGTGAAATCAGAGGTCAAGGAGGTGGGCGTTTTCACTCCCAAGATGGAGAAGGTGGAGATGCTGCGGGCCGGTGACGTGGGCTACGTGGTCTCGAACATCAAGAGCACCGCGGACATCAAGATCGGTGACACCATCACCCACGCGTCGCGGCCGGCCAGTGAGATGTTGCCGGGATACAAGGAGGTCCGGCCGATGGTCTTTTGCGGGCTGTATCCGCTGGAGAGCGGCGACTACGAGAAATTGAAGGCGGCCATGGGCCGCCTCAGGCTCAATGATGCCGCGCTGGTCTACTCCTCGGAAAGTTCCGTGGCGCTGGGCTTCGGCTTCCGTTGCGGCTTCCTCGGGTTGCTCCACATGGAAATCATCCAGGAGCGGATCCGCCGCGAACACGACGTCGAGATCATCTCCACCTATCCGAGCGTCGTGTACCACGTCTACCCGCACGGGGGTGGGGTGCTGGAGGTGGACAACCCGGTCAATCTGCCCGACCCCGGCACGATCCTCGAGATCCGGGAACCGACCATTTCGGCCTCGATCATCATCCCGAACACCAGCATGGGCGACATTCTGACCCTGGTGATGGAGAAGCGCGGCACGTGCGACCACACCGACACCCTGGACCAGAACCGGGTGATGCTTAAGTGCACGTTGCCGCTCAATGAGATCTTGGTCGATTTCAACGACCGGCTGAAGAGCATCACGCACGGCTACGGTTCGATGGATTACGAACTGGGCGAGTACCGTGCTTCGGATCTGGTGAAGATGGAGATCCTGATTAACGGCGACCCGGTTGACGCCTTCGCCAGCATCGTCCACCGGGAAAAGGCCGAGTCCAAGGGGCGCGAGCTCTGCGAGCGCCTCGCCGCGATCATTCCGCCCCAGATGTTCAAGGTGGCGATCCAAGCCGCGATTGGCGGGAAAATCATTGCCCGCGACAACGTGCGCGAGATGCGGAAGGACGTGACCGCAAAGTGCTACGGCGGGGACATCAGCCGCAAGCGCAAGCTGTTGGACAAGCAGAAGGAGGGAAAGAAGAAGATGAAACAGATTGGAAAGGTCTCGATCCCCCCGGACGCGTTCATCAAGGTCCTGCAAAGCAACCAATAGCGCCCGTATGTTCGGATTCCTTAAGTCGGCGGACCGCAAGATGCGCGAAAACGCGGCCAACTGGCTCGAGATCGCCGATAAGGTGTGGCACTACCGCCGCGATGTGCTGGGGGCCGCGGAACTCGCGGAACTCGAGGCGCGCACCACCTCATTGCGGGCAGAGGTCAAGGCCCGGGCCGGGGCGGAGAAGCTGCAACTCGGTATTGAGCACCTGGAGGAGAACCTCCGGCGCACCGGCGGCGCCATCTACCCGAAGACCACGATCGGGGACAACGTGGAGTTCTTCCTCGTCGCGGCGCTGGTCATCCTCGGCCTGCGGACCTACGTCGTGCAGCCCTTCAAGATTCCGACGAACTCGATGTGGCCGACCTACAACGGGATGACGCCGGAGGCGTTCACCCGGCGTGCGGACGAGCCGGGCCTGCTGGCGAAGGTTGCCCGATTTGTCGCCTTCGGCGCCCAGCCCATCCGGGTCGATGCGCCGGCCAGCGGCGAGATTCTGATTCCCGTGGCCGGCCACTCCGGCGGACGACTCACGCTCCCGTACCGCGAGGTTCCTGGCCGGACTTGGCTGGTGTTACCGGCGACGCTCAAGGAATACACTTTGGTCGTCGGCGAGCGCCCGGTCACGGTGCGCGTGCCACAGGATTTCGACTTTGAATGGGCGGTGCGGGACTGCTTTTTCCCGAACGAACGCCCCTCGCATGAGCCGGGCGGCGTAGATCTGGCACGGGTTCTTGCCGGTCAGGGCGGGCCGGAAACCGGTCGGGCGCGGTTCCTGCGCACCGGGCGGAACGTAAAGGTGGGCGAGCGCTTGATGGCCTTTGATATCCTGACGGGAGACCAGCTCTTTGTGGATCGGATGAGCTACCATTTCGTGCCGCCGGCGGTTGGCAGCGGCTTTGTGTTCCGGACGGGCAACATCGAGGGTCTCGCGCGGTCGTACGGGGACCAGTATTACATCAAGCGGCTTGTCGGCGTGCCAGGCGACACCCTGGAGCTCAAAGGCTTCGAATTACACCGCAACGGCGCTCCCATCACGGGCGCGGCGGTTTTTGCGGGCAATGCGCGGCAGGAGGGCAATCATGTGGGCTACCGGTATGAGGGACTGATGCGTCCAGGTAGTAAGGTAAAGGTGGGGCCGGCGGAGTATTTCGCGCTCGGTGACAATTCCGCAAACAGCTTGGATGGACGCTATTGGGGCACAGTGCCAGCGCGGGACGTGGTCGGCCGGCCGATTTTGGTTTATTTCCCGTTCACGCGACATTGGGGACCGGCGCAATGAGCCTGCGCACACCTCAGGCGCATCCAGCACAATCCATATTATGTTAAGTTGAAGTTGCGGTAAACGGGTCCCTCCCTTTTGCGCCGCTCCCATCGATGGCCCTGCGTTCCTCGGATCCCCTGCTTAGCTGGCTCGACCATCGGGCCGCGGGCCTCTTGCTCCATCCGACCTCGTTGCCCGGGGCTCAGGGAATCGGGACGTTGGGCGAATCCGTCGACGCGGTCCTGCGCTTCCTGCAGGCGGCCGGCCTCCGTTACTGGCAGATGTGCCCTCTCGGCCCCACGGGATTTGGCGATTCTCCGTATCAGTGTTTCAGCTCCTTCGCCGGGAATCCGTATTTGATCGACGTGCTCCCGCTCCATGCGGCCGGCTGGCTCACCCACAAGGAACTGGAATCGCTCCGCGAGCTGCCCGAAACCTCCGTTGATTTCGGCGGCTTGTATCAGCGGAAGCTTCCACTCCTGTTCCAGGTCTGGGAGCGTTGGCGCCGCCAAGGACGTTCTCCCTTACCTGGCGGAGGCTTCGATGCCTTTCGGCGGGAACAAGCGGCCTGGCTGGAGGCCTACGTCCTGTTTGCGGCATTGAAGGAAGAGCAGTCCGGCAGGCCTTGGTGGGAGTGGCCGACGGGGCTGCGTTCCTTCGCTTCCGCGCAACGGAACTCCGCCCGCCAACGCCTCGAACCGCGCATGGAGGCGCATGCATTCCTCCAGTACCTCTTCTTCAGCCAATGGCGTCGTGTGCGCACTCAGGCTGCGGCTGCCGGCATTGAGATCATCGGTGACATCCCGATCTTCACCGCCCTGGACAGCGCCGATGTTTGGGCCCACCCGGAATTATTTCAATTGGACCCCCGTACCGCACGCCCCACCGCGGTCGCCGGCGTGCCGCCGGATTACTTCTCGGCCGATGGCCAACTGTGGGGCAACCCGCTTTATGATTGGCCCGTCCACGCGGCAAGTGGCTACGGTTGGTGGCTGGACCGGTTGCGCGCCGCCTTCGCGTTTGCCGATGTCGTGCGGATCGATCACTTCCGCGGCTTCGAAGCCTATTGGTCCGTACCCGCTAGCGCGGCCACCGCGCGAACCGGTCGCTGGATCGAAGGTCCCGGGCTCTCGTTCTTCTCCGCCGTACGGACCGCCCTTCCCGGTGCGCGTCTGATCGCCGAGGATCTCGGCCTGCTCACGCCCGAAACCACCGCGCTGCGCGAGGCGACCGGCCTGCCTGGAATGGCGGTGCTGCAGTTTGCCTTCGGGGGGGACGCGCAGAATCCCTACCTGCCGCATAACCTGCACCCGAACTGCGTGATCTACCCGGGGACTCACGACAACGACACCGCTCTCGGCTGGTACCAGACCTCCGACGAATCCATCCGGGATCACGTGCGCCGTTACCTGCGGATCAGCGGTCGCGAAATCGGCTGGGACCTGATCCGCTGCGCGTACGCGTCGGTGGCCAGCCTCGCCGTGATCCCCCTGCAGGACCTCCTCAGCCTGGGCGCGGAGGGCCGCTTCAATACCCCCGGGCAAGCCGCGGGCAACTGGGGTTGGCGCTACCGATCGGAACAGCTCGAACGTCTCGAGCGTGATTCCGCGGGCTACCTCCGGGAGTTGGCCGTACTCCACGGGCGACTGCGGACCACTCCTGCGAAGCCGGGCAGAGGATAGTACCCGGGGGCGCCTCCCCTTGCAGGCTTGCCGCGCCCTCGCCTCGCCTCGACGCTGACGGGAGTCCCCTCCCCCTATGCGCCGTTCCGCCATGTTTCGTGTCTCGGTGTTCCTATTTTCATGCGTCCCCTTTGCCCACGCGGGCGATTGGCCCGGCTGGAGGGGCCCGACCGCGGATGGGCACGCCGCCAGCGGTCAAAAGGTTCCCCTCGAATGGAGCGAAACCGCCGGCGTACGCTGGAAGACACCCCTGCGCGGTCGGGGCCACAGCTCGCCCACCTTGGTGGGGAATCGGATCTATCTCACGACGGCGACCGCGGACGAGCAGGCGCTGCTCTGCCTCGACCGCGCGAGCGGCCGCCTGCTCTGGGACACCGTGGTGCACCGCGGGCAGGTCGATGCCGGCAATCACCGCCTCTCGAATCCCGCGGCCGGTTCGGTGGCCTGGGATGGCGAACGACTATTCGTGAACTTTCCGAACGCCAAAGGCATCCATACCTCAGCACTGACTCCGGAGGGGAAGTTGCTCTGGCAGACGCGCATCACCGATTTTGTGATGCACCAGGGCTTCGGATCCTCGCCCGTCGTTTTCGGGCAAACCGTACTCGTGAGCGCCGATCATCGTGGCGGCGGGAAGGTACTGGCCTTGGACCGCGCAACGGGTCGCATCGTCTGGTCGCAGGACCGGCCCAAGATCGCCAACTATGCCAGCCCGGCAGTGCTGCAGGCCGCGGGACGGACGCAGGTGGTCCTTGGCGGCTGCAACCTCGTCTCCGCCTTCGATCCCCAGACCGGGCGCAAATTGTGGGAGATCGAAGGGGCGACCGAGGAATGCGTCACCACCGCGGTGACTGACGGGAAACGCGTGTTCGTCAGCGGCGGATATCCGCGCAACAATGTCACGGCGGTGGAGGCCGATGGTTCCGGGCGGATTGCGTGGCAGAATACCACCCGGGTCTACGTCCCGTCGATGCTGGTACGCGGAGCATATCTGTACGCCGTCTTGGACGCAGGGCAGGTCGTCTGCTGGCGCACGGACACCGGGGCGGAAGTTTGGCGCGAGAAGGTGGATCGCGATTTCTATGGTTCACCGGTGATGGTGGGCGACCGCATCTACGTGACAAACCTGCGCGGCGTGACGTTTATCGTCGAGGTCTCGCCGGGCGGGGCCAAGGTACTGGCGCAAAACAAGCTGGGCGATGAATCCCTCGCCTCGCCCGCGATCGCCGGCGGACGGATTTACCTCCGGGCGTCGAAGACGACACCGGAACGGCAGGACTTTCTCTGGTGTATTGGCGAGTAGAGTGAGGTTGGCGCGCGATCCGAACCACCCTTTCCTACCCTGCCCGAGCCGTTCAATCCGCGGAGCGGGCGGCGGATTGAACCCGATGCAGCAGCCAGCCAAGGCCGGCGCCAAAGCCGAGCCCGTGGCCGAGGCCCCAGAGGAGGCGGCCGCGGACTCCGCCGACCAGCGCGTGGAAATCATCCCCGGCGGTGTATCCGAGGGTATGCAGCGCGAGCAGCACGAGCGCGGTCGGAGCCCAGGATCCGCGGGCGGCAAAGGCCCGCCAATGCAGCCAGGTGAGCCAGGCGAGTCCGCCTACAGAACCGTAAAAATCAGCATGGTAGCGTCCGCGTAGCCCAAACCAGCAGAGGCACCAGAGCACGGCGTACCCGAGGAACCCGAGGGCGAAGAGGCCCAAGTAGCGGGCGCGTCCGGCGGGAGGCACGAGCCGGGCGAGCATCCAGCCGCTGGCACCGAGATAAACCGCGGCGATGGATGCATAAAGCAGCCCGGTTCCGGCCACTAGCCGGAAGGCCCAGACCGAGTAGGCGGCGAGACTGACCACCGCAAACCCCAGGGCGGCCCAGAGGACGGAGCGGGCCGCGGTGGGAACCGGTGGCAGGGAACCGTCCGGGGAACGCAGTCGATCTGGGGCTAGATCGAAGTGCTTCATCAGGACGGAGGCTGCACGGCTTGCCGCGCTGGCTCAAGGGTATCCTTGTCGGACTCAGCCGGCGGCAAGAAGGCGGCGCAGGGTATCGTCAAGCGCCTTGGGGTTGGCCTTACCCTTGGCGGCCTTCATCACGGGGCCCTTCAGGGCATTGATGGCCCCGTCCTTCCCGGAGCGGAACTCCGCGGCCGCCTTGGGGTTCCCCGCGATCGCCTCACGGCACCAGCCCTCCAATTCGCTACTGTCCGTCGGGGCCGCCCGGAGACCGCGGCGATCCACAATGGCCTCAGGCGCTTCCCCGCTCGCGCACATCTCCACAAAAACCTCCCTCGCCGCCGCATTCAGGAGCACCCCGGAGTCAATCAGTCGCAACAGCGCCACCAGATGCGCCGGGGACACCCGGCTTTCCGCCGGCGTTGCTCCTCGCGCCGCCAATTCGCGGCGCAGGTCGTTGATGATCCAGTTGCCGGCCGCCTGGGGCGCCGCGCCCAGCCGCACCACCGCCTCGAAGTAATCCGCCAGCGGCCGGTCCCAGATCAGCACGGAAGTCTGCGTGAAGGGGAGTTGATGCTCCGCGAGGAAGCGGCGTTGGCGGTCGAAAGGCAGCTCGGGACACTCTGCGCGCAGCCTCGCGCACCAGGCATCGTCGATGACGACCGGCATGAGGTCGGGGTCCGGGAAGTAGCGGTAGTCGTGGGCCTCCTCCTTGGATCGCAACGATTGCGAGGTGCCGCTCACCCCGTCATAATCCCGCGTCTCCTGCGTGATGCGTCCCCCGGACTCAAGAATCGAGCGCTGGCGCCGGATCTCGTGTTCGATGCCATCGCGGACAAACGAAATCGAGTTGAGGTTCTTGAGTTCGACCTTGGTGCCAAGGGTGGTGCAGCCGACGGGACGCAGGGAGATGTTGGCGTCGCAGCGGAGCTGACCCTTCTCCATGTCGCAGTCGGAGATCCCCCCCTGAATCATCGTGGCGCGCAGCGAGGTGAGGTAGGCGTAAGCCTCCTCACCGGAACACAGGGCGGGCTCCGAGACGATTTCCATCAGCGGGGTTCCAGCGCGGTTGTAGTCCACCAGCGAATCGTGGGCCTCGTGGTTGAGCTTCCCGACGTCCTCCTCCAGGTGAATCCGCGTGAGCGGGATCCGCTTGTGTTCTCCCATCAGATTCCGAGCCCGGCCCGGCAACTCGATCTCGACCGAGCCGCCACGGCACACGGGGGCGTCGTACTGCGAGATTTGGTAGTTCTTCGGCGAGTCGGGATAGAAGTAATTCTTGCGGTCCCACTTGCAGACGCGGGCAATTTCACAACCGAGGAGCAGGCCCGCCTTGATGATGGCATCGAGGGCGGCGCGATTCATCACCGGCAAGGCGCCGGGCAACGCCAGCACCACCGGATCGGTGAGGGTGTTCGGCTCGTGACCATAGCCCGCGGCGACGCGGGTAAAGATCTTGGAGCGGGTGCGGATCTGGACGTGGACCTCCAAGCCGATGACGGCTTCGTAGGCAGCGGGGTGAGGAGCGGGCGAGGACACGGTAGGGCCGGGCTCAAAGATTGGGAAACCGCCGGCCCCACTGGTGGACCCGATCGTATGCGTGGCCGATCGCGAGCAGCTCGGGCTCGCCCAGGGGCTTGCCGATCAGCTGGAAACCCACCGGAAGGCCGGCGCGGGTGAACCCGCAGGGGACGCTCATTGCGGGGAGGCCTGCCAGGTTGGCCCCGATGGTGTAGATGTCGCAGAGGTACATCGCGAGCGGATCCGCCTTCTCTCCACGCCGGAACGCGGGGATCGGGGAGGTGGGTGTCAGGAGGGCATCCACTTCCTCAAACGCGCGCAGGAAGTCACGGCGCACCAATGTCCGGACCTGCTGGGCGCGAAGATAGTAGGCGTCGTAGTAACCGCTGGAGAGCACATAGGTGCCCAAGATGATCCGGCGTTTGACCTCGGCGCCAAAGCCCTCGGCGCGCGAGCGAAAATAGAGGTCCGTCAGGTCCCGCGGCTCCGCGCAGCGGTGCCCGTAGCGGATGCCGTCGTAGCGTGCGAGATTCGAGGATGCCTCGGCCGTCGCGAGCACGTAATAGGTGTCGAGGCAGTACGGCGTGTGCGGCAGGGAAACCTCCCGGATTTCGCAGCCCAGTTCTCGGTAATGCGTGACCGCCTGTTCGACCGCGGCTGCGACCTCGGGGTCCAAGCCTTCCCCAAAGTACTCGCGCGGCAGGCCCAGTCGCCGGGGAATGGAAGGAGCTTCGAGTGCCGCGCTGAAATCTTCTGGGGCCGCACGAAGCGAGGTGGAATCCCGTTCGTCGTGCCCCGCGATGGCCTGCAACACCAGCGCGACATCCGCAACCGTCCGGCCAAAGGGACCGATCTGATCGAGGGAGGAGGCGTAAGCGACGAGTCCGTAGCGGGAGACGGTACCGTAAGTGGGTTTCAGCCCGACCACGCCGCATAGCGCGGCAGGCTGTCGGATGGAGCCACCCGTATCGGAACCGAGGGTGGCCAGGGCCTCCCCCCCGGCGAGGGCAGCCGCGCTGCCGCCCGAGGAACCGCCGGGTACCCGGTCGAGGGCCCACGGATTGGCCGTGGGGTGAAAGGCAGAGTTCTCCGTCGAGGAGCCCATCGCGAACTCATCGCAGTTGTGGCGCCCGTACAGCACCGCTCCGGCCTCGCGGAGGCGCCGCGTGACCGTGGCGTCGTAGGGCGAGATGAACTTCGCCAGCATGCGACTGCCGGCCGTCAACGGCTGATCCTGGACCGCAATGACATCCTTCAGGCCGATCGGAATCCCGTCCAGCGGTCCAATCCTCCGGCCGGAGGCGCGCCGCTCGTCCGCGGCCTGCGCCTGCGCCCTGGCCGCGGCGGGATCCGCCGAAAGGAGCGCCCGCAGCCGCGGCTCGACGGCCTCGGAACGGGCGATCACCGCGTTGGTCAGCTCCGCGGAGGAGATGCGGCCGGCGGAAAGCGCGGCGGCGGCCTCCGTGACCGTCAGGTAATGCAAGGGCGTCGGAGGGGTGGTCATTCGACGACCTTGGGCACCGCAACCATCTGATCGCGCTGTGCCGGGGCGTTACGCAACGCGTCCGTGGGCGCGAGCCCCGGGCGGGGTTCGTCCTCCTGCCAGACGTTATGCTGCGGATGGGCGTGGGCCGAGGGCTCGACGCCGGTGACATCCACCTGGGCCAAGCGCTCGATATGCCGGAGCAGATCGGCGATTTGCCGCTGGAACGTGGCCTTTTCCTCCGCTGTGAGCGCGAGCCGCGCCAGGCGGGCGAGGCGGTCGAGATCGAGTTCAGCGTGATTCATCGATCAAATCAGCGGCGGATCTGCCAGGTGGTTCCCGCCAGTGCATCATCCTGCAGGCGCTGGAACGCCGTGTTTACCTCCTCATCGGTGAGCGTTCGATCCTTCCCGCGGAAAACAAGGTTGAATGCGATGCTCTTGTGGCCTTCGGGCAATCCCGGGCCGCGGTAAACGTCGAAGACGGAGGCGCCCTCAAACGCAAAATTCGGGCCCGCCGCCTGCCGTGACGCGCGCTCCACGCGGCCCATCACCTCCCCTGCCGGGGTGGCCTCCGGCACAATGAGCGCCAGATCACGCAAGGCGGCGGGGAAGAGACTGAAGTCCTGGAAGCGGCGCACCCCGGCACGCGCCGGGAGCAGCTCGGGCATCAGCGCGAGAAAGCCAGCCTGCACGCGCCCCTCGACACCAAGGGAGCGGGTGAGGGCCAGATCCACGAGGCCGGCGCCGGCCCACCAACCGCGGCGCGAATCCCCGGCCAGCGCCGCCTGCCCCACCTGCCAGCCGGGTGCCGTGGCGGGAGCCAGGGGCCCCAGCCGCAGCCCAGCCAAGCCGGCGAGGGCGCCGACGTGGTGCCGGGCATTGAAGAAGTCAGCGGACTCACGCCGCAACCAGGAGCGCTCGCCGGATGACTCCGCGACCACAAAGGCGGCGGCGACGCACTCCACCACCTGCCCCTCCCGCTCGAGGAAAATCCGTCCGGTTTCCGCGAGGCGGGCAACCGGCACCCCCCGAGTCTGATTGAGACGCAGCGACTCCAGCAGGCCGCCGATGAGCGAGGAGCGGAGATGCGTCTGGTCGTCGACGAAGGGATTGGCGAGCGCGAGCCGGGGCAGCTCCGCTGCCGCAGTCCACGCCGCCAGTTCCCGCGCCGGGCGCAGGGTGTAGTTGACGCACTCGTGAAAATCGTGACCGACGAGGTAGTCAGTCGCCTGGCGGTTGAAGCGGACCACCGGGTCGTCTTCGGCAGCGAGGCCCGGCGAGACAACCGCAGCCGCCGGAATTCGCTCCGTACCGTGGAGCCGCAGCACCTCCTCCACGAGGTCGATGGGACGATCGAGATCGTCGCGCCAACTGGGAATGGCGACGGTCCACGCCGGGCCGCGAGCGGGTTGGATCGTCTCCTCCTCGCGCGTGATCCGGAGTTCCAGCGCCTCCAAGGCGGCGCGCATCTCCGCCGCCGGCACCTCGAACCCGAGGCGTTCGGTGATGAAGTCGTGGGTGACCACGACCTCGCGGGACCACGGGACATCCCCGCCGACCCGGAAGGAAGGTCCGACCACGGTGCCACCGGCCGTTTCCAGGATCAGGTCGATGGCGCGCCCCGCCGCCTCAGGGGCGCCGTGCGCGTCCACGCCGCGCTCATAGCGGTAGGAGGAATCCGTCGAAAGTCCGAGCCGGCGGGAGGCGGCGCGCACCGTCTGGCGCCGGAAGACGGCACATTCCAGGACCAGGTCCGCGGTTTCCGCGGTGACCCCGGAGTCCTCGCCGCCCATCACCCCGGCGATCACGACCGTGCGCGCGGCATCCGCGATGACGAGCGTTCTGGCGTCCAGCTTCCGTTCCTTGCCATCCAGAGTGAGGAGGCACTCCCCTTCCCCGGCCAGGCGCACAATGATGCGATTGCCGGCGAGTCGCCGGGCGTCGAAGGCGTGCAGCGGCTGGCCGGTCTCGAGCATCACATAATTGGTCACGTCGACCACATTGTTGATGGGGCGCAGGCCAACGGCGCGCAGGCGGTCCTGCAGCCATGCCGGGCTGGGACCGACCTTGATCCCGGTGACCACGTGGGCGGAGTAATAGGGGCAATCTTCCGGGCTTTGGACTTCCACGCCGGCAAGCAGGTCCGGGCGCTGGGGGGCCGCCGAAACATCCCCCCGGAACCGCGCCTGCGGGTAGGTGAGCGGGAGCCGGAACCAGGCGGCGAGTTCCCGGGCGATCCCGAGATGGCACTGGCAGTCCGGCCGGTTTGGAGTGATCTCGACGTCGAAGATCGTGTCACCGCCCGGCAGCGCTTCCTGGATCGGCAAGCCGAGGGCCGGGCGCTCCGGCAGCAGCAAAAGTCCCGCGTGGTCACCCGGCAAGCCCAGCTCGTCGGGGGAGCACATCATTCCCTCGGAAGCTTGGCCCCGGATCTTGGACGCCTTGATCGCAAAGTTACCGGGCAGCACCGCACCGGGCAGGGCCACCAGCACGCGGTGCCCGACATCGCAATTCGCGGCGCCGCAGACGATCGTCTTGACGCCGCCCGCCGGACCCACGTCGACCGTGCAGACCGAGAGTTTGTCGGCATTCGGATGCCGAGCGCGGGTAAGGATCTCACCGACCACGACGTGGTCGAGTCGGGGCGCCCCCGTGGAGTGGATGCCCTCGACCTCGAAGCCGAGGAAGGTGATGGCGCGCGCGATCTCCTCCGGGGACGCCGTGAGGGGGACGTAGTCGCGCAGCCAGTTTAGAGAAACTTTCATGCCGAAAGGGAAAGGAGGGACTCAGGCGAACTGCCGCAGGAAGCGGACGTCGTTCTGATAAAAGTAGCGGATGTCATCGATTCCGTAGAGCAGCATCGCCAGGCGCTCGAGGCCCATGCCGAACGCGAACCCGGTCCAGCGCTCCGGATCGTAACCGACCGCGGCGAACACCGCGGGATCAACCATCCCGCAGCCGCCGATCTCGATCCACGGCTTGTTCACGCGGGGCAGGTGCGCGGCGGCGAGGTCCACCTCGAAACTGGGCTCGGTATACCCGAAGTAGTGAGGGCGGAAGCGGGTGCTCGTTTCCTTGCCGAGCAGCGCGGCGAAGATGTGGTCGAGCAGGGCCTTGAGGTCCCGCACGGTGACATTACGGTCCACATAGAGACACTCCAGCTGGTGGAAGTTCGCGCTGTGGGTGGCGTCGGTCGTGTCCCGCCGGTACACGCGACCCGGGGAGACGATGCGGATCGGCGGTTCACCGCGGAGCATCGTCCGAATCTGAACCGATGAGGTGTGCGTGCGCAGGAGGTAGCGTTCGGAGGGATCCTTCTTGCTGACGTTGCCGAAGCGCGCGTCCGCGGGAAGATAGAACGTGTCCTTCTCGTCGCGAGCGGGATGGTCAGCGGGGGTGCTGAGGGCGTCGAAGCAGTAGTATTCGCTCTCCACCTCGGGGCCGTCGGCGACGGAGAAGCCCACTTTCCGGAGGATGCGGCACATTTCCTCGCGGACGAGGGTGAGCGGGTGTCGGGTGCCGGGGCCAGGGTCGGGGGACGGCAGGGTCGGATCGATCGCGGGCCCGAGTTGGGCGGCGAGTTCCGCCGAAGCGATGCGGGCAAGGGTCGCATCGAGCAGGACCTGCAGCCGCCCTTTGGCCTCGTTGATGAGCTTGCCCATCGCGGGACGCTCCTCCTTGGGGACCGCTCCCATCTGCTTCATCAGGGCGGTGAACTCCCCGTTGGGTCCGACGTAGCGGGCCTTGGCGGCCTCCAACTCGGGCCGGAGGAGAACGGCAGGGAGCTCGGCGGCGGCCTTCGCGAGGACGGCTTGGAGTTGCGCTTGCATGCGATGAGGTCGGGAACGGGAGCGTGGCGGATGCGCCGGGTGGAGGGAAGCCTGCGGCGGGACGAAGCGGAAAAAAGAAAGGACGGGTCCCGCGGGTGCGGAACCCGTCCTTCAGCGGGTGAGGAAAACCGGGGCGCCCGGTGGCGACTCAGGCGGACTTGGGCGCCGCAGCCTTGGCCTTGAGGGCCTCCTGTGCCTGGCGGACCAGGGCGTTGAAGGCGACCTCGTCGCGAATCGCGAGATCACTCAGGACCTTGCGGTCGAGGCCGATGTTGGCGGCCTTCAGCCCTTCGATGAAACGGCTGTAGCTGATGCCGGCGTTCCGGCACGCCGCATTGAGGCGCACGATCCAGAGACCGCGGAAGTCGCCCTTCTTCTTGCGCCGGGCGGCGTAGGCGTATTGCCAAGCGTGCTGGACCGCTTCCTTCGCGTAGCGGAACAGCTTCGATTTGTTGCCGAAGTAGCCCTTGGCGTACTTCAGCACCTTCTTGCGCCGCTTGCGCGACGCGGGACCATTAGTTGCACGAGCCATGTTGGTGGATTCCTTTTATTTGGGCGCCCGGAGGTCGGCTGGGAGAATCACCCCCGGGAGCGGTTGATGGGATGGGTTACGTTCCGTTCAGAGACCGAACGGAAGGGCGCGCTTGAGCGCCTCGGCGTGGCCGTCGGCCACCAGCTTGTCTCGGGTCGCACGACGCTTCTGCTTCGTGCTCTTCGAGCCAAGCAAGTGACGGAAGCCAGGCGTGCGGCGCACGAGTTTGCCGCGGGCGGTGAGTTTGAACCGCTTGGCAACGGACTTCTTGGTCTTTTGCATGGAAAGCGTTCAAACACAGGGAGTCGCCCCGGCTTTGGCAAGGTTTTTGTCCACGCTCAGAAGCCGCGTGCCGCATTCGTGCGCCGCGGATCGGCCAGTCCGCGCAGGGTGCCATCCGGACGCACCTCAATCGCGTTGACGCCGCCGAAGTACTTGCCGGTGCCCGCCGGCTCGCGGAGAACCACCTTCCAGCCGAGCGCCCGGAGTCGCTCCGCCACGCCTGCCGACAGCGAGGCTTCGGCCTCGACCTGATCCGGCCCGTCGCCTTCGGCGGACTGGAAATGGAAACGAGTGTCGCCGATCGCCTCCTCGAGCGGACGCCCCAGGAGGACGTGGTCCGCCAGCACCTGGAGCAGTCCGGTTGGAATTCGGGCGGAGCCGGGCAGTCCCACCGCGAAGACGGCGCGGCCGTCCCGGACCGCGATCGTCGGTCCGATCGTGCTGCGAGAGCGGCGGCCGGGGGCGACGTAATTGGGGCTCCGAGCATCCGTGGTCGCGAAGTTACTCATCGAATTATTCATCACCACGCCGGTTCCGGGCGGAACGACGCCGGCGCCAAAGTGCAGGCTCTGGGACTGGGTCGCGCAGACCACGTTGCCCTCCCGGTCCGCAACCAGGAAGTGCGTGGTCGCGGCGTGGGCACTTTCGGCAAACGGGAAGTCGTCCCGCCGGGCGGGAGCCCGAGCCACCTTACGGGCGGGTTTGGGGGGCGCGGCTTGGGCGCGGCCCCGCAGGCCCTCGATCGCATCCGGCGCGAGCAAACGCTCCACTTGGAATCGCGAAGCGGGCACGTCGCCCACCGTCCGCAGCACGTCGGGGAGGGCAGCGCGCCAGTGCCGGCCGAGGACGTCGATATTCTCCCCCGAGCGGAGCGGGGCCGGGGCCAACCCGCCTGTCTCGAGGGCCTTCAGGATCGGCAGGAAGAGCGTGGCTCCGCTGGTTGGCGGCGGACCTCCGAACAGCGTATACCCCCGAATCGTCACCGAAAGCGGCTCGACCACCCGGGCCTCGTAGCCGGCAAGGTCTTCGGCGGTGAGCCAGCCACCGCCAGCCTTGGCTGCCAGGACCAGGGATTCGGCCACCGTGCCCCGATAGAACCCGTCACGCCCCTCCCGAGCCAAACGCTCCATCGTCCGGGCGAGATCCTCATTCGGCAGGCGGCTGCCGACGGCGGGGAGTTGCCCCTGGGGCAGGTAGAGCCGGGCGATTTCCGCGTCGCCCCGGCGCAGCTTGCGTTCCTGTTCCTGGAACTGCTCCCGGGTCTTGGGCAGTACCTCAAAGCCGGCCCGCGCGAGGCGGATCGCGGGCGCAATCGTCGCGGCCCAGGGAAGGCGGCCCCAACGCTGATGGGCGGTCCACAGTCCGGCGGCCAGCCCGGGGACGCAGACTTCCGCGTAACCATAGCTGCGCGCCGCGGCGGGACGTTTGAGGTAGGCGTCCACATTCACCGAGCCGGCGGCGTCCATGGCGTCGATCGCATAGGTGCGTCCGGTGCGCGCCTCATGGTACAGGAACATCAGTTTGCCGCCGAGACCGGAGCCGTAGGGCTCGGCCACTCCAACCGCGAGGGACGTGGCCACCGCCGCGTCGATCGCGTTGCCGCCCGCGCGGAGCACTGTCAGGCCGGCTTCGGCCGCCTCGGGATGCCCGGCGACAACCATGCCGCCGCGGCCCTCGACAGGCGCAAGCGGCACCGGCAGCGCCGCCGTCTGGCGCGCCACGGAAAGGGCCCAAAAGAGCAGCAGGAAGAGCGGCGGGAAACGCATCCGGCAGCGTTATGCCGCGAGCGAGCGCGGAATCGAGCGTGGATTCAGCGGTTGCCGTCCGCGGCCCGGAAGCGGGTCAGCACCTCCCCAAGCAGGTAGAGGGAACCGGTGACCACCACGACCCCATCGGGCGGACCCGCGGCGCACCGGCCGGGCTCGGGGAACAGCGTTTCGACGCGACCGGCGCGGACGGGGCCGGCAAAAGACGCGGGGATCAGGCCGCGCAATTCCTCCACCGTGCAGGCGCGCGGCTGGCCCGGCGGCACCAGCACGATCTCCGCCGCGTGGGCGGCGATCGCGGCGAGGAGCGGCCGGGCGCGGGCCGTACCCAGAATACCCGTGATCACGACGGGCCGCTGGCCGGTCTCCGCGACCAACCGGGCCAGATTGGAGGACAGTACCGCCGCACCCTCCGGATTGTGGGAGGAGTCGAGTATGAGCAGTCGATCGCCCGCCCGGGCGCGCTGCCAACGCCCCGGCCAGTCCACTGCATTCAGGCCCGCGCGGATAACTTCCGCGGAAATACGCCAGCGCGCGGGCAGAGCCTCGGCGGCGAGCGTGGCCGTCGCGGCGTTCCAGCGTTGGTAATCTCCCTCGAGGCTGGTTTGCGGATACAAGGCGAGATCATCCCCGTAGATCTGGCCGACCCAGCGCACGGGAGCGCCACGCTCCGCGGCGATCCGCGCGATGACCTCCTCCGCGGCCGGTGGAACCCGTCCGACCACCAGCGGCCGCCCCGGCTTGATGATTCCCGCCTTCTCCGCCGCGATCTGGCCGAGGCTATCCCCGAGGATCTCGCAGTGATCCATCGCGATGGAAGTGATGACGGCAACCTCAGGGGTTACGACGGTGGTCGCATCGAGCCGCCCCCCCAGCCCGACCTCGATCACGGAGACGTCGCAGGCCTTCCGCGCGAATTGCAGGAAGGCGATCGCGGTCATCAGTTCAAAAAAGGCCGGTGAATCGCCCCGATCGTTGGCCCCGAGGCGATCGGCGATCGGCTCCAGCTCCCCGGCATAGCGGATGATCTCTTCCTCCGAAAGTGGCTGCCGATCCACCTGCACACGTTCTCCCAGGTGCACTAGGTGGGGTGAAGTGTAGAGCCCGGTGCGCCAGCCGGCCGCCCGGAGGATCGCATCCAACATGGCCGAGACCGAGCCCTTGCCATTCGTGCCCGCGACATGGAGGCACGGAACCCTTTGCTCCGGATGCCCGAGGGCGCCGGCCAGCAGCCGCATCCGGTCGATGCCGAAGCGGGGACCCTCGGCTCGGCGGGCGAAGAGGCGGGCGGCAACCTCGGCGTAGCCGTGGCTCACCGCGCGCTCGACCGTCGGCGCACGTGCAGGGCCGTCAACAGCGAGTGGAGGCGGCCGCGCAGTTCGAGGCGGGGCACAATCTGGTCGATCAGCCCGTGCTTGAGGAGAAACTCCGCCGTCTGAAACCCGGCGGGCAGCGTTTGCTTCGTGGTATCCTTGATCACCCGTGCCCCCGCGAACCCCACCAACGCCCCGGGTTCCGCGAGGATCACGTCCCCGAGCGTGGCGAAGCTGGCGGTGACGCCGCCCATGGTCGGATGGGTCAGCACGGAGATGAAGGGCAGACCAGCCTCGGCAAGCCGGCCGAGCGCGGCGCTGGTCTTGGCCATCTGCATCAGGGAGTAGATCCCCTCCTGCATCCGGGCGCCGCCGGACGCGCTGAAAATGATGCACGGGAGGCCGCGGGTCCGCGCGAGCTCGATCGCCCGCGTAATCTTTTCCCCGGCCGCCGCGCCCATCGCACCACCGCAGAATCGGAAGTCCATCACCGCCACCGCCACTTCCAGCCCATGGATCCGGCCCGTGCCGCTCACGACGGCCTCGGACAAGCCGCTCTCCTTCTCATAGCGCCGGATGCGGTCCGGATAGGGCTGCGAGTCGACAAACTTCAGGGGATCGCTGGAGCGAATCGCGGCGTCACACTCCACAAAGGAGTCCGGATCGAGCAGGTGTGCGATCCGGGCGCGGGCGCCGACGGGAAAATGATGGCCGCTTTTCGGCGACACCATCTGATTGTCCTCCAACTCCCTGTTGAAGATGATGTCCCCGGAGCTCGGATCCTTGGTGTAGAGTCCCTTGGGAATATCCTTCTTCCGGACCTTCCGGACGGTGTACGTCGGCTTGTCGAAGTGCATGGATGGTTTCAGCCGTGGGCTAGCGTGGCTACATCAACGCGTTCGGCCCCCGCTTCGCGGAGCACGCGGGCGCAGGCATTGACCGTGGAGCCGGTGGTGAAGACGTCGTCGACCAATACATATCGGGCGGGAGAACGTAGCGGGGCCGCGGCAGCGAGTGCAAAGGCATTCTGCAGGTTGGCCCGCCGCCGTTCCCGGTCGAAGGCGGTCTGGGTCGCGGTATCCAGTCGGCGGACCAGCAAGCTCTCGACCGTGGTTTCGCCGCCGGCCGCCCGGGCAAGTTCGGCGGCCAGCAACGCGGATTGATTGTAACCGCGTTCGCGCCGCTTGCGCGGATGCAGTGGCACCGGCACGAGCCGCGCTCCCCGCACGTGCGCGAGGAGGTGGGGGGCACCCCGGAATAACGCGGCGCAATCGCCGAGGAGGTGGAGGCCATGGTGGTACTTAAGTTCGATGACCAGCGCACGAACGGGCCCCGCGAACAGGCTCGCGGTGCGAGCTTCCCCGTAGGCCGGAACGAGGCCGGCGCAACGAGGGCATGCCCGATCCCCCGTGACGATCCCGTGGAAGGGATGTCCGCAGACCGAGCAATGGGGCGGGTGCACCCAAGCCACGGCGACCTGGCACGGGACGCATAGATGCCGGAACCCGGCGGGCGTCTCCGCCGGCTCGACGAGGCCGCCACAGTGGATGCAGCGGGGAGGGAACGCGACCGCGGCGAGTCGTTGGCCCCAATGCCGGACGCGGGGCGCGAGCGCGTTCAGTACCATACGCGTTCGAGAAAAAGGCCCTGCGGCGGCGCCGTCTGGACCACCGGGGTACGCCGGCCTTTGGCCAGCATCTCGCCCACGGCGGCCGGGGTCAGCCGCCCCTCCCCGACGGCCACCAGCGCCCCGGCGAGGCTGCGCACCATCTTGTAGAGAAAACCCGGCGCCTCGGCGATGATCCGCACCCGGCGGCCCCGCCGCAGCACGTCGAGCCGCGTCAGGTCGCGCACGGTATCCTCGCGCCCCGGACCGTTGAGCGCCGTGAACGCGCGGAAGTCATGGCGACCGCGCAGCAGCCCGGCGACGACCCGCATCGCCGCAAGATCGAGCGGCCGGAAGACCGGCCAGCAATAGGGACGGGAGAAGGGATCGGCGTCCCCGAGGTGCAAGTGATACACGTAGCGCTTGGCGCGCACGGAAAAGCGGGCGTGAAAGTCCGACGTGGCCCGCCGCACGGAGCGGATCTGAATTGCCGGCGGCAATCCACTGCGGAGCGCCGCGAGCAGGCGCGCGGGGCCGTGGGGCCAGTCCGCATCGAAATGAAACACCTGGCCCCGCGCGTGGACCCCCGCGTCCGTCCGGCCGCTGCCGTGAATCCGAATCGGGCCCTTGAACACCGCGGCCAGCCGGGTCTCGATCACATCCTGAATCGCGTCGCCCCCGAGCTGGCTCTGCCAGCCGGAGAAGGGGCCGCCGTCATAGGCACAAACCGCCCGCCAGCGTGTGCTCACGCCTCCTCCTCCTGGACTCCGATCGGCGGCGGAAACCTTTGGTCGAGGTAATCCTGCAGGATCAGCGTGGCGGCCCGTGAATCAATGATGCCGCTGGCACGCACGGCGCGCCGACGGGCTGCTGGCAGCGAAGCCTCGGCCTCGTGGCTGGTGAGACGCTCGTCCACAAGGTGGACCGGGACCCCGAGCGCGGCGGCCAACCGTGCCGCGAAGGCCTCCGCCTCCTTTGCCTTCGGCCCCACGGAGTCGTCCATGTTCAAGGGGTGGCCGACGACGAGTTCCTGAATCCGGCGTTGGCGAGCCACGACCAGCAGCGCGTCCCAGCGCCGGGCAGGATCTATGTCGACGAGGGCCGGCAACGGCGTCGCCACCCCCAGCTCGTCCCCGTAGCTGAGGCCGATCCGCCGGGTGCCGTAGTCAATCCCGAGGAAACGCATCCGGCGAATTCCGGGGGCGGCGCCGCGGCGGCGCAATTTCAATTGCGGCGGGGGCACATCAGCCTTGCGTAGCGCGGATGCCCACGCCGCCTGAGCTTTCCCCGGCCGATCTCGCCCGGTACGGACGGCACTTGTCCCTGGCCGAGATTGGCCCGGCGGGGCAGCGCAAGCTCGCGGCGGCCCGAATTTTGGTGGTGGGTGCCGGCGGACTCGGCAGCCCAGCCGCCCTTTACCTCGCCGCCGCGGGGGTGGGCACGCTGGGGATCGCCGATTTCGATCGCGTTGAGCGGCACAACCTTCAGCGCCAACTTCTCCACGAAGACGAGGACGTCGGCGCCCCCAAGGTAGCCTCGGCACTCCGCCGGCTGCGGGCGGTGAATCCGGGAATCCAGCTCAATGCCCACCCGGAAGGGGTCCAGCCGGGCAACGCAACCGCCTTGTTTTCCTCCTACGATGTCATTGTCGACGGAACGGACACCTTCGCCAGCCGTTACCTGAACAACGACGCGGCCGTGCTTACCGGCCGGCCTCTCGTCCACGGCAATGTCTTCCGCTTTGACGGGCAACTCAGCGTGTTCGATCCGGCGCGCGGGGGGCCATGTTACCGGTGCCTCTTCCCTCAGCCGCCTCCGACGGGCGCGGTGCCCTCGTGCGGGGAGGCAGGTGTCCTCGGGGCGCTCTGCGGCGTGATCGGCAGCCTGCAGGCACTGGAAGCCATCAAGCTCGTCACGGGAGCCGGAGAACCGTTGCGCGGCCGACTCCTGGCCTACGACGCCCTGGCCCAGCGGTTCCAGATCCTGACGCTGGCGCGGGACCCTGCCTGCGCGGTTTGCGGCGAGGCACCGGTCATTCGCAGCCTTGAGCCGGGGCGTTACGCGCCGGCCTGCGCCGTCCCCCTCCCTGCTTCCGTCATGCCCGACTCCTTCCCCCTTGAACTCTCGGTCACCGCCGCGCGCGACCTGGTCCGCGTCAGCCCGGACCGCACCCGGATCATCGATGTGCGCGAACCCCACGAGCTTTCGATCTGCCAGCTTACCGGCGCAGAGCATATTCCGATGCGGCGCATTCCCGAGCGCCTCGGGGAACTGCCGCGCGACCGGCACCTGCTCATCCTCTGCCACCACGGCAGCCGCAGCCTGCAAGTGACCCGTTACCTGCGGCAGCAGGGGTTCGCCGCCGTAAGTAACATCGCCGGGGGTATCGAGGCGTGGGCGGCGGAGCTCGATCCCTCCCTCGCCCGCTATTGAACCCCACCGGCCGTCAAGGTCCGTAGAGCAGGTATTCCGCGCGCCGCAGGTCGAAGGCACGCAGTTCCGGCGTCCACTCCGCGGCCAGGGCGGCCGCCGGCACGCCAGCCGCCAGGCCTTCGCGGACCCGCGGGTGGCCGAGAACGTGGTCGAAGTAATCGGCATGGAACTCCAGCTGATCCCCGCCGCGGCGCCGGACCTCCGCGAGCAGCGCGATCGTCGTCAGGACCGGGCGGAAAGCCTCGCGATTCCACACGTGCAACTGGACGCCCCCGCAACGCTGACCGGCAAATTTCGAGAAGGTGGGCGTGAACCAAGCCTCGCGGAACCGAACCCCGGGCAGGTCGAGGGCGTTCAGGTCGCGGGCCAGCACGTGACCGTCCACCCAAGGTGCGCCGCAGAGCTCGAAGGGACGCGTCGTGCCGCGCCCCTCGGAGAGGTTAGTGCCCTCCAGCATCACCTGCCCGGGATAAACCACCGCCGCATCCACGGAGGGCAGATTCGGTGAGGGCAGGACCCAGGGAAGCCCGGTGGACTCAAACCAGTCCCCGCGGCGCCACCCCTCCATTGGGACCACCGTCAGATCCGCCGGCCGCGGCAGGAAGCGCGCGCTGAAGAGCCGGGCGAGCTCGCCGGCGGTCATCCCGTGGCGTAACGGCACCGGATAAAGACCGATGAAGGAGCTGTATTCCGGGAATCGGAGCACCGGTCCCTCCATCGCGGCGCCGGTGATAGGGTTCGGGCGGTCGAGCACCACGAACGGGATGCCCGCCTCCGCGGCGGCCTGCATCGCGTAGGCCATCGTCGCAACGTAGGTGTAGACGCGGGTACCAATGTCCTGCAGGTCGAACACCATCACCTCGATTGATTCCAGCATCCGGGGTTCGAGCGTCTTGCCCTCGTGGCGGGTATCGTACTCCCGCATGTAGGCGTCGATGCGGGTGAGCATATCCGCCGGCGGGCGCTGCGTCTCACCGTAAAGGCTGAACACCGGCAGGCCAAGATGCGGGTCCCGATAGAAGGGGACGTACTCTCCCGCCTGGGCGTCCCCGCGCACCCCGTGTTCCGGGCCGTAGAGCGCGACGAGGTCCACCTCCGGGTGGGCGCGCAGGAGTTCGGCGGAGGAACGCAGCCGCGTGTCAATCGCGGTGGGGGTGGTGACCAACCCCACCCGGCGTCCCCGCAGGAGATCGAGGCGGGACTCCAGCAGGACCTCGATCCCGGGCTTCACGAGCGGTTACTTCGCGGCGGGCTGCGGTGCCGTGGTGAGCGGGAAATCATCCGAGCGGAACGGCGTCGCGGGCAGGCCGTCGGCGGAGTACAGGTTGCAGACCGGGTTGTCCGCCCATGCGTAGCGGACCGCGACCGGAGCGGGCACCTGCGCACTCGAGACCTCGACCCGGTCGGCACCGAGAATCTTCCCGCTGGCCCAGTGCCAGACGCGATCCTCCCCGCAGAGGGCGAACCCGCGGACCTCCGCGACGTCGAATGCCCGCAACGAGCTGCCGAACGTATCCAGCTGAACGACGGCCCTGCCGCCTGCGAACTGCGCGGCGCGAAACTCCGGGCTCCGGTGGGGCAACGCCCGCCCGTAGTCACGCGCGAGGGCAAGGCGGGCGAGCCGGGCCGCGACCTCCTGCTTGTTGCGGGGATGAATGTCGCGTCCCTCGCCCACATCGATGATCACGGCCTGGCCGGTGTGAGGCAGGCGCTGGGCCTTGGTCTGGGCCTCGCGCAGCTCTGCCCAGTCGCTTTCCCCCGGCCGGGGCTTCTCCTCGCGGAAGTCGGCCAGCTGGACCCAGTAGAACGGGAAATCTCCCTGGCCCCATTCCTTGCGCCACTGCTCGATCATGAAGGGGAACAAGGTGGCGTACTCGTGCGCGCGACTGGCGTTCGATTCGCCCTGATACCAGATGACGCCCTTCATGCCGTAGCCGAGCGTGGGGTGCACGACGCCCGCGAAGATGTTGCCCGGGCGGGCGTTCCCGGTGAGCCAATCCTGGGGCGCGCGGGGCGCGGCCTTCTTGGCAGCCTTGGCCTTCGCGCTGTCCTCCCGATGCTTCTGCAGCGAGGCCTCGAACGCCGCCCGGCCCTGCGGCGACAGCAGTTCCCCCTCGCGCTTGCGGGTCGACTCCATCAGCGCGGCAAAGCGGGGATCGGACTCGATGGTGGTGCGGCGGACCCACGCCTCGGCGGCGGAGCCACCCCAGGCGTTGTCGATCAGCCCGACCGGCACCTTCAGGACCTGATGCAGGTAACGTCCGAAGAGCAGGCCCACGGCGCTGAAGGACGGCGTGGTCTTGGGCGTGGCGGCCTCCCACTGGCCCTTGAAGTCCGAGCGTAGCTCTTGGGTGCCGACCTGGGGTACGGAGATGAGGCGGACCTGGGGAAGGTCGGTGGCCAGCGCCTCGAGGTCGCCGTGATACGACTGCGCGAGCGACCACTGCATGTTCGACTGCCCGGAACACATCCAAACCTCCCCGACCAGTACGTCCTTGAGCGCCCGCTGACTGGAACCGGCGATCGTCAGGGCACGGTTTTCCGCGCTGGCGTCCATCGGCGCGAGGCGCACGGTCCAGCGCCCGTCGGCTCCCGCGGTGGCGCGATGCGTCTGCCCGGCAAAAGAGACCGTCACGGCGGTACCGGGAGTATCCCAGCCCCAGATCGGATTCACCTGGCGTTGCTGCAGCACCATCCCATCGCTGATGATCGCGGGGAGCCGCAGTTGGGCGTGAACAACAGGCGCGGCCAGCATCAGGACCGCGACAAGGAGGGGAAGCGTGGGTCGCATAAGGGTAGGCGGGAAAGGAGTACGGCGTTTGCGACGCGGGATGCAATCCCTGGCTGGGTGAAACGACCTTGCCCCTCGGGGGCGCCGCAGCGAGAACGCGGTCATGCCCCTCCCCCCTTCGCCCCCGCTTTCCCGCCGGGACTTCCTGGTCCATGCGGCCGCTGCGGTCATTGCCGGATCGCACGCCGCAGCCGCCGAGACGCCCCCGCTCCCGCTGGTGGATATCCATCAGCACACCAACTACGGCGGCGGCAGGGACAAGGTGACCTATGCCCCCGTGCTGCCGCGGCCCCGGCAGGATGGCGATCTCGTTGGCCATCAGCGTGCCCTCGGGGCGACGCAAACCATCCTCCTGCCCTCGGGCCGTCCGGTGTCCCGGGCGTCCACTCACCAGGGCCGGGCCAACGGTCTCGACAGCACCTGCACGGGCAACGACGACTGCCTCGCGGTCGCGCGGCAGCACCCGGGCGAATTCTTCTTTGGGGCTAATGAGGTGAGCGACCTCGATGATGCGCCAACGGTGATCGAGAAGTACCTCAAGCTCGGGGCCGTGATCATCGGGGAGCAGAAGTTTGGCGTGGAGTGCGACTCACCCGCGATGCGCCGGCTCTACGCGCTGGCAGCCGACTTCGGGGTGCCGATTCTGCTCCATTGGCAGACCGGCAGCTACAACCACGGCTTCGACCGCTTCCACCGCATGCTGGAACAGCATCCGCGCACGAACTTCATCGGCCACGCGCAGACCTGGTGGGCGAATATCGACGCGGCCAACGTCGATGACCCGCGCAACCTCTACCCTCGCGGCAAGGTGAAGCCGGGCGGACTCACGGACCGCTACCTGCGGGACTACCCCAATCTCTTCGGCGACCTCTCCGCCGGCTCGGGCCTGAACGCCTTCGCCCGCGACCTCGAGCACGGTCGGGCGTTCCTGGACCGTCATCAGGATAAGCTGCTCTACGGCAGCGACTGCACTGACGTGAACGCGGTGCCCGTGCAGTGTTCGGGCGCGCGGCAACTGGCCCAGGTCAAGGCTCTCGCCCCCTCCCCGGCCGTTGAGCGGAAGATCCGCTACGAGAACGCCCGCCGGCTCTTCCGTCTCGCCGGCTAAGCGCGCTAGGGCCGGCCCGCCAGCGCCCGGAGCATCCGCCGGGTCGTCTCGGTCCCCTTGCGCATCACGTCGAGGTTGAAGCTCTCATTCGGGGCGTGGAGGTTATCCTCCGGCAGGAAGAGCCCCATCATGACCGAGTCGAGGCCGGTGACCCGCTTGATCTCCGAGATGATCGGCACGCTGCCGCCCTCGCGGAGGTACAGCGGGGCACGACCCCAGACCTCGCGCACGGCCTGCTCCGTGGCCTGGAAGGCGCGCGCGAGCACCGGGGACTGGTCCGGCGGCGTATTGGAGCGGCCCGGCGGCACCACCACGTAGGGATCCCCCTGATGCTGATCAACAAATTCGAGCTTGATGCCCTTGGGCACACGCGCGCGGATCGCGTCCATCACGAGCCGCTTGATCTGCTCCGGGCTTTGGTTGGGCACGAGCCGGCAGCTGATCTTGGCGAACGCCTTGCTGGGGATCACCGTCTTCGTCCCCTCACCCTGGTACCCTCCGCCAATTCCGTTGAACTCGAGCGTGGGTTGAAACCGTGACGATTCGAACGGATTGAAACCCGGGGTGGTGTAGAAGGTGTCGATGCCGAGGAACTCGGCGTAGGCGCGCTCGTCCGTGCCCAGGCGGCGCAGCTCCTCCCGCTCCCAGGGATGAACATCCAGCACGTCGTCGTAGAATCCCGGGACGTTCACGCGTCCTTCGGGGGTATGGAGCGTTGCGAGCACTTCGGCGAGCGCCTGGATCGGGTTGCGCAGCACCCCGCCGTGAAGACCCGAATGCAGGTCGCCCTTGGCGCCGGTGAGGTGCACATCCAGGAGCGCGAGTCCGCGCAGGCCGCAGGTGAGGACCACCTGATCCGGACTGGGCAGCGCGGTGTCGGAGAGGAAAACGAAATCCGCCTGCCGCAGGCGGTCGGCGTAGCGTTCGAGGAATTTCGGGAAGCTGGGGCTGCCCATCTCTTCCTCCCCCTCGATCAGGAAGGTGATGCGCAGCGGGAGCGCCGGATCCTCCTCCAGTGCCTGCGCGACGGCGGCGACGTTCGTCAGGAGCGGACCCTTGTTGTCCGCGGCCCCGCGGCCGTAGATCCGGTTGCCGATGATGGTGGGTTCGAAGGCGGGCGTACGCCAGAGCTCGAGCGGATCCGCAGGCTGCACGTCGTAGTGCCCGTAGATCACGACGTGCGGCCAGCGGGGATCGCCCCCGCGGTGGGCCAGCACGATGGGATGCAGGTCCGTGCGGACCACCTCGACTTGGAAGCCGATCGAGCCGAGCAGGCCGGCGATGAACTCCTGCGCCCCCTGCATGCCCGCGCGAAAGCGGGAGTCGGCGGAGACGCTCGGATGACGGATGAATTCCTGCAGTTTGGCGACGGGATCGAACATGGTGGGGAGGGTTTCGCGGAGCGGAGCGGACGGTGGGCAGGTTCCCGCGGGAGGCAAGAACGGGGGGCCGAAACGGCGGTGCGGGCGAATCAGTGCTTAAAGTGCCGGCAGCCGGTGAACACCATTGCCATGCCGCGGGCGTCGGCGGCCGCGATCACCTCCGCATCCCGCAATGCGCCCCCCGGCTGGATGGCGGCGGTCGCGCCGGCGTCGGCAGCGGCGAGCAGGCCGTCGGGGAACGGGAACAGCGCTTCACTGGCGACCACGGAGCCCTGGAGCGAAAGCCCGGCCTCGCCCGCCTTCCACACCGCGATGCGGGAGCTGTCGACACGGGCCATCTGGCCGGCGCCCACGCCCAGCGTGCGCTCACCCTGGCAATAGACGATCGCGTTGGACTTCACGTGCTTGCACACCTTCCAGCCGAAGAGGAGCGAAGCCATCTCCGCGGGCGAAGGTGCGCGGCGGGTGACCACCTTGAACTCGTCCACCTTGCCCAGGGTACGGTTCGTGTCCTGCAGGAGCACGCCGCCGATCACCGAGCGCACCTCCTGCAGGGCGTCCGCCTGCAGTCCTTCCTTGGCCACCATCAGGCGCAGGTTTTTCTTCCGGCCGAGAATTGCGAGGGCCTCCTCGCTGAAGCGCGGCGCGATGATCACTTCCGTGAAGATCTCCGCAATGGCTCCAGCCAGGGCGGCGTCGAGGGTTTGGTTCACAATCACGATCCCGCCGAAAGGCGCCTGCCGGTCCGTCGCGTAGGCCTGCTCCCAGGCCGCCAGGAGGGATTCGGCGCTGGCGACACCGCAGGGGTTGGTGTGCTTGAGGATCGCGACCGTGGGGCGGGTAAACTCGCCGATGAGCTGGGTCGCGGAGGTGATGTCCAGGAGGTTGTTGTACGAAAGCTCCTTGCCCTGCAATTGCTGGAAGTGTTCGTGGAAGGAGCCGTAGAGGGCAGCCCGCTGGTGAGGGTTCTCCCCGTAACGCAGCGTCTGCGCACGGGGCCAGGAGAGGGTGAGTCGAGCCGGAAAGCCGGCCAGCGCATCCAGATCCGGGGCCTCGGCCTGGCACTCCAGGTAACGGGCGATCGCGGCATCGTAGGCGGCCGTCCGCTGGAACACCTTGCGCGCCAGCGTGCGGCGCAGTCGCGCCAGCTCCGCCGGGGCGGAGGCCTCCGCCGCCAGCGCGGCCAGCACCGCCCCGTAGTCGTCCGGATCGCAGACCACGGTGACGCTCTCGTGGTTCTTGGCGGCGCTGCGCAGCATGGACGGCCCCCCGATGTCGATGTTCTCGATCGCCTCCTCGAAGGCGACATCCGGCTTCGCCACCGTTTGTTCGAACGGGTACAGGTTCACCACGACGAGGTCGATGAGGTCGATGCCGTTGGCCGCGGCCTGCGCGCGATGCTCCGCCTTGTCGCGGCGGCAAAGCAGGCCCCCGTGCACCTTGGGATGCAGCGTCTTCACTCGCCCCTCCATGATCTCGGGGAATCCGGTATGCCGCCCGACCTCGGTGACCGGCAGGCCGGCCTCCGCCAGCAGGCGGGCGGTGCCGCCGGTCGACAGCAGGGTGAAACCGTGCCTGCCCGCAAGGTCGCGGGCAAAGGCGACCAGCCCGCGTTTGTCGGAGACGGAAAGGAGTGCGAATTTTGCCATGGTCGGGTGTTCTTTCCCTGCCCCCCGCCCGCAGCAAGCGCGAAAGCCACCCGGTCGCTTGCGACCCCGGGAACCTGCGTCCATAGGTGGTCCCGTGACGCCGCCGAGTGAACTTCCCGGGCTCAGTGCCCACCTCGACCGCCTCTGCCACCATCACGGCGGGGTGAGCCTGCCCGCGGACAAGCCGCACGCGTTCGTGTACTTCGTGACCATCCGCAACGCCTCGGAGCATACGGTGACGCTGCTGGGCCGGAAATGGGTGATCGAAAACGAGGATGGCAGTCGCTCGGTGATCGAAGGGGACCGCATCGTCGGCGAGACGCCCCGGCTCGCGCCGGGAGAGCAGTTTTCCTACAACAGCTTCCATGTGACGGGCGCGGACGCGCGCGTGCACGGAAGTTTTTACGGGCTCGACGACCGCGGGAACCGGGTGTGCGTACTGCTCGCCCCCTTTGATCTCAAGGTGCCGTCCGGGCAGAACGAGCAGGCCGGCTGACGCGGCGGAGCGCGAAATGCGGCGCGACCGCGTTTCGTTCTCGTTTCCGCCGACCGATTGTCTTCTGCTGGTCCAAAATGAAGCTCATTGACCTGAACCGCGCGGGCGGCATCGGCGCCAACGCGTTGTTCGTCCAGCTCGGCGACCTGAAGATCCTGATTGATTGCGGGCTGAACCCGAAGGAGGTGGGGCGTCAGGCCACCCCGGACTTTTCGCCGCTGCGCGGGATCGAGCTGGATCTTATCATCATCACCCACTGTCACTTGGATCACATCGGCAGCCTCCCCGTGTTGCTTCGCGAGCAGCGACAGGCACCGGTGGTGATGACCACGTCCAGCCGCATGCTGATTGAACGGATGCTCCACAATTCGGCCAACGTGATGCTCCGACAGCGGGAGGAGGCGAACATCCCGGATTACCCGCTCTTCACCCACGATGAGATCGACCGCCACGCCCGCCGGTTGACCGGCATTCCCTACGGTCAGGCGAAGCGCTTCCGGAACAATCGCGACGAGATCGAGATCATCTTTCATCCGGCGGGTCACGTGGCCGGCGCCGCCGGCGTTGAGCTGCACTACAAGCACCGCAGCATCTTCTTCACCGGGGATGTCCTCTTCGAGAACCAGCGCACGCTCGCCGGCGCGAAGTTCCCGGCCGGTCATTTCGACACCGTCGTGACCGAAACCACCCGCGGCGCGACCGAGCGGCCGGCCGGCAAGGAGCGGGTGCACGAAGTTGCCCGCCTGGTCGCGACCGCGAACGACACCCTGCACCGCGGGGGGTCCCTCCTGCTCCCCGTCTTCGCGCTGGGCCGGATGCAGGAGCTGTTCGCGATCCTCCACGATGCCCGGAAGTTCGGTCGCCTCGCCGACTGCACCATCTACACCGGCGGGCTGGGCGTGGACCTGGCGGACTACTTCGACGAGATCGCCCGGAAGACCAAGCACGTGCAGTTCAACCGGAACATCCTCAAGGACCTGAAGGTTAAGCCCCTGCCCCGTCAGCTGAAGCCCGGAGCCGAGCCCGCGCCACGCTCCATCTATGTGGTCAGCTCCGGGATGATGGTCGAGAAGACGCCGAGCTACGTGCTCGCGTCCGGGATGCTGGGGCAGGCGCGGCACACGATTGGCTTCGTGGGCTTCTGCGACCCCGATACGCCCGGCGGACAGCTGCTGGCGACGAAACCCGGCGAGGAGTTCCTCTTCGCCGCCGCGAACGTGAAGGCCAAGGTGCGCGCCCACGTCGAGCGCTTCGAACTCAGCGGCCACGCGGATCGCGAGGAACTGCTTGAGTTCGTGCTGCAGACGCAGGCCCGGAAAATCGTGCTTACCCACGGGGATCCGCCGGCGCGGGCGTGGTTTGCGGAACGGTTAACCCAGCAATTGGGACCCGACCGGGTACTTGATCCCCGGCCGCTGCAGACCTACCAGGTCTGACCCCGGGCCAGGCCCCTAATCGACCACATCGAGCTCGGGCCACTGCGCGAGCTTGCGGTGCAGCGTGCGCCGGCTCAGCCCGAGGAGCGCGGCGGCGCGCGTGCGATTGCCGCGGGCCTTGAGCAGCGCCTCGCGGAGCAGCCGCCTCTCATTTTCCTCCACGGAGAGCGAGGGTGTGCCCGGGGGCGCCGGCATCGGTGAGGCAGTTCCCGGAGCGACGGGCGCCGCGCCCGGCGGCAACGGCACCACGGACTCTCCGCGAAACCGGGCCTCCAAGTCGTACTCGGTTAAGCTCCCCCCGCGGCGAAGCACCACCACGTTCTCGCAGAAGTTCCTGAGCTCACGAATGTTGCCGGGCCAAGGATAGCGCTGCAGGGTGCGCAGGGCTCCCGGCTCCACCACGAGGGCCGGGACTCCGTTCTCAGCGGAAAACTGCCGGATGAAGTGCGCGAGAAGCAGCGGGATGTCCTCCGCTCGCTCCCGCAGCGACGGCATCCGGATGCGAATCACATTCAGGCGGAAAAAAAGGTCTTCGCGGAAGCGACCCTGCCGGACCATCGCCTCCAGGTCGCGATTGGTGGCGGCCACCAGCCGCACGTCGAGCTCGAGGGGTTTCGAGCCGCCGACCCGCTCGATCGCCTTGGTTTCCAGAAAACGCAGGAGCTTAACCTGGGTGGAGGCGGATATCTCGCCGATCTCATCCAGAAAGAGCGTGCCGCCGTCGGCGGATTCAAACCGCCCGACCCGCCGCTCGGTGGCCCCCGTGAACGCGCCGCGTTCGTGTCCAAACAACTCACTCTCAAGCAGGTTTTCCGACAGCGCCGCGCAATGCACCGCCACGAAGGCGCCGCGGGCGCGGGGGCTCGCCTGATGCACGGCCTGCGCGATGAGCTCTTTGCCGGTGCCGGACTCCCCCTCCACGAGGATGGTGGCCCGGGAGGGAGCGACCAACCGCACCCGCTCAATCACCGCCCGCAGCGCGCCGGAACCGCCGATGATCCCCTCGAAGTTGAACTTCTCGTCGAGCCGCTCGTGCAGCTGGCGGACCTCCACCTCGAGCGTGCGTGTTTTCAGGGCGCGCTGGATCAGCACTTCCAGCCGCTCGATGTTCACCGGCTTGGTCAGGAAATCGACCGCCCCGCGCTTCATCGCCTCCACGGCGGTCTCGATGTTGCCGTAGGCGGTCATCATCAGCACCGCCGGGCGCTGGGGAAGGGACAGCGCCTTGTCGATGACCTTGAGGCCGGACTTACCCGGCATCCGCAGGTCCGTGAGCACGACGTCATAGGGCTGACTGTCGAGCAGGTTGAAGGCTTCGTCCGCGTTGGCGGCGACGGTCACGTCATAATTGTCCGCCAGCGCCTGCTGGAGGCCCTCGCGGGTGTGTTTCTCGTCGTCGACGATCAGCACGCTCGGAACCATGGGCTGATCAATCCGGCGGCGGTGGCGGGGGTCAACGGCAATCCGGGCAGGTACGCCGCCTTTGACTCCCGCCCCCGCGAACCGCACCCTCGCGCCGCCTGGAGCCCCGATGATCTCGCCCCCCACCCTTCCCCTCGACGCGCCGGGCGGACTCGCGGCGCCCCTGCAGGCGTGGCTGGCGGGCGTGGTGCTGACGATCGCGCTGGCGACCTCGGGGCACGCGCTCCTTTACAAGCGGGACCCGCGTTCGTCCGCAATCTGGCTCATCCTGATCTGGATACTCCCGGTGGTCGGGCCCCTGCTCTACTTGCTGCTCGGCATCAACCGGGTGGAGCGCCGGGCCGGCCGGCTGCGCCGCCGCCACCGCCGGCGCGCCAGCGTCCCCGCGGCGGAGACGCACCTCGCGCGCCTTCCTGCGGGCGCCCCCTGGGAAGGGCTCAACCGCTTGCTTGATCGGGTGGCGGGCCGGCCGCTCACCGGCGGAAACACGCTGGAGGTTCTGGACGGGGGGAACGTGGCCTATCCGGCGATGCTGGCGGCGATCAACGGCGCCGAGCGCTCGATCGGACTGGCCTCCTACATCTTCGACGGAGAAGGGATCGGCCGGGAGTTCGTCGCCGCACTGGCGGCGGCCCGGTCGCGCGGCGTCGCCGTCCGGGTGCTGATCGATGACTTTGACGTGCGTTTCACCCGCGGCGGAGCGGCGCCCGCCCTGCGCGCTGCCGGCGTGAACGTCGGCGTCTTCAATCCCCCGCTGCTTCCCGCGCGCTGGAGCGCGATTCATCTGCGGAACCACCGGAAGATCATCGTGGTGGACGGCACCACCGGCTTCACCGGCGGCCTCAACATCGACGCGCACTACTGGCGTCCGGATGCCCCCGCTTCGGCCGCAGGCGACCTCCACGCCCGGCTGCGTGGTCCAGCGGTCGCGCAGTTGTCGGAGGTGTTCGCGGAGGATTGGTATTTTGCGACTCGCGAGAGCCTCCGGGGCGAGGCCTGGTTCCCGGCGCTCCGACCGCTCGGCCCCACGCCCCTGCGTGGCATCGCCGCCGGCCCCGACGAGCGGGGCGACCGCCTCCGCTGGGTGCTGCAAGGCGCCCTCCACGCCGCGCAACGCCGCGTGCGCATCGTCTCCCCGTATTTCCTGCCCGATGCCCCGCTCTTGGCGGCCCTCAATGCCGCCGCGCTTCGCGGCGTCGAGGTCGACGTCATCCTGCCCGCTCGCGGGGATCTCCCGCACGTGGACTGGGCGATGCGCGCCAACCTTTGGCAGGTCCTCGAGGGCGGCTGCCGCGTGTGGTTCCAACCGGAACCCTTCGACCATACCAAGCTGCTCGTCGTGGATGACGCCTGGTTTCTCCTCGGATCGGCCAACTGGGATGCGCGGAGCCTGCGCCTCAATTTCGAATTCGTCCTGGAGGGTTTTGACCCCGCGATTGGCGCCTTGCTGGCCCGGGCGGCGGAGTCGCGCCGGCGCCGCGCCCGCCCGGTCACCGCGGAACACCTGGCCGGTCGCCCCCTGCCGGTGAAGCTCCGCGACGGGTTGGCTCGACTCTTCATCCCGTACCTCTGACCGCTAAGCCCGGACTTGGGCCGCGCGCGATTTTCTGCTTCGGTCCGCGCCACCGTATGTCCTCAAGGCGCTTCCTGGTTCTGCTGCTCGGCCTCGCTTCCGCCCTGCCCGCGGCCCAACGGCCCGCGGCGCCCGATGGCTTTGAAGGCTGGGTCAACCGGCTGTCCGCCGAGTGGGTCCGGGATCCCGCTGCCGCCTCGGACGCGGCGGCGGGCAACGGAGACGACGACGAGGCCGGGGCGCTCTGGAGCGAAGGCGTGCAGGCGCGGCGGGACCGCCGGCTGCGGCTCGCGCAGGACGGACTGGCGGGCCTGGCACGCTGGCCGGAAGCCGGCCTGACGCCGTCGCAGCGGATCTCCGCCGCGATGCTGCGCTGGCAACTGACGCGCTTCGTGGAGGGGGCCGCCTTTACGGACCACCAGAATCTGTCCCTGTTCGAACAGCGGCGCGGACTGCACGTGGCACTCGTCGAGTCGCTGACCGAGCGCACCAGCTGGAGCCGGCCGGCCGATGTGACCCGTTACTTGGCGCGGCTGGGACGATTCGCCGCACGGCTGGACGAGGGCTTGGCGTTGGCACGTGATTCGACCCGGCGCGGGTTCGTGCCGCCACGGTTCATCCTGGAGCGGGTCGAGACCCAGCTGCGCATGTTTCTCGACCACGCGCCGGCCGCCAATCCCTTGGCCGCGACGCTCGGCGAGCGGATGAAGGGGATCGACGGGCTCTCGGCCGAAACGCGGACCGAGGCGCTGGCGAAGGCGCGAGCCCTGGTCGCGGAGGAGATCCGGCCCGCGTACCAGCGGGTGCTGGCCTGGGTGGAGGAGGTGCTACCCGGTGCCGGCCAGGAGGCGGGCTGGAGCCGCCTGCCCCGCGGAGCGGAGGCCTACGCGGCGGCGCTACGCGGTTTCACGACGACGGATCTGGGCGCGGCCGAGATTCACGCCATCGGCCAGCAGGAAGTGGCCAGGCTGGAGGCGGAGGCGGAGGCAATCCTGCGCCAGCTCGGCTACCTTGAGGGCACCTTCAACGAGCGGATGGCGCGGGCGACGCAGGGGCCGCTGGTCGAGGCAGCCGATCCGCGCGCGGCGGTGATCGCGCGCTATACGGAGTACATCCGTGACGCGGAGCAGCGCAGCGAGGCCTTGTTCAATCGGCGGCCGCGTGCGCCGGTGGAGGTGCGGCGGGTGCCTCCCCTCACCGAGCGCGTCGCCTCTGCCTACTACACCGTGCCGCCGCCGGACGGCAGCCGCCCGGGAATCTTCTGGGTGCCCCTTCCGGGAAACGTCTTTTTCTTCGGGGCGCGGATGCGCAGCCTCGCCTATCACGAGGCCGTCCCCGGCCATCACTTCCAGCTCGCGCTCCAGCAGGAGCAGCGCGACCTGCCGCGCTTCCGCGCCCGCCGCACCTTCGGTGGCATCAGCGCGCACAGCGAGGGCTGGGGCCTCTACGCGGAACGGCTCGCCGTGGAGCAGGGATGGTACGAGGGGGATCCCGCCGGGAAACTGGGCGCGATTGGCTCGGAACTCTTCCGCGCGCGCCGGCTGGTGGTCGACACCGGCCTCCACACCTTGGGATGGAGCCGCGAACGGGCGATCGCCTACGGCATCAGCGCTGCCGAGGTTGAACGTTACATCACCAACCCCGGCCAGGCCTGCTCCTACATGATCGGGATGCTGCGGATCCTCGAGATTCGCGAACGGGCGCGCGCCGCACTCGGAGCGGACTTCGCGCTGCCCGATTTCCACGACGTGGTCCTGACCACGGGCTCCGTCCCGCTGGCGGTGCTTGAACAGGTGGTGGCGGACTGGACCGAGGCGCGCCGGAAGTCCGCCCCCTGAGGCCGGAAACGCTCAGAACCGGCCGTTGATCCCGAAGGTCAACGTCGTCCCCGGGTAGTTGTAATACTCCCGGTTCTCGGGCACGCCGCGGTAGCGGCGCTGCGGCACGTTCGTGAGGTTGTCGATGTCGAGGGTGACGTTGAGCGTCGGGCGGAGTTGGTAAGCGAAGCCGAGGTTCACCAGCGTCCGCTCCATCCGGTAGAGGTTGCGGGCCGCGGAGGCGGCGTTGTAGGCCTGCAAATACTCGCCCCCGTAGTTGACCAGCAGCCGCGTGCTGAACCCACGGTAGCGCCAGCTGAGGCTGGCGTTGGCGGTACGGGGTACGAACCCGGCCACTTGGCCCGTTCCGCGCCGTGCCGTCCCCCCGTAGTTGCCGTGCGTGTCCAGCAGCGTGTAATTGATCATTCCGCTCAGGCCCTTCAGCGCGCCGGGCAGGAACGTGAACTGCTGCTGGTAGCTGAACTCCCAGCCCTGCACGATCGCGGTGCCCGCGTTCGCCGAGCTCAGGATGGTCCACCCGGCATACTCCCCGTTGTAACCATTATCCGTGCCGGTGCCAACGGTGCCGGAATCGATGCCGCTCACGATGTAGTCCCGGATCTCCTTATGAAACCAGCCGACCGTGAGGTTCCCGACAGGTTCAAAGTAATATTCGAGGGTGGCATCCCAATTCTTGGCGGTCTGGGGCAGCAGCGAGGGATTGTTGATCGTGATCGTCCGCTGGTTCTCGTTCGGGGTCTCGGCGGGCGACAGATTGCCGAAGCCAGGACGACCGAAGCTTGAGGACCAACTCAGTCGCGTCTTGAGGTTGGCGCTCCAATCGTGCCACGCGTGGACGCTGGGGAAGGCCTTGGTGTAGTCGCCCGTGATCTGGCGGCGGTTGTTGGCGTAGTCGCGCTGGGCGGCACCTGCCGGGTCCGCCGCCTGCTGGGCGGCAGTACTGAGCGCGCGGGCACGAACCCAACCATCCGCCTCGTTCTCCGTCTTCTCCCAGCGCACGCCGCCCAGGAAGCCCGTGCGGCCGGCCCAGCCCTCGCGGCCGAGCTTCCCCTGCGTCATGACATAGGGCGCGGTCACGGTCTCCTCCACGTCGCGGTAACTCGTGTAACGGGTGGTGTTCCGGAAGTAGAGATCCTCCCGCCAGAGCGCGGGATCGGCGACTTCGCGGGAACGCATGAACCACGAGGCCTCCCATTTCGGAATCGCGCGGCCGGTCATCCGCTGCTCCATCGTCAGCAAATTGGGATCGTGGGGCAGCGGCCCGCTGCCGACGTAGCTCCAGCGGCGGGAGGCGCTGCGGACGCCGACGTGCTGCTCGCGCCAGTGGACGCCCGCCTTGGCGAATACGGACGCCGCGAGCGGGAGCGCGTAGCGCACATCGACGCGGGCCTCGGCGACTTCGTGGATCTGCCGGTCATTCTGGTTGGAGAGTCCATTCGCCGTGGGCCGGTAGTTTGCCGGATTGGTGAAGTCCAACCCCCCATTGGCGAGGAACTGGGGATAGAGATCCGAGCGGGTGCGATCGATGATCCAGCCGGTGCCGCTGATCCGGTTGGTCAGCACCGCGCCCTCCCCGTTGCCGATGTTGATGTGGGTCTGCGTGTAGCGGGCGTTCGCCTCAAGCAGGAGTCGCCCCTGCGTGTGTTCCACGCCGACGTCCATGCGGCGGAGCCGGTTGAAGAAGTTGTTCGGCCCCGTCATCGTCACGTCGATGACCGAGGAAGCGGCCGGCCGCACGGTCGTGATCCGCGAGGTGTAGCCCGGGACGATGCTGGTGGTCGCGCTGGGCACGGTATCCTGCCCCTGGCCGTTGGTGAACGCGCGGACCGCATACTGGCGCCGATAGACCTCGGAGTGGTCGATGTACGTGGTGAGGAAGGAGAGCTTCGTCGCCGGCGTGAGCCGGTAATCCGCCTTCAGCGTCACGTTCTTCTGCCGGCGGTGGTTGTACAGGTCATCCCAGCGGTAGTCCCAGAGGAAGGCCGGCTGGGAGAGGGTGTTCTGAAAATCACGCGTGGTGAAGAAGGAGCCGATCGCCGTCTCGCTGTTGAACAAGGTGAGCGAGACGCCCAAGTTGCGACTGCCGCCGAGGACGTCGAAGACCTCCTGGTACCCGAGGGTGAAAAGGCCGTGCAGCCGGCGGTCCTCGCGCTGGGGAATCTGCTGGGTGAAGGACGGGGCGAGCCGCCCGGTCAGGGTGTAGGTGATGCGGCGCTTCTCGCGCATCGAAAGCGGCGAGCGGCTCTTGAAGTTGATCGTGCCGCCGAGCGAGTCGGCGCCCTTGTCGGGCGTATGCCCCTTGATCAGCTCCACCTGCTCGAACATCGCGCCGGTGATGTTGTTGACGAAGATCGAGCGCCCCATCGCACCCTGGCCGGTCATGAGGCCGCCATCCATCGTCACGCTGTTCAGGCCCGCCCCCATGCCGCGGACATTGAAGCCGGACAAGTTGCCACCGGCGTCGAGCTCGCCATAGATCCCGGGCAGTCGGATCGCGACCTCACCGGCGTTCAGGTTGGGCAGATTCCCGAACGAGTCCGTGGCCGCGATGTTCTTCAGGTTCTCGGAGTTGCGGTAGGCGGTGATCGCGGCGGCGTCCCCCTCTCGTTCTCCGACCACCTTGAACTGGTCCAGCTTGTAGATGCCCGTCGTGAGGTCGAAATCCTGGGTCACCCGCTGGCCCGCCGAGACCGTCACCGTGCGGCGGACGGAATCGAGGCCGATGTAGGCGACGACCAGCTCGTGGTTGCCGGCGGGCACCTCCGCGAGGACGTAGCGCCCAGTGTCATCCGTGAGCGCGGAAAGCCCCAGCGCCGCGATCTCGACGCGGGCGCCGGGGAGCAGGTTCCGGGTCGCGGCGTTGCTGACGGTGCCGGTCACGCTGCCGGTCTCGGCGGCCGCCAGCGGCAAGGCGAACGTCAGGGCGGCGAGGAAAAGCCGGAGGAATCGAGGGAACGGGCGGGCCGAGGGGGTCATAAGGGGGGGGGCGCGGGAGACGATCGCGGGAAGGATACGCGGGGGACGTCATGCCGGGTCGAAGAGAACGGCGATGGACGGCGGGAACAAGTCGATTTCGTCGGCGGCGGGCGCTTCGGACATCGGTGGAGCTTTGCTCCTGCGCGACCTTGACCGCGGCGAATCGTCCGGGTCACCTCCACGCCAGCCTCCACGCCCCCATGAACCCTACCCTGCGTCTCATCCTGCGCCGCGCGCTCGCGCTGATCCTCGGCTTCCTGCCCGCCTTTCTGCCGGCCCAGACGGCCCCGGGCACCATCACCGGCCGGATCCTCAATCCCTCGACCGGGGAATACGTGCGGAATGCGCGGATTGTAGTCCGTGAGACCGGCCTCACCACGGTCTCCGAGGGTGCCGGAGAGTACCGCCTCTATCCGGTCATGCCCGGACGCGTCACCCTGATCGTGACCTACACCGGCTACCAGGAGGCGAACGCCACCGTGAACGTGGCCGCGGGGGCGACCGCGACACAGGACTTCCGTCTTACCAGCACCCTCGCCGCACCCGGCGAGGCGCTGCGGCTGGATGCGTTCGTGGTCTCCACGGAGCGGGAGGGCGCCGCGAAGGCGATCATGGATCAGCGCAACTCCATGAACATCACCAACACCGTGGCTTCGGATTCCTTCGGCGACAACGCCGAGGGCAACGTGGGGGAGTTCCTCAAGCACCTGCCCGGCGTCGAGCTGGACCTGTTCTACGGGGAGGTGCGGACCGTGCGTCTCGGCGGGCTCGGCTCGGAGTATACGGCGGTGACGATGGACGGGATCGCGCTTGCCAGCGTGGACGCGAATAACAGCGGTTCGGGGGCGGCCCGGTCGTTCACGATGGAGATGGCCTCACTGAACTCGATGGAGTCGATCGAGGTGTCCAAGACCATCAGCGCGGACGTCGATGCCAACGCCCCGGCGGGAACCATCAATTTGCGCACGAAGCGGGCGTTCGACCGTGCGGGACGGCGCGTGTCGTGGCAGGCAAACGTCACCGCCCACTCCGAGGAGCTGGATTTTCGCGCCAAGCTGGGACCCGATGAGGACCGCCCGAGCCGCAAGTGGCGGCCCGGCGGCATCCTGGAATACTCGGACGTCTTCCTCAACCGCTCGCTCGGGATCGTCCTGAACCTCAGCGAGTCCAATGTCTACCAGGAGGCGCTGATCACCTCCCAGGCTTACAATGCGACCGCGACGGCGACCGATTCCCGCCCGCTCGTGCCCACGACCCTCAATTTCCAGTGGGCGCCCCGCTTCAACAAGCGCTTCGCCACCACGCTGACCGCCGACTACCGGATCAGCCCGGAGCTCAACGTCGGCCTCGGCGTCGTCTACAACTACGCGGACCTGTGGACCCCGCAGCGGACGACGATCTTCAATGCGGGCACCCGCGCGAACGTGGTCGGCAGCGATCCCCTCCTGAGCTTCGTGTCCGCGCCCACCGGCTCCGTGCAGGTCAATCCCGTGGCGGTGTCGAAGATGGGCGAAACGCTCACGTTGCTGCCCCGGTTCGGCTACAAGCGGGGCAACCTCGAGGTGGAGGGCAAGTTCGCCTACACCGACTCCACCAGCTGGTATGATCCCCTCGGCCGCCGCCAGACGATCCGCGACAGCAACTCGCCGACGGCGGCGAACGTCACCTTCCGCGCCGAGCGTTCCTCGCCCCTGTCCACCGATTGGCGCTTCACGCAGGTCGCCGGGCCGGACCTCAGCAATGGCGCGAGCTTCACCAGCCCGTCGTTCACCCTCAACGACGGCCGTTTTGGGCGCACGACGTTCTTCAGCGGGGAGGTCAACGCGATCCTCAAGACCGCCCGGTTCCTGCCGGTGATCTGGAAGTCGGGCCTCAAGTCCCGTCAGCAATTCCAGAAGTTCGAGGACGACCAGCTGTCGAAGCGGTTCGACCACCTGCCCGGCGGAAGCACCGGGGGCTGGGCCAACTACCGCTCGCCGTGGGAATATGACCTCGGGATGAACGGTGGCGCGATCCGCTCCCTCTCGGGCGGGAACATCTTCATGCCGAACCTGCGCGCGATCGCCGACCTGTACCGGGCGAACCCGGACGCGTTCCGCCAGAACTGGGGCACGAACGGCGACAACTTTTACCAGTCCTACGTCGCGCGCCGCCGCCGCTACTATGAACGGGTGGACTCGGGCTTCCTGATGGGCACCGCCAGCCTCCGCGGGCTCACGCTCCGCGCGGGACTGCGCTGGGAGGGCACCCATACCGAGGCGAGCGAGGCCGACACCCGGACCCCCGCGGAACTCCGGGCGGCGGGCTTTCCGGTGAACGCTACCGGCCGCGCCACGACCATCCCCGGCATCGAATACCAGTTCCTCTCGCAACCCCGCGTGAAGCGCACCGGCGATTACGACAACCTCTTCCCCAGTGCCTCGGTGAAGTACGGTCTGCTGCGCAACCTGGACTTCCACTTCGGCTACAGCTCCACCATCCGCCGTCCCTCCTACGTCAACCTCGCCGGGGTCTGGATCGTGAATGACACCGCGCTCACCGTCACATCGCCGAACCCACGCCTGAAGCCGGAGACGGCGGACAACTACGCCGCGCGGCTCGCGTATTACTTCGAACCGGTGGGCCAGCTGGCCGTGACCCTCACCGAACGCAGGGTGCGGAATCTCTTCATCACCGACCGCCTGACCGCGCAGGAGTTCGGCTACACCGGGGACGACGAGCTGGTCGGCTACGAGTTCATCACCACCGACAACGGGCCGGACACCATCCGGATGCGCAGCATGGAATGGGAGTACAACCAGAGCCTTTCCTTCCTCGGCGCGCTCTTCCGGCGGCTCTCGGTGCGGGCGAGCTACACCCGGCTTTACGCGGAGGTGCCCCGCGCGAACCTCACGCCCCACCTGGCGAGCGGCGGGATCAACTACACCTACAACCGCCTCAACCTCTACACGAATTGGAATTGGACCGACGACGTGAACACGAACCTTGCCGGCACGACCTTCCGCCGGCACCGCACCAACGTGGACGCCGGGGCCGGCTGGCGCCTGAGTCCCGCGTACAGCGTTTCGGTCAGCGTGCGCAACCTCGCCGACACGCCCTACATCAACCTGCAGCGCTTCGCCGGCGGCCTGACCGCGCTCACGCGGAACGAGACCGTGGGCCAGAGCTGGACCTTCGCGCTGAAGGGCACTTATTGAGGCCGCCTTTTCCCCGGATGCACCGCCGCCGCTTTCTCCGTCACTCCGCCGCCGCCCTGCCCGCCGCGCTTCTCGTCCCGTCCGCCCTGCGGGCGAGCGCGGCCTCCGGCGGCCCCGTGATCCTCAGCGGCGTGCAGGCACGAACCACGCCGGCCGCAAAGGAGCTCCGGGCGGACGTGGTGGTGATTGGCGGCGGGCTCGGCGGGTGGGCGGCGGCGCTGGCCGCGGCGCGCCGCGGCCAGCGGGTGATCCTCACGGAGGAGACGGATTGGATCGGCGGTCAATTGACCGCGCAGGCCGTGCCCCCGGATGAGAACGCGCAAATCGAGGGCGGCGGCGCGACCCGGACCTACCGCGAGTTGCGGGAGCGGATCCGAGACTACTACCGGCGCAATTTCCCGCTGACCCCGGCCGCGCGCGCCAACCCCCGGCTCAACCCGGGCAACGGCAGCGTTTCGCGGCTCTGCCACGAACCACGCGCCGCCCTCGCGGGCCTGCAGGAGTTGCTCGCCCCCCACGTCGCGGGCGGGCAGATCGAGCTCCTGCTCCTCCATGTCCCGATCGCGGCGCAAGTGGGCCGGGACCGCGTGGAGGCGGTGACCGTCCGGAGCCTCGACCTCGGTCACGAGACGGTGCTGCGTGCCCCGTACTTCATCGATGCGACCGAGCTGGGCGACCTGCTGCCGCTCACCGGCACGGAGTTCGTCACCGGGGCCGAGTCGCGGCGGGAAACGGGCGAGCCCCGCGCGAAGGAAAAGGCCGAGCCCGACAACCACCAATCCTTCACCTGCTGCTTCGCGATGGATTACGTCGCGGGCGAGGACCATGTGATCGAGCGTCCGCGCGACTATGCGTTCTGGCGCGACCACGTCCCCGCCCTGCGTCCGCCGTGGTCCGGAAAACTGCTCAGCCTGTTCTACTCGTCGCCGCGCACCCTCCAGCCGTTCAACATGGGCTTCGATCCGGAGAAGGGCACCGGACTGTTCAAGTACCGCCGAATCATCGATCGCGCCCAGTTTGCCCCGGGGACTTATCGCGGGGACATCACCCTGGTGAACTGGCCCCAGAACGACTACATGCTGGGCAACCTGGCCGGGGTCGCGCCCACGGAGGCGGCGCGCCATACGAGGGGCGGCAAGCAATTGAGCCTGTCGTGGCTCTATTGGCTGCAGACGGAGTGTCCGCGGCCCGACGGCGGCACCGGCTGGAAGGGGCTCCGGCTGCGGCCGGACATCGTCGGCACGGCAGATGGCCTCGCCAAGTACCCGTACATCCGCGAGAGCCGCCGGATCCGCGCCGAGTTCACGGTCACGGAACTTCACGTCGGCACGGAGGCCCGCCAGCGCGAGACCGGCGCCAAGACAACCGCCGAGACGTCCGCCACCCGCTTTCCCGACAGCGTCGGCATCGGCAGCTACAACATCGATCTCCACCCCAGCAGCGGGGGCGACAACTACATCGATTTCCCCGCCCTGCCCTTCCAGATCCCGCTCGGCAGCCTGTTGCCCGTGCGCATGGAAAATCTCCTGGCCGCGAACAAGAACATCGGGACGACGCACCTGACGAACGGCTGCTATCGCCTGCATCCCGTGGAGTGGAACATCGGCGAGGCCGCCGGGGAACTGGCCGCCTTCTGCCTCGCGGGGCGACACGTGCCGCGCGGCGTACGTCAGGCGCCGGCCCTGCTGGCGGCGTTCCAGACGAAGCTGGTTGAGTCCGGGATTCCCCTCGCTTGGGAGCGCCGGCCCTGAACCCGGCGCCACGCGGACGACGCCGGCCGGATCAGGCGAACAATTCCTCCGGACGGAAGAAGCGCGCGAGTTCCCCCCGAGCGTTTTCCACGCTATCGGAGGCATGAGCGACGTTCACCATCATATCGGTGCCGAAGTCACCGCGGATCGTGCCCTTGGCGGCCTTGCGCGAATCGGTCGGACCAAGCAGGTCCCGCACCCGCTGGACCACGTTGTCCCCTTGCAGCGCAACCATCACCACCGGTCGGCGGCTCATGAAGGCCTCGATCTCCGGATAGAAGGGCTTGGACGCGACGTGCGCGTAATGTTCCCGGAGCAGCGCGGGCGACAGCCGGCCCATCTTGCACGCCACGACGTCGAAACCAGCCGCCTCAAAGCGGGCCAAGATCGTGCCCACCAGCCGCTTCTCCATCGCGTCAGGCTTCAGGATGATGAACGTTTTCTCCATAAAAGACCCACCGTAGCGGCGGCCCCGCGGGTGGGAAGCCTAGAGTTGCCCCCGTGCCTGGCGTTCAGAATCCGCGCTCGAGCGCGAGAAACAGGCCGCGGCCGATCGCCGGGTAGCCGTGCACTTCCTCGTAGCGCTCCGCGAGCGCATTCTCGAGCCGCGCCCGCAGGGACCAGGACGACGAAAGGCGCTGTTCCGCATAAAGACGTGCCACCACGAAATCCTCGGCGTCGATCGTCCGGAAGGTGCGGGCGTGCACGTCCTCGCGCTGGCCCACGGCGGCAAGACCCGCCCCACTGCTGAATCCCCCGCCCCAGGTCCGCCATAAATCGAGCCCCCCACGGTGCCGCGGTCGGCGCAGGAGGCGGACCCCAGCCGTGAGGTTTTCGGCGTCAAGGTACGTGTAATGCCCGTTGAGCACGGCGTCTCCCCAGCGCACGCGCCACGTCAGCTCCCACCCCCGGGTGCGCGCGCGCAGGATATTCTCCACGCTGCGGAAGTCCCGGGTGCTCGCGATCAGATCCCGGAGGCCGAGCTCAAAACGCGTCAAGCCGACTGACCAGCGATCGCCCCCGCCACGCCACTCCCCCCCCAGTTCCCACCCCTGCGCGCGCTCCGGCCGGAGCCCCGGATTGCCGCGGTAGAATGCACTCTCGCCGTAGAGGTCGAGGAAGCTGGGCGAGCGGAAACCGGTCCCGAAACCCGCCCCCCACCGCAATCCCGAACCGGCCGGGGCCCAGGACACGCTCGCCCGACCCGTGGTGGCGCGACCGAACGTATCAAAATCGTCGTTGCGCAGGCCGAGACCCAGCAGCACGTCCGGCCGCGGCCGGAATTCGTCGTGGAGGAAGACCGCCGCGAGGCGCTGACGGCGGTTGATGTTCCCGAAGCCCGTATTGCGGGTGTGGTTGGCCTCCAGCGTGGCTCCTCCCAGCAGGACGTGTCCGGACCAGCCGCGAAACGTACTTTGGGCATCGAGGACTCCGCGCCGGTTCATGACCCGCGTCTCCGCCGTCGGGCGCGGGGCGGGGAATGGGCTCACCGCCACAAAACGCCGGTCCTGTCCCCCGGCCAGCAGCCGCGTCTGCCAGGCGCCGCGGCTCCAATGCAGCTGCGCCGTCGCGAGGAGGTTGTCCTCCCGCTCGCGGTTGTCGGGATCGTTGGTGAACCGATCCCCGGGCGAACCATAGGCCCCGCGGAACCAGCGCAAAGTACCCGTGGCCACCAGGCCGGGCCGGAGGGTGCGGTCCACGCGCAACACCGCGTTGTGGGACGTGAAGGCGTTGTTCATGCGCTCATTCCGCGTGCGCCCACCGCGCAGCGAAAGGTTCCACGCCTGCGTCCCACGGCTCCCTTGCGCGCTCACCGCGCCCTGGACCGTCCCGAAGCTTCCACCCTCCACCACAACCTTGCCCGCCGGATCCCCCTGCCCTCGTGCCGCCCGCAGGGCAATCAGCCCCCCCACGGCCTCGCCTCCGTAGAGCGTGCTCTGCGGACCATGGGAAACCTCCAGACTATCGCACGCTCCGAGGCAGGCGCCGCCCAGGAAAACCGCGTAGTCCGTGTTCGGATCGTTGAGCCGCAACCCGTCGACCAGCAGCAACGTCTGGTTCGAGTTCGCCCCCCGCGTGAAGACGGAGGTGATCATTCCGGACGCCCCCGAGGCCACCGCGGGCACTCCCGTGACCTGACTCAGCGCCGCGGACAGCGAAGTGACCTGCCGGCGCGCCAATTCCTCCGCCGGCAGCCAGCCGGCACTCGGACTCCCCGGTCCCGCCGGTGCGACGTCGCGGGACGCGCGGAACACAAAGGGCGGCAACGCTTCCGGGGCTTGGGCGCGGTGCTCAGGTACCGCGCCCAAGGCGATGAACCCCGCGCCGCCTATTCCGGCCCAAACCCTCCAACCACGCATGCCAATCGCAAAGTTCCGGCGATAACCGTCGGTGCAGCGGCCGTTCGGTAATGCTCGGCTGGAAGAGGGCACGCCTTCGCAATGACCTTCTTTCTGCGAATGTAAAGAACGCATCAACCCATATGGATACGTAGATATGTCACTTGCCAGCGGGTCGGGCAAACGCCAAACCGATGCGCGAGATGCCTGATTCAAATCCATCCTCCTCCGTGCGCGAAGACACCTTCCGCCGACTCTTCGCGGCCCGCATCGTCGTGTTGGATGGGGCGATGGGGTCGATGATTCAGGGCTATGGTCTGGAGGAGGCCGACTTTCGCGGCGCCCGCTTCGCCGCGCACCCCCAGGACCTGAAGGGAAATAACGACCTCTTGGGGCTTACCCGTCCCGACGTCATCGAGGGCATTCACCGCGCGTATTTCGACGCCGGGGCTGACCTCGTCGAGACCAACACCTTCAGCAGCACGTCAATCGCCATGGCGGACTACCGCTGCGAACCCTGGGTCCGAGAGATCAACCTGGCCGCGGTCGGGTGCGCCCGGCGCGCGGCGGAAGCCGCCGAAAGGGCCACGCCGGGCCGGCAGTGCTTTGTCGCCGGGGCGATTGGGCCCCTGAACCGGACCCTCTCGATGTCGCCGGATGTGAATCGGCCCGAGTATCGCGCCGTGACATGGGACCAAGTGGTCGGCGCCTATACCGAGCAGATCGAGGCGCTGCTGGATGGCGGGGTCGACGCCCTGTTGGTGGAGACGATCTTTGACACGCTGAATGCCAAGGCCGCGCTCTACGCGATCGCGGAGGTGCAGGAGCGCCGAGGGGCCGCGGCGCGCGTTCCGGTGCTGGTGAGCGTGACCATCACCGACGCCTCCGGCCGGACCCTTTCCGGCCAGACGATCAGCGCGTTCTACCATAGCGTGGCACACGCACAGCCGTTCTCCGTCGGCATCAACTGCGCGCTGGGAGGCGAGGCGATGCGGCCCTACGTCGAGGAGCTGGCCCGCATCGCCGGTTGCTACGTCTCCTGTTATCCGAATGCGGGGCTGCCGAACGCATTTGGCGGTTACGACGAAACTCCGGAGGACATGGCGCGGGTCCTCGGCGACTTTGCCCGGCAGGGCTGGGTCAACCTCGTGGGTGGCTGCTGCGGCTCCACGCCGGCCCACATCGCGGCCATCGCCGCAGCCGTCCGCGGGGTGGCGCCCCGGCCCATTCCGCCCGCGCGCCGGGCGCTGCGACTGAGTGGACTCGAACCGCTCGAGGTCGCCTGATCCGCCGTGAGTACCGCCGCGCAGTTCCTCGTCATCGGGGAGCGGACCAACATCACGGGTTCGCCCCGTTTCGCCAAGGCGCTCAAGGCCGGCGACTGGGAGGCCTGCCTTGCCATCGCCCGCCAACAGGTGGAGAGCGGGGCCAACGTGATCGACATCAACGTCGACGAGGCGCTGATCGATGGGGAGGCCACGATGGTGCGTTTCCTGAACCTGATCGCCGCCGAACCGGAAATCGCGCGGGTGCCGGTGATGCTCGATTCCTCCAAGTGGTCCGTGCTCGAGCGCGGCCTGCAGTGCCTGCAGGGCAAGGGCATCGTGAACTCCATTTCCCTGAAGGACGGGGAAAACGAATTCCTGCGCCGGGCGCGGCTGGTCCGGCGCTACGGCGCCGCCGTGGTGGTGATGGCGTTCGACGAGCAGGGGCAGGCCGCCACGCGCGACGAAAAGGTCCGCATCTGCACGCGGGCCTACCGCCTCCTGACCGAGGCGATCGGCTTTCCCCCGGAGGACATCATCTTCGATCCCAACATCCTCACGGTGGCGACCGGCATCGAGGAGCACAACGGCTACGCCGTGGATTTCTTCGAGGCCACGCGGATCATCAAGGCTACCCTGCCCGGGGCGCGCGTCAGCGGAGGCGTTTCGAACGTCTCCTTCTCCTTCCGCGGCAACAACCCCGTCCGCGAGGCGATGCACACCGTGTTCCTGTACCACGCCGTCCAGGCGGGGCTGGACATGGCGATCGTCAATGCCGGGATGCTGGGCGTCTACGCGGAGCTCCCCGAGGAACTCCGGAACCGGGTCGAGGACGTGATCCTCAACCGCCGCGCGGACGCCACGGAACGGCTCGTGACCCTCGCGGACGAGCTGAAGCAGGCTTCCGCTGGTGACGGGCCCGGCAAAGCGGCGCCGGAGGCGGAGGAATGGCGCCGCGGCCCGGTCGCCGATCGCCTGCGGCACGCGCTGGTCAAGGGCATCGACGCCTTCATCGAGGCGGATACCGAGGAGGCAAGGACCCGCTATGCGCGGCCGCTCGACATCATCGAAGGACCGCTGATGGACGGGATGCGGGTGGTGGGCGACCTGTTCGGCGCGGGGAAGATGTTCCTGCCGCAGGTCGTGAAATCCGCGCGCGTGATGAAAAAGTCCGTGGCGGTGCTCACCCCTTACATGGAAGCCGAGAAGGCCGCCGCCGGGCAGGCTTCGGCAAAGGGCCGGATCCTCCTCGCGACGGTCAAAGGCGACGTCCACGACATCGGCAAGAACATCGTGGGCGTCGTGTTGGCCTGCAATAATTACGAGGTCACCGACCTCGGCGTGATGGTGCCCGCGGAGCGGATCCTCGCGGTGGCGCGAGAGACCAAGGCGGACGTGATCGGGCTGTCCGGACTGATCACGCCTTCGCTCGATGAAATGGTGCACGTGGCCCGGGAGATGACCCGACAGGGCTTTGGTGTGCCACTGCTGATCGGCGGAGCCACGACGAGTGCGGCGCACACGGCGGTCAAGATCGCCCCCGCCTACGCGCCGGGCGTGGTGCACGTGCTCGACGCCTCGCGCGTGGTGAACGTGGTGAGCGCCCTGCTCTCCCCGGAGCAGCGCGTTCCTTACCTCGCCGAGGTCGTCGGGAAACAGGGGCAGCTCCGCACCGAGTTCGAGGGTCGCCAGGGCAAGCGGGCCGCCCTGCCAATCGCCGCCGCCCGCGCCCGCGCTGCGACCTCACGGTGGGCGGAAGTGGATATTCCGCGACCGGACTTCCTCGGCACGCGGGTCTTCGACCCGGTGCCGCTCGCGGAGATCATCCCCCTCATCGACTGGGGTCCCTTCTTCAGCGCGTGGGAGCTGCACGGCCGCTATCCCGACATCCTGCGGGACTCGGTGGTCGGCGCCGAGGCGACCCGGCTCCACGCCGACGCCCTCCGCCTGCTGGAGCGGATCGTGGCCGAGCAGCGGTTCACGGCGCGCGCGGTCATCGGTTTCTGGCCCGCCAATGCCGTGGGCGACAGTGTGGAGGTCTATGCGGACGAGAGTCGTTCCGCGAAGCTGGGGAGCTTCCATTTCCTGCGGCAGCAGCTCGAGAAGCCTGCGGCTCAGGCCAACCACTGCCTGGCCGACTATGTGGCGCCGCGGGACAGTGGCCGGCTCGACTACGTCGGCGGCTTCGCGGTGACCGCGGGTCACGGCGTGGAGGCCCTCGCGGCGGAGTTCCGCGCGGCCCACGACGATTATGGCGCGATCCTCGCGCAGGCCCTGGGCGATCGGCTGGCCGAGGCGCTCGCGGAGCTGATGCACCAACGAGCCCGCCAGGCCTGCGGTTTCGGCCGCACGGAAAAGCTGTCGGTCGAGGACCTGATCCGGGAACGGTACCGAGGCATCCGGCCCGCCCCCGGCTATCCCGCGTGCCCCGACCACACCGAGAAGCGGACCCTATTCCAATTGCTGGTCGCACCCGCCGCGACCGGCATCAGCCTGACGGAAAACTGCGCGATGCATCCCGCGAGCAGCGTCAGCGGGCTCTACCTCAACCACCCTGACTCCAAGTACTTCGCCGTGGGAAAGGTCGCCCGCGACCAGATCGAGGACTATGCATCGAGGAAGGGCTGGACGGTTGCCGAGGCCGAAAAGTGGCTCGGGCCCTATCTTGACTACACGCCCAACGGCTGAGCGGTGGTGGCCGGGGTTGACCTGCATGCGCGGTGCGGGGAGCCTGAACGCGTTCCCTCCCTTATGCGTACCCTGCCCCGACCCCGCCGGTTCCTACTGTCTCTGGTCCTCCTCGCCATGCCTGCCCTAGCGGCCGCGCCCGTCGCGGAGAAGCGCGTCCTGCTGATCGCGGGAACGATGAGCCACGGCCCCGGCGCGCACGAGCACAACGCCGGCGTCCTGCTGCTCCAGAAGTGCCTTGCCGGCGTGCCCGGCCTCCGCACCGACGTCTCCCTCAACGGTTGGCCGAAGGATCCGGCCGCCCTCGCCGCCCTCGACGCGGTGATCCTCTACTGCGACGGCGGCGTGAAGCACCTTGCGCTTGCGGACAACCGGCTCGGCGTGCTCAGCAGCCTCGCCCGCCGCGGCGTCGGCATCGGCTGCATCCACTTTGCCGTCGAGCCGACCAAGGAGCGTGGTCAGGCCGAGTTCCTCGACTGGATCGGGGGCGCATTCGAGACCGACTGGTCGGTGAATCCCCACTGGGACGCGCACTTCAAATCGCTGCCGGTGCACCCGGTGACCCGCGGCGTGCAGCCGTTCACGATCCGGGACGAGTGGTACTTCAACATGCGTTTCAAGCCGGGAATGGCCGGCGTGACCCCGTTGCTGGTGGCGATCCCGGACGCCTCCACCGTTTCCCGGCCCGACGGCCGTCACTCGGGCAACCCCGCCGTCCGCGCCCTGGGGGCGCGCGGCGAGGCGACCGTGGTCGCGTGGGCCCACGAGCGCCCGGACGGCGGTCGCGGCTTCGGCTTCACCGGGGCGCACTATCACGCCAACTGGGGGCAGGAGGACTTCCGGCGGCTCGTGCTGAATGCGATCGTCTGGCTGGCGAAGCTGGAAGTGCCGGCCAGCGGGGTGGCATCGCGGGTAACGGCTGAAGATCTCGCGGCCAACCTCGATCCGAAACCGCCGGCGAAGGCAAAAGCGGCCAAGAAGGCGCCCTGAGTAGCGCCGCCGCTCACTTCATGATCGAGTAGAGGCTCGCGAAGTCGTCGGTCCAGAGCGGCGCATCACGACGTTCCGCCGGCGCATCGGCGGCGGAGCGGAGGGCGTCCTGCTGCAGGAAGGCTGGATCGCGCGTCAGGATCATCCACGTGGTGGCGTAGACCCACCACTCAGGCTCCCGATCATCCGAGATGGCCGCGACCCCATAGCCAAACTCGGCCGCCAACCGCTCGACCACCGGGCGGAGATCGAGGTATCGGTTGGAGATGTGGATCGCGAGCACGCCGCCCGGCCGCAGGAGACGTGCGTAGACCGCGAATGCCTCGCGGGTCAGCAGGTGAACCGGGATGGCGTCGCTGGAGAAGGCGTCGAGGGCGAGCAGGTCAAACACGGGCGGCGTCCCCCCCGCCACTTCCCGTTCCATCACGAGGCGGGCGTCGCCCATCGCGACCTCGACAGTCCCCAGGCAGTAATCGAGATACTTGAAGTGTGCGCGCGCCAACTGCTCCACGGCCGGGTTGATCTCGTAGATGCGGAGTGAATCCCCCTTGCGGGCATAGGCCGCCAGGGTGCCGGTGCCGAGCCCGACGAGGCCCAGGCGGCGCGGGCCGGGAGGAAGCAGATTCAGGGCAATCCCCACCCCGCTCGATTCGCTGTAGTACGTGGTCGGGAGCACGGATTTTTCCGGCTTGGTGAACTGCAGCCCGTGCGTCGTCGCCCCGTGCAGCAGCAGGTGGTAGTTGTCCTCCTCATCCCCGGGGTTGTAGTCGAGCACCTTGAGCGTGCCGTAGAAGTTGCGCGACGCGCTGAGCGTGTTGGTGCTGCGGTCGTTCCACCCGGCCGCGAAGACGGCTCCGAGTCCGACGCAAAGCACCATGAGGAAACCACCCATCCGGGGCGCCCAGGGATCCAGCGGACGCCACCGGCGAAGATCCAGCAGCAGTGGCAGCAGGAGCAGGCTGCCGGCGAGGTACGGCCAGCGTTCCCGCGCGAAGGCGAGCAACTCGGCGCCATAGCTCTCCCCGCCATCGAACGCCGCGCGCAGTCCGGCAATGGCGAAGGGCAAGGCGAGCGCCCCGATCGCGCCGGCCAGGGCGATCTCGCGGCTACGGTGCCGGAAGCAGAGCACGCCGACCAGGTAGCTGAGGAGCCAGAGCCCGACCTGGAGTTCGCGGTAGTCATCGAAGACGGCCGGCCCGACGATCGCGACCAAGAAGCCGCCCAGGGCACCGCCGAGGGAGATGTGCAGGAAATACGCGGTCAGTCCGCGCGGCGCCGGCTTCAGTTGATAGAGTTCCCCGTGGCAGACCATGCAAGCGAGGAACAGCACGGCGTTATAGAGGATGATCTGCAGCCGCATCGGCGCGTCGGTGCCCGCCGGAATCAGCAGCGCGATTGCCGCCGCACCCGGGACCAGCAGGGCGAGGAACACGCCGCGGTGGTACCAGCGGTCGTGGTCGAAGCAGATGATGAACGACAGGAGATACAGGCTCAGTGGTAGCACCCAGAGGAACGGGATAACGGCGACCTCCTGGCAGAGCTTGTTGGTCGTCGCCAGCAGCAGCACCGAGGCCACCAGCGGCAGCGCGATCCACAGCAGTCGGTCCACCGCGGGAACCGGGCGCTCCGGCTCCTGCGCCGGCGAAAGCGTCGCGGTCCGGTTCTCCGCCCCCGGCGCCAGGCGCCACACCAGCCACGCACAGACCGCACAGCAGAGCACAAAGCCAACGAGGCCCCAGGACCACATCGCCGCCTGCGCCTGCCGGGTGAAACGGACCTCGAAGAAGGCGGGATAACTCAGCAGGGCCAGCAGGGAGCCGACATTGGAGAGCGCATAGAGCCGGTATGGCGAGACGCCGGGTTGCGTCTGGCTGAACCAGCGCTGCATGAGCGGACCGGTGGAGGAGAGAACGAAGTAGGGCACGCCGATGGATGCCGCCAAAAGCAGCAGGATCTGCCCGTTGGGGTCCCCGTCCGTCCGCACCCGCCACGAGTCCGAAGGGGTGATGGGCAGGAGAGCGAGCGCCACCGCCAGCAACGCCAGGTGCAGGATCACCTGCCGGCGCGGGCTCAGGCGCGAGGTGGAGAAATGCGCGTAGGCATACCCGCCAAGGAGCAGCGTCTGGAAGAAGAGGAGACAGGTCGTCCAAACGCCGGGTCCGCCCCCAAACCAAGGCAGGATATATTTCCCGATCAGGGGTTGGACCTGAAAGAGCAGGAAGGCGCCGGTGAAGATGGTGAGCGCGAAGGGAAGCATGCGGGGAGCAAGGGTAAGGGGGGGCGCGCCGGTGGGCGCGGAAGCGGAAAGGGGCAGCAGGAGGTCAACCCGCGCCGAGCGCCTGCCGGAGGCGCTCCAATTCGGCGCGCTTCGCCTGCTGCTCGGCCAACTGGCGCCGCGCCCCCTCGAGCACAGCCGGCGGAGCCTTGCTGACGAACGCGGTGTTCGCCAGGCGAGCCTCCGTGGCCGCGATGTGCCGGCCGATCTGCTCCAACTCGCGCTCCAGCCGCGCTCGTTCGGCGCCTGCATCAACGGAGCTGGCGAGGTCGAGGTAAACCGTGCCGAGCGGCGTCACCGCGGCCGGAGCGCCGTCCACCTGCGCTCGGCGCTGGACGTCCGCCGCCCCGACCATCCGCGCCACCTTGGCCAGGTTGGCCTCGAGGATGGCCCACTCGGCGTCCCCTGCGGTGACCAGAAACCGCACGTCGCGCCGGCTGGCCAACTGGTGCTCGGCCTTGAGGGCGCGTACCGCGGAAACCCAGCCCTTGAGACGCTCCACCGCGGTGATGGCGGCTGGATCCAGGCGGAGCCCGTAGCCTCCGGAGGCGGTGACGATCTGCGAGGCATTCTCCAGCCGCGCATCTTCGATGAAGGTCCCGGCCGGACCGTAGCCCAGCTGCGACCAGAGTTCCTCGGTGATGAACGGGATGAAGGGATGCAGGAGCAGAAGCGTCTGGCGCAGCACCAGGTCCTGGATCGCGAGGCAGTTGGCCCGGGTCTCAGGCGCCTGCAGGCGGGCCTTGGAGCCTTCCACATACCAGTCGCAGAAGTCGTTCCAGAAGAAACCGTACAGCTGCTGTGCGGCGGCGCTGAACTCGAATTCCTGGAACTGACGATTCACCTCGCGCGTGGTCGAGAGCAGCCGGTCGAGCAGGGCGTGGTCATCGGCGTCGAACCGCGCCGGATCAATCCGCGCGAAAATCGCCCGCAGCGAACTGTTGTCGCCCGTCTCCCCGCTCAGCTGGCGGAACCGGCAGGCGTTCCACAGCTTGTTGCAGAAGTTCTTCCCGCTCTCGATCCGATCCTCCTGGAACCGGATGTCCTGGCCCTGCGGCGCAATCGAGACGATGCCGAAGCGGAGCCCGTCGGCGCCGTAGCGCTCGATGAGATCGAGCGGGTCCGGGGAATTACCGAGGGACTTGGACATCTTGCGGCCCTGCGCGTCGCGGATGATGCCGGTGAAGTAGACATGCCGGAACGGGATCCGCCGCTCGATCGGCTCTCCGGGACGCATGAACTCGAGGCCCGCCATGATCATCCGCGCCACCCAGAAGAAGATGATGTCGGGTCCGGTGACGAGCGTCGTGGTCGGGTAGAAGTGGTCGAGCCCGGCCGCGCGCTGTGCGGCCGGGTCGGGCCAGCCGAGGGTCGCGAACGGCCAGAGCCAGGAGGACGCCCAGGTGTCGAGCACGTCGTCCTCCTGCACCCACTCGGCCGGATCCGCGGGACCTTCCAGCGAGATGTGCACCTTGGCGGGATCCCGCAGGTCAGCCTCCGTGAGCGTCTCACGATCGAGGCCCCGGCGGTACCAGACGGGGATCCGGTGCCCCCACCAGAGCTGACGGCTGATGCACCAGTCCTGAATGTTCTCCAGCCAATGGAGGTAGACCTTGCTCCAACGCTCGGGGTGGAAGCGGATGTGACCGTCCCGCACGGCCGCCTTGGCCTCCTCCACGCGGGGGTAACGCAACCACCATTGCCAGGTGAGGCGGGGCTCCACGGGGACATCCGCGCGCTCCGAGTAGCCGACGTTGTTCGCGTAGGGCTCCTCGGCGACCAGCGCGCCGGACGCGCGGAGCAGCTCGACGGCCAGCTTGCGGGCGGCGAACCGGTCCTTTCCCGCGAGTTCCGGACCCGCGAGGTCATTCATCTGCCCGGTGGCGGTGATGACCTCGATCGGCGCCAGATGATGGCGGTTCCCAATCTCGAAGTCGACCTTGTCGTGGGCGGGGGTGATCTTGAGGGCACCGGTGCCGAATTCCCGGTCCACGGCGGCATCGGCGATGACCGGGATCTCGGCCGGCGGCCCGAGTGGGCGCCGGACCTTGCGGCCGATCCAGCCGGCATAGCGCGGGTCCTCGGGATGGACGGCGATGGCCGTGTCCCCGGGAATCGTCTCCGGCCGGGTGGTCTTGATTTCGAGGAAGAGGCCGGGGGCGTCCACCCGCTCGTAGCGCACCCGGTAGAGGGAGCCGTTGACGGGCTTCATGATGACCTCCTCGTCGCTGAGGGCGGTCTGCGAGGCGGGGCACCAGTTCACCATCCGCTTGCCCCGGAAGATGTGGCCGCGACGGAAGAGCTCCACGAACACCGTGAGCACCGCCCGCGAGTAGTGCGGATCCATCGTGAACTGGGTCCGGTCCCAGTCACAGGAGGCGCCGAGGCGGCGCAACTGTTCGAGGATGATGTTGCCCTTCTCTTGGCGCCAGGCCCACACCTGCTCGAGGAACTTCTCGCGTCCGAAATCGTGGCGCGTCTTGCGTTGCTTGCGCAGCTCCCGCTCGACGACCGTCTGCGTGGCGATGCCCGCGTGATCCGTGCCGGGGAGCCAGAGGGCGGCGTGCCCCTCGAGCCGGGCGCGGCGGATGAGGATGTCCTGCAGCGTGTTGTTGAGGACGTGGCCCATCGTCAGCACGCCGGTGACGTTGGGCGGCGGGATGACGATGGTGTAGGGCTCGCGGCCGGGCTCGGCGTGGGCGGCAAACTGGCGGGCCGCCAGCCAGCTGGCGTACCATTTCCGCTCGACGTCACGCGGTTCGTAGCTCTTGGAAATTTCGGGCATCGGCTCGGGGAGGACGGTGGGCCGGGGAGCCAACCGGCGGTGCGGAGGGGTGGCAAGTGGTTTAAGCCCGGTCGGGGTAATCCGGCTTTGAACGTTGAAAGCGCAGGCGAAGCCTGTCCGTTAGCTGGGTTTATGCCTGAAAAGATCCCCGAACGCGCCGCGGCGCAGCTCGCCTTCCCCGGGGAGGTGCCCTTGCCCGAAAGGGTCGGGGCCTGCCGGGAGTTCCTGCGCCGGGAGCAGGAGGGTCTGCGCGCGCGGCACGCCGCCGGGGGCGGCGGGCGGCAGATCTGCCGGGAACGCTCGTGGATGCTGGATGCCCTCCTGAGCCAGTTGTTTGACTACGCCCTCCGCACCTACGCGGGGCCCGCGGTGGGGTCTTCCCAGCCCGTCACCTTGGTGGCGCTGGGCGGCTACGGACGAGAGGAACTGTCGCCATGGAGTGACGTCGACGTGATGTTCCTCTGCAGCCAGAAGATCGCGCGGAACGCCGCCCAGCCGCTGCGCGAGCACCTTTCCCAGCAGATCCTTTACCCACTCTGGGATTGCGGCCTGAAGGTCGGGCACTCGACCCGCACCATCGACGAGGCGGTGGCCGAGGCCCGGCGCAACATGCAGACCAAGACGGCGCTGTTGGAGGCGCGGCGCGTGGCGGGCTCGCAGCAACTCTTCGACACCTTCACCCAGGCCTACCGCGCCTATTACACCGCGGAGAATCCCAAGGACTACATCGCCGCCCGCCTCGATGACCAGGCCGGCCGCCGCGCCAAGTTCGCCGATACCGTCTTCAACCAGGAACCGGACCTCAAGAACGGCGTCGGCGGTTTGCGGGACTACCAGAGCACCGTCTGGATGGCGCGCGTGCGCCTCGACCTGACGCGGATCGAGGAACTGGCGGACCTCCACTACGTCCGGGCGGAGGAGGTTGCGGAGTTCCAGCGGGCGCACGATTTCCTGCTGCGGGTGCGCAACGAGCTGCATTTCATCAGCCCGCGCGCAACGGATGTGATGAGCCTTGACCAGCAGCCGCGCATCGCGGCGGCGCTCGGCTTCACCGGCGCCGACCCCCTCGCGCAGATCGAGGCCTTCATGCAGGAGTATTACCGGGCCGCACAGAGCGTTTTCCGCGTCTCCAAGCTGGTCGAGGACCGGCTCGCCCTGAGCATCGGCCGGGGAGGCGGCGAACGGCGCTCCTTCAAGGACAGCCTGCTCGCCGCCCGCTTCCAGCGCGCCCGGCGGCTCGACGGCTTCCTGGTCCGCGGCCGGCAACTTGCCGCCGGCCAGCCGACGGTCTTCCAGGAGGACCCGGCCCGGCTCATCCGGGTCTTCCGCCACAGCCAGACCCTCAACGCCCCGCCCGATCTGCACCTGCGCGAACTGATCCGTGAATCGCTGCCGCTGCTCACCCGCGAGGTGGCGGCCTCCCGGGACGCCACCGCCAGTTTCCGCGCGATCCTCGGCGAGGTCGGCGCGGTCGAGCCCGTGCTCACCCGGATGCACGAGCTCGGCGTCCTCGGCCGGCTGGTGCCTGAGTTCGACGGGCTCACCTGCCTCGTCCAACACGAGTATTACCACCGGTACACGGCGGACGTGCATACCCTCAGCGCGATCCGCGAACTCGACCGCATCTTCACCGCGGCGGAACCGATCACCCTCAAGTACCGCGAGGCCCTGCACGAGACCAAGGACCCCGCCCTCCTCTACCTGACCCTCCTCCTCCACGACATCGGCAAGGCGGAGGGCATCCGGGGTCACGCCGACAGCGGCGTCCGCCTGGCCCTGCCGATTCTGGAGCGATTTGGAGTCGAACCCAATGACCGTGAACTGGTTGCATTCATTATAAAAAATCATCTCGTGATGGCACGCTTCTGGCAGAAGCGGGATGTCGATGACCCCGGGACCGCCGCCGCTTTCGCCGAACTCGTGGGAGATGCCGAACATCTCCGACACCTGTACGTCCACACCTTCTGTGACGCCCGGGGCACGGCCGCGGACCTCTGGAACAGCTACAAGGACACGCTGCATACCGCCCTCTTTCGCGCCACCTTGGACCGGCTTAAGCTCGGACAGGAGGCGGACGCCGCTCTGCTCCGGAAAAAAAACATGACGCAACAGCAGCTCATCACCCAGACGATCCCGGGCATCAGCGCCGACGAGATCACCGCCCACTTCGGTCTGCTGCCCGACCGCTACTTTGTGCACACCGACGCGGCGGAGATCGCGCTGCACCTGCAGATGGTGAACCGCCTGCTGCGCTCGATCACCACGGCGGACTCCGTCGGTTCGCTCCGGCCAGTCATCGAATGGAAGGACGACCTCAACCGCTCGCTCACGGTGGTCAATGTGGTGACGTGGGACCGGGCGGGACTGTTCTACAAGCTGGCCGGCGCGTTCAGTGTCGCCGGGCTGAACATCCTGGGGGCGAAAGTCATCTCGCGGACCGATCACATCGCGATCGACACCTTTTACGTGGTGGAGCCCGGGCTCGGCCCGGTGCAAAGCGCCCCGGCGCAGGAAAAGTTCGCGCGGGCCATCGAGGAGGCCCTGATGACGAACCAGGATCTCCTGCCTGAGATCCTGGCGCAGGCGCGCAAGATTGCCGCCAGCCGATACCTGCAGGTGTCCTCCGGCGAGGCCCTCCAGAGCTCCTTTCCCCCGACGGTCGACGTCTACCACGAGTTGTCCATGCAACGCACCATCGTCGAGGTTCAGGCGCGGGACCAGATCGGCCTCCTCTACCGCCTCGCGAAGGCGATCTCCGATCACGGGTTCGACATCACCTTCGCCCGCATCGGCACCGAGCGCGGCGTGGCGATCGACACGTTCTACGTCGAGGGGGCGAACCACGAGCCCGCAATCAGCCCGGAACGCCTCGAAGGCCTCCGGAGCGCACTCCACGAGATCATCTCCGTCCCTGCGCCGTCCGGTGTCTGAGCCCGCCGCAGGATCGCCCCCCGTTTCCGGCCCGACCGATGCGCGCCGTCTGGCGGCGTTGCACGCCGTCGCGACGCTCGCGGTCCGGGGGCTGTCGCCGGACGACCTCCTGCAGTCCGTGCTCGACATCTGCATCGGGAGTTTCGCCGCCGACGCCGGGGCCATCGCGCTGTTCAATCCTGAAACGACCACCCTCGAGACCGCCGCGCAACGGGGGGATTTCGGCGAAGCCGGCGGCCCCTACACCCTGCCGACCGGGCACGGCGTGACCGGGTGGTGCGCGCAGAACCGGCGTGCCCTCCTGGTCCCGGACGTCCGGGGGGACCCCCGCTACATCGCGGCGCGCCCCGGGGCCCGCTGCGAGCTCGCTGCCCCGCTGCTGGACGGCGACACCCTGATCGGCGTGATCGATCTGGAAAGCGACCGCCCCGGCGGTTTCCAACCCGCGGATCTCCCACGCCTCGAGGAATTGGCGGCGGAGGCGGCGCGGGTCCTGGCGCTCCGTTGGCGGCTGGGGCACCTGGAGGCGAAGGCGCGCCAACTGGAATCCCTGATCGCGGCGGGCCAGTCGCTCGTCGCGCGGCTCGAGCCGGGAGACTTGTTCCACGCGTTCACCCGGGAAGCTCGGCGCATGTTCCCCCAGTCCGCCTGTGCCCTGTACCTGCACGACCCCGCGCTGGGGGTCCTCCGGCGTGCGTCGCTCGAGGGGGGCGAGTGGGACCCGGAGGCACCCGCGGAGGTGCCCCTGAAGGACTGCCTCTGCGCGACCGCGATCCATACCCGGCGTGCCGTCTGGTTTCCGGAGGTGGCGGACCTTGATCGCCGCGAACTGCGGGACCTGCCGCGGGCGCCCGCCCGTGGGTCCCTGTTGGCGGCCCCGCTGACCTTCGAGGGGGACGTCGTCGGGGTGATGGCCGTTTTCAGCGGCCGGTTCCATCGCTTCGACAACGACGAGAAGCGGCTCTGCGCGGCCTTCGCCACCCTCGGAGCGGTCGCCGTGCAGAACGCCCGCCTGTATTCCCGGGTATTCCAGACGGAGGACGCGCTCCGGCGCAACGAGCGGCTGACCACGCTGGGACTCCTCGCCGCCGAAATTGCGCACGAGATCCGGAATCCGCTCACCGTCATCAAGCTGCTCTATCAGGGCAGCCTCCGGCTCGACTACCCGGAGGGCGACCCGCGCCGGACCGATCAAAGGGTGATCGACGAGAAATTGGTGCAGCTGGAAGCCATCGTTACCCGCGTCCTGGGCTTCGCGCAGGCACCGTCCAACCTCCACTCGCGCTGGCCGTTGACGGACGTGATCACCGACACCCTGGCCTTGGTCCGGCTCAAATTCTCCCAGCAGAAGGTGACGGTGGAGTTCCCGGCGCCCGCCCGCCCGCTCTTCGTGGAGGGCCACAAGGGGCAATTGCAGCAGGTGCTGCTCAACCTGCTGCTGAACGCGGCGCAGGCGATGCCCGCGGGCGGAACCATCACCTTGCGCGCGGACGTGGATCCGGCCACCCCCGCCGTCACCCTCGACGTTGAGGACACCGGGGGCGGCGTGCCCGAATCGCTCCAATCACGGATCTTCGACTCCTTTCTCTCCGGCCGCCCGGATGGGACCGGCCTGGGCCTCGCCATCGCCAAGCGCATCCTCCGCTCCCATCACGGCGACATCCACCTGCTGCGCACCGGAGAGACGGGTACGACCATGCGCATCCGCCTGCCCCTCGCGCCTTGAATCCCGCGGAGAACCCTGATTCCCGTCGCCGGCTCGGTGCGCGCCTCCTTTGGCTAGGCATCAGCCTGGTCCTCGCCGGACTCGCGCTCCTGACCCTTGCGCGCCCGGTCCCCCTGCCGGCCCGAGTGCTCACCGGCGCGGTGGACGTGATCGCAGGCGCGGTGCTCCTCGCGGTCTGGAACCAGAAGTTCCGGAAACGCCGGGGCTCGCCGGGGGAGACGGTCAGCGGCGGGCCGCCGGGGCCACGTTGACGTGCACGACTTGGGCGGGAGGAAACCCGTTGAACCAGGTCGCCGAAGCGTTGCTGTAGGCGCCGATGTTTTCGGCGTACACGAGGTCGTCCAACTCCAACCCGGGCAGTTCCTCGGAAAGCGAAAGGACATCGAGCCCGTCGCAGGTCTGACCGAAGACCGCGCAAATCTCCTTCGGTCCCTTCCGGAAGGCCTGCAGCGGGTACTTGCAGTGATCGAAGATGATGCCGGAGAACGTGTGGTAGACACTGTCGTCGATGTAGTAGCAGGGCTTGCCGTCCCGGCGCGCCTTGCCGATCACGCTCGCCACAGACATCGCGGCGTTGGCCACCATGTACCGCCCCGGCTCCGCGATGATCTCCACATCCCGCGGAAAGAGCCGGTCGATCTCCGCATTGATCTTCCGGGCCAGCAATTCGATGGGCGGGACGTCGCGGTGGTACGGCGCGGGGAACCCGCCGCCAATGTCGAGGATCTTCATCGGCTGGCCGCGGCTGCGGGCCTCCGCCATCACGGCCGCCGCCAGGTTCAGCGACTGGACATAATTCTCGAAATTGCAGCACTGGCTGCCGACGTGAAAGCTCACGCCCTCGGCCACGAGGCCGAGATCGGCCGCCGCGACCAACAGGTCCACCGCCTCGGAGGCTTCGCAGCCGAATTTGGACGAGAGTTCCACCACCGAGCCGGTGTTGGGCACCCGCAGCCGCAGGACGACGCCGGCGTCCGGCGCGTAGCGGCGGATTTTCCGCAATTCCGTGAGGTTATCGAAGGTGACCAGCGGCTTGTAGCGGTTCAGCGCCTCCAAGGTTTGGCGGGGCTTCGTCGGGTTCGCGTAGATGATCTTGTCCCAGATGAACTGCTGCCGCTCCCGCGCCGGCAGTTTCCGGATGTTCTGGTAGACCAGCATGAACTCCGGCAGCGACGCCACGTCGAAGCTGGCCCCGGCCTGGTAGAGCGTGCGGATGATCGCCGGCTCCGCGTTCGCCTTCACGGCGTAGTAGGCCTGCACCTTCGGAAAATGCTTCCGGAAGGCGGCGTAGTTGCGGCGGATCACGGCGTGATCAATGACCACCAGGGGAGTGCCGTGCTTGCGGGCGAGGGTCTGGAGCTGGCGGGGATTCACGGTGGAGTCCGGGGGGG
>JBMTAG010000004.1:0-79936 GCA_049428505.1 Opitutaceae bacterium | reverse complement strand
CCCCGGGCCGCAGCAGGCTGGGGATCCGTCCTTGTCCACGCGTGCGAGCCAACCGGTTCGCCGGCCCGGGGCAAGCGCGCTCCACCGCGCGCGCGCCCACGCCGCCCTCACCCGTCCGGCGGCGACCCGAGGGAGGCTCCCCGCACCAGCCGGGGCAGCAGCGGGCGAGCGCCGACCGGCACCGCCCGCCCCGCGAGGAGATCCCCGGTGATCCGGGCGAGCCGCCGGGCGAAGTGCAGCGGATCAGCCACGTACCGCGCCGGCTCGGGCTCGAGATAGGAGAGGAAACGATCCTCGTCCCGGCAGAGCAGCGACACGTCCGTGCCGATCCGACGCCCCAGCTGCGCCAGCACGCTGCAAGCCGTCAGGTAGGCGTAGGATTCGCTGATCAGTACGCCCGTCGGCGGGCGGGCGGCGTTGAACATCCGGCGGAGGACGCGCGCCAGATCGGCCGGGCCAGGCCCGTGCCGCACCACGGAGGATTCGACCGGCTCCGGGAACCCTCCGGCTCCCTCGCGGAACCCTTCCTCCCCACGCAGGTCGCCGGCGGCTCCCTCGCGGGGCGAAAGCAGCGCGATCCGGCGGTGTCCGGCCCGCAGGAGCGCAAGCGCCGCGTGCCGGCACAGGGCCCGGTAGTCGAGATCGACCGAAGGCAGCTGGATCCCCTCGTGGCACGAGCCGGCCACCACGCAGGGCAAACCCTGCCGCTGGAACCACGCCTGCACCGCGGCGCTGGATCGCACCAGCACCCAGCAACCCGATGTCTCCTGCCGCAGCAGCCGCGGGAGCGCGGCCGCCGGGGAGGCGCGCAACCCCGGCGCCAGGACGACGAACCGCAGGCGGCACTCCGCCTCGGCCAGCATTCCCCGGTAGGCGTCGATCCACAGGCCCTGCTGCGGCCGCAGCTGCTCCAGGCACACCGGCGAAAGCAGCGTCACGATCCGGGGGGGCTCCGGCGCCGTGGCCCGAATCCGCGCGAGGCGACGGGTTCCCTGGCCCGGGACGATCGCGATCATCCCCTCGGCGGCAAGCCGCCGCAGGCCCGCCCGCAGCGAATTGCGGCCGACCCCGAGTTCGGCGCACAGGCGGCGTTCCCCCGGCAGCCACTCCGGCCACCCGCCGGCCCGCAGCCCCTCGCGCAGGGCCGCGCAGACCTGGTCGATCAGGGAGCTACGCTGGAGACGCAGCTGCATCGCGCGCCGCCGCCGTTCAGGGCCGAGTGAACACGATGCAGATCGGAGCCGGCACGTTGATGACTCCCTTGGTCGGATAGGTCAGCCGGCCCGTCGCGGAATCGACGCGGTGCACCGCCACGGTGTTCGAGTCCGCCCCCGCGGCCAGCAGCCAGCCGCCGCCCGGCGCGAGGTTGATGTTGCGGGGGAACGCGCCGCGCACCGGCTGCACCTGGATCACCTCGGCCGCGCCGGTCGCGGGATCGAGCCGGTAGACCGAGACCGAGTCGTGGCCGCGGTTGGAGAAATAACCGAAGCGCCCCTCGGGATGGAGCACGATCTCGGCCCCCGAGTTGAAGGCCTCGCCCGCCTTCGCCGCCTCGCTGAGCGAGGGCACCGTGCCGAGCAGCCGGGCCGTGCCCGCGGCCGCGTCCCACGCGAAGGTGCTCAGGGCCAGGCTCAGCTCATTGAGCAGATAGATGAAGCGCCCGTCCGGCGAAAACTTCAGGTGGCGCGGCCCGCCGCCCGCCGGGCCCGCGGCAAGCCCGTGGCGCTCCAGGTACGGGGCCGCCGGCAACACCCGGTAGATCACGATCGCGTCCAAGCCAAGGTCGGGCACGAGCGCAAAACGACCGTCCGGCGACCAGCCGACATAATGCGGGTGCGGGCTGTCCTGCCGCCGGTCGACGACGCGGGAGCCGCCGGTATGGCGGTGGACCACGGCGGCGCCGAGGCGGCCGCCCTCGCCGAGCGGGAAGACCGCCACCGAACCCGCACCGTACTGCGCCGTGGCGGCAAAGCGGCCGGAAGGGTGGACGGCAATGTGCGCGGCGCCGCCATCGCCCGTCGGCGCGGAGTTGATCAGCGTCAGCGCGCCCCCGCTCGCGATGCGGTAGGCCGCGGCGCCCGGCGCGCCCCCCAGGGTCGCCGTGGCGTAGAGTTTGTCGCCGTCCGGGTGGACCGCGAGGAACCCCGCGTTGCCCACCTCGGCCGCGAGTTCCGCGGGGCCAAGCTTGCCCGTCGCGGGGTCGAACCCTGCGCGGTAGATGCCCTTCGCGCCGGGGCCGCCGGTGCCGAGGAACACGTGCCAGGCGGGGCCGGAGGCGGCCGCGGCGGCCAGCACCGGAAAGGTCAAAAGGGGGGCGACAAGCAGGAGCGCGCGACAGGGCATGGCCTCGAGCTAGCACGGCGGGGGCCACCGCGCCAAGGCCGTTCAGCACGGGGTTCAGCCTTGCCCGCCGCGCCGGCGCGGGCTCCGCTCCCGCCGTGCATGCCGCGATCCTCGCCCCCTCCCTGCTCGCCGGCGACCACGCCCACCTCGCCGCCAGCGCCGCCAACGCCGCCAGCGCCGGCGCCCCTTGGCTTCACCTCGACCTGATGGACGGCGCCTTCGTCCCGAACCTCACCTTCGGGCCGGAAACGCTCGCCGCGCTCCGCCGCACCGGCTGCCAGCTCTACTTCGACACCCACCTGATGCTCGCCGAGCCGGACCGTTACCTGGAGCCCTTCGCCCGCGCCGGTGCCGATCTCATCACCGTCCACGTCGAGCCCCCGGGCGATCGCCACGTCACCCTCGCGCGGATCCGGGCCCTCGGCTGCCAGACCGGCCTGGCGCTCAACCCGGACACGCCCGCCGCGGCCGCGGACCCGTTTCTGGCCGAGGTCGACCTGGTGCTCGTGATGACGGTGCAGCCCGGCTTCGGCGGCCAGCCCTTCCGCCGCGAGATGCTAGCGAAACTCCGCGAGCTCGACGCATGGCGGACCGCGCGCGGCCTCCGGTTCCGCCTCGAGGTCGACGGGGGCATCGACCTCGCCACCGCCGCCGAATGCCGGGCCGCCGGGGCCGACACGTTCGTCGCCGGGACCTCGTTCTACCGGGCTCCGGACCAAGCCGCGTTCGCCCGCGCGATCGCGGGCCTCTAGGGGTTCTCGATCCGGTAAAGCCGGCTCTCCGTACGGATCAGCAGGGCGCGCCCCGTCACCGCATAGGACGCGAGCGTGCGCTCACCCAAGGGGTTGGTCGCCAGCCTCCGGAACTCGCGGCCCGTGGCCAACACCGTGCCCAGGCCGTTCTCGTTCTGAAAATAAATCCTCCCGTCCGCCAGCAGCGGGGAAGCCGAGTAGCCGCCCTCCAGTTTCTCCTGCCAGTGCACGTTGCCCGTGCGCGCGTCCCAGCAGGTCGCGACGCCCATGTCCGAGACCCCGTACAATTCATCCCCGTCGAGCACCAGCGAGGGCGTCAGCGGCGCACCCTTGGTCGTCCGCCAGGCGACATGGGTGTCGGTGACGTCCCCGGCCCCCCCGAGCCGGATCGCCAACAAATCGGCCCGGGCATAGCCCGTGGCGACGAAGACCAGGCCGTGTCCCGTCACCGGACGAGGCACCACCGAGAAGCCCGCGCCGTAGCGGACATGCCAGAGCTCGCGGCCGTCCCGCGGGTCGAGGGCCGCGACCGCGCCACTCGCGGGGCTGATCAGCTGCGCGCCGCTCCCCTCGCCCACCAGCAGCGGCGTGGCGAAGGAGAAGGTCTGCTTCGGGCGCACCGACCGCGCCGTCCGCCAGCGCTCGGCCCCGGTCTTGCGGTCGAGCGCGACGACGAAGGGATCCTTCGCGCCGTCGGCGTGGTAGATGAACAGGTCGCCCGCCAGCACCGGGGAACCGCCGTTGCCGTGCACGGGATCGTACCGCACGTCGCTGTTGCGCCAGAGGACGCGGCCGTCGCGATCGAGGCAGGCGGAGCCGTGGTGGCCGAAATGGACGTAGACCCGGCCGTCCGCGAGCAAGGGCGTGGGGCTCGCGGGGCTGTTCTTCCGGTGGAGCGGCTGGGCCTCGATGCCGGGACCGGCGAAGACCTCCCGATCCCAGATCACGCGGCCCGTCGCCGCCTCGAAGGCAAGGACGTGGAGCGAGGCACCGCCCGCGGCCCGGGGCAGGCCCGAGGTGAGGAACACCCGTCCTTCGCTGACCACGGGCGAGGACCAGCCGGCGCCCGGGATCGGCGCGACCCAAGCGACGTGGCGCGTCTCGGACCACTCCACGGGAAGGCCGCGGGCGGCGCTGCGGCCCTGGCCGGTGGGGCCGCGAAATTCCGGCCATTCGCCGGGAGCGCCGGCGTGGAGGAACGAGATGGCGAATGCGGGGAGGACGCCGCGGCGCAACTGCAAGAGGGGCATTGGGAATCGAAGCCTAAATCGGGTCTTCGCCGCGCGCAATCCGTTCCGCGCGGAGGTAATTGGCGCGGAAGAAGGCCGCCAGTTCCGCCGCCAGGCGGACCTCCTCGACCTTGTTGCGGGCCGCGAGGCGCGGGCGCACGTCGGCGAGGACGCGGTCGTAGGCCACGCGGGAAACGTCCTGCAGCACCGCGAGCGCCGCGTCCCGTTGCGGCGCGGGCGCCTCCTGCAGGGCCCGCCACGCGCGGCGGAGCTCGACGTGGGTATCCTGGCACATCACGCGAATGATGAGGGACATCTCGCGGAAGATGCGGCCCGTCCAGGCGTCGCGGTAGACGAGGGGCTCGGCAATCCCGTAAGGGGCATCCTCCGGGTCGCTCCGGCGCGCCGCGGCGTCCGGCTCGGCGTAGAATTCCCGCCGCACGGGCAGGCGGCGCAGGGCGAAGCGTTCGGGACCGCCGGGGACGCCGGGGCGGTAGTTCCACAGTCGCTGCCCCTCCAGGGAAAGCGTGTACTCGATGAACCGTCGCCCGACTTCCGCGTGTGGCGCGCCGCGGAGCAGGCCGATCGGATCCACCGAGGCGGTGGAACCCCCCACGGGCGAGACGTAACCCACGCGGTCCGAACGGTCGCGGCGGCGGACGGCCTCCTCCTGCTGGCGTCCGTAGAAATCGATGCAGAGGCCGATCGCGCAGTTGCCGGCGGCGACGTCGATCGGCGGCTTCTGGGAGGTGTCGGTGAAGTAGCGCGCGTTGGCGCCGATCCGCTGCAGCAGGCGCAGGCCCGCGCTCCAACCCTCCCGCACCGCCTCCGCCTCGAGGGCGGCGGCGTCCCCGCCCGGCCGCTCCCGCCGCAGCGCGGTGAGGCGCCGCTGCATCTGTTGCTGGATGATGTTTTCGAAGGCCTTGGCCACGGACCCGCTCTTGGTCGGATCCGCGAGGGCCACCTCGCCCACGAGTCGCGGATCCGCCATGTCCTCCCAGTGCGCCGGCGCACGGTCGAAGCCCAGGCGGCGCAGGGAATCGCGGTTGAAGATCATCCCATACGAACTGAGCACGGTGCCGATCCACCGCCCCTGCGGATCCCGGAAGGTCTCGCCGGCGAAGGCGGCCGGGATCGCCTCATCGCGGAACCACTCCGGCCGACGCGCCGCGAGGCCCGCGTCGACCAACCGGCCGGCCTGCGCCTGCCGCTCGAAGTCGTACGTCCCGCCGCCAAAGAAGACGTCGATGCCGCAGCCGACGGAAGAGGCAAGGAACGCCGCGCGGGCCTCCCGGGCGGCCGCCGGCGCTTCCGCGGGCAGCCGCGGGTTGGCAAAGGCCGCCTGCACCTCAAGGCTCCACGGCCGACCGAGCCGCCGGGTCCAATGCTGCTCGAAGGCGGCCGCATACTCGCCTTCCAGGAAGCGCGCGATCTCGCTCGTGCCGCCGACGATCCGCCAATCCAGCGCGACCGTCCGACCGGTCCGCTCCCGGTACCAGGCGGCGAAGCCCCGCCCGTATTCGTGCCGGATCGCCTCGTTGTGCGGCGTGATCACCACGAGCGTGTCGTCGGCGGAACCCGGCGCGGGGCGGGTCGGCCGCAGCGCGAAGGGCAGCGCCACGATGGCCGCCAGCGCCAGGAGCAGGGCGAAGCGCTTCATCGCGGTCGCCTTCAGGCCGTCAGCACCACCACGTCAAGGGGATCCGCCCCCGCGTAGACCTCGCCGCGGTCCGGCTGATCGAGGAAGCGCGGATTGAGCTCGACGATCTTCAGGTTCAGGTCCCCGGCGATGAGCTCGTGCTGCGCGAATTCCCCGAGGTAGACCGAGGCCCCGATCCGGCCGCGCACCGCGTTGGCCGCCGGCGCCTCCCGGCTCAGCACCCAACATTCCGGCCGCACCGAGACGGTCACGACCGAGCCGGCCGCGGGCCGCGCCGCGGGGTCCCCCAGCACGCCCCGCATCGGCCCGACCGGCGTCTCCACGTGCGCCCAACCGTCCGCCAGGCCCCGCAGCGTCCCGGGAATGAAGTCCGTCTCGCCGATGAAGTCCGCGACCACCCGGCACACCGGCCGCCGGTACACCTCGCGCGGCGCCCCCACCTGCAAGATCCGCCCGCCGTCAAGGATCGCCATCCGGTCGGACACCGACAGCGCCTCCTTCTGGTCGTGCGTCACGTACACCGTCGTGAGCCCCGCCTCCTTGCACACCCGGCGGATCTCCGCCCGCATCTCCAGCCGCAACTTGGCGTCGAGGTTCGACAACGGCTCGTCCAGCAGCAGGCAGCGCGGCCGGATCACCAGGGCGCGCGCGAGCGCCACCCGCTGCTGCTGGCCGCCGGAGAGTTCGTTCGGCCGGCGCGCGGCGTAGGCTTCCATCCGCACCGATGCGAGGGCCTCGCCCACCCGCCGGTTGATCTCCGCCCGCGGCACCCGCCGCTCTTCCAGCCCGAAGGCCACGTTTTCCGCCACGCTCAGGTGCGGCCACAGGGCGTAACTCTGGAACATCATCCCCGTGTTCCGCTTGTGCGGCGCCAGGCGGGTCACGTCCTCATCCCCGAAGAAAATACTTCCCTCCTCCGGCAAGTAGAAGCCGGCGAGGCTGCGCAGCAGGGTCGTCTTGCCGCACCCGCTGGGACCGAGCAGGAAGAACAGCTCCCCGGGCGCGATGGCCAGGTCGAGGTGCTGCAGGGCGGTGACGGCCCCGAAGCGCTTGGTCAGCTGCTGGACGCGGATGGAGATCATCGGCCGCGACCTTGTGGGGGGCGCCGGCGGCAAGGGCAAGCGCCGAGGGGACGCGGCGCATCTCGGGCATTGACGCGCTTTTTGCCCGGGCGTTTCCTCGCCTTCCATGCGCGAAACGAAGACCGCGGGCTCCGCCCTGAAGTACAAACGGGTCATCCTCAAGCTCTCCGGCGAGGTGCTCCGCGGGGGCAAGTCGGGCGACCCGATCGACAGCGACACCCTCTTCCAGGTGTGCAGCCAGGTCCGCGAGATCCACCAGCTCGGCGTCCAGGTCTGCGTGGTCATCGGCGGCGGCAACATCTTCCGCGGACTCAACGGCGAGAAGCGCGGCGTCGACCGCCTGACCGGCGACTACATGGGGATGCTCGCCACGGTCATCAACGGCCTCGCGCTGATGGACTGCCTCGAGAAGATGGGCGTCAGCACCCGCGTGCAGTCCGCCATCCCGATGAACCAGATCGCGGAACCGTTCATCCTCCGCCGCGCGGTCCGCCACCTCGAGAAGGGCCGCGTGGTCATCTTCGTCGCCGGCACCGGCAACCCTTACTTCTCCACCGACACCACCGCCGCGCTCCGCGCCTCGGAGATGAAGGCCGACATCATCATGAAGGCCACCAAGGTCGACGGGATCTACGACAAGGATCCGAAGAAGCACGCCGACGCCGTCCGCTACGACCACCTCACGTTCATCGATGCCCTCAAGCAGCGCCTCAACGTGATGGATTCCACCGCCTTCTCCCTCTGCATGGACAACAACGTGCCGATCCTCGTCTTCGACCTCCACGACGAACACGCCATCCGCAAGGCGATCTCCGGCCAGAAGATCGGCACCCTGGTCTGCAACTGAGCCTCCGCTTATGTCCCATCCCATCCTCACCGACGCCACCGCCCGCATGAAGAAGGCCGTGGACCACACGCTCCACGAGTTCAGCGCCATCCACACCGGGAAGGCCACGCCCGCCATGATCGAGTCGGTCACGGTCGAGGCCTACGGTTCGATGGTCCCGCTCAAGCAGTGCGCGGCCATCTCCACCCCGGACGCCCGCCTGATCCAAATCCAACCCTGGGACGTCAGCCTGGTGAAGGCGATCACCAAGGGCATCATCGATGCCAACCTCGGCTTCAACCCCATCCCGGATGGCAAGACGATCCGCGTCCCCCTCCCGGAGATGAGCCGCGAGCGGCGCCAGGAGTTCGTCAAGAATGCCCACCGCCTCGCCGAGGAAGGCCGGGTCCACGTCCGCAACGTCCGCCGCGACTCCCTCGAACAGGGCAAGAAGGCCAAGCTCCCCGAGGACGAGCAGAAGCGGCTCGAGAAGGACATCCAGACCGCCACCGACAAGGCGATCGCCGACATCAACAGCCACCTTGCCCACAAGGAGAAGGAGCTGCTGACGGTTTGAGCCCGCGCGGATGACGGCCAGTCCCGCCCTTCCTTCCGCCGCCCGCCCGCCGCGGCGCCTGGTGGTCAAGCTCGGCACCGGCGTGCTCACGTCCGGGGTCGGCCAGCTGGACCAGGGCCGCATCGCCGCGGTGTGCGCCGAACTCGCCGCCCTCCGCGCCGCCGGCACCGCGGTGGTCGTCGTGTCCTCCGGCGCCGTCGGACTCGGGATGGGCGCCCTCCGCTTGGAGCGTCGCCCGCGCGAGCTCGCCCGCAAGCAGGCGTGCGCCGCGATCGGTCAATCCCGCCTGATGCAGGTCTGGCAGGCCGGGCTGGACCCCCATGGCCTCACGGCCGCCCAGGTGCTGCTCACCCACGAGGACCTGCGCGGCCGCTCCCGCTTCCTCGGCGTCCAGGCCACCCTCCGCCAGCTGATCGCCTACGGCACGATCCCGGTGATCAACGAGAACGACACCGTCAGCGCCGCCGAAATCAAATTCGGCGACAACGACACGCTTTCCGCCCTCGTCGCCAGCCTCATCCAGGCCGACCACCTGGTCATCCTCTCGACCGCCCCCGGCCTGATCGACCTGCGCGGCACCGGTCAGATCGTGCCCGTCGTTGAGCGCATCACGCCCGAGATCGAGGCGATGGCGGGCGGCACCACCAGCGAGACAGCCGTCGGCGGGATGGTCTCCAAGATCTCCGCGGCCCGCCTCGCCACGCGCGCCGGCTGCGGGGTGTTCATCGCCAGCGGCGCGGAACCGCGCATCCTCGCCCGCCTCCTCAGCGGACAGGGGCCGGGCACGTTTTTTGTCCCGAGCGGCCTGCCCCTGGAGGCCCGGAAGCGGTGGCTCGCCCACTTCCAGCGCCCCGCCGGCACACTCCGCGTCAACGCCCGCGCCGTCCCCGCGCTCCGGGAACGCGGCGGCAGCCTGCTCGCGGTCGGCGTCACCGGCGCGGAGGGCGAGTTCGCGGCCGGGGACATCGTGAACATCGCCGGACCGGACGGGCACGTGTTCGCCCGCGGCAAGGCGGGCTTCGGCCGCGAGGAGATCGGGGGCCTCGCGGGCCGGCAGGGCGACGAGCTGGCCCGGCTTTACCCCGGACGACGCCGCCTTGAGGTCGTCCACCGCAACGACCTCGTCGTGCTCTGAGGCCGCCGCCCGGCCGCTCCCTTCCGCCCATGGACCACTACGCCTTTCCCACCCGCTTCCGCGCCCTGCACGACCTCGCCGCGCAACGCTACGCCGCGGGCCACCGCACCGCCGCCGGCCTGCTTGCGCCCGCGGACGAGGCCTGGCTGGCGGCCAACGGCATGTCCGCCCAAAACCTGCTCGATTACGCGGAGGACTTCACCGCGTCCGGCGAACCGGGACCCGAACTGGCCCTGGCGATCGAGCTGGTGCGGCGCGACTACTTCCTCAACGCGCAGGGTGCACGCCCTTCCGGCCAGGTGCTCGACCCGGACCGGCTGCCGGCGAAGGCCGATGCGGTCCGCGGCGTGGCGTGGCTGCCCCGCCTGATCCCGAAGGCGCGGGCGAAGCTGCGCGGCGAACTGCCCCCGTCGCTGATGTTCTGCTGCGGCGGCGACCGCCGTTTCTTCCGCGAGCGCGGGATCCTGCCCGCCGAGTTCCTGAGCCTGGTCTGGCGCGAGCCCAGCGACGAGCAGGTGGTGGCGTGGGTGCTGGGGCGGGCGGGCGCGGGAAGTAGCGCGTAGTAGGTAGTGCGTAGTGGGTAGTGGATAGTGGGCGGGACCTGGCCGCCGGAGTTCCGCCTCGAGGACCTACCCGATCAGGTCGCGGTACCAGGCCCGGAGCTGGCGCGTGGAGGGACGATCATCGAGGAACATCGCGGTGGCGTGCGCGCCCAAGCCCGAGCGCACGAAGGTCGCCGGCACGCCCATCGCGTCCATCAGCGGCTGGAAGCGTTCGGCGGAGTTGTCGGTCTGGAACACCGAGCGCCCGCGGAACCGCCGCGCCCTCGCCATCGCCCCCGCCCACGTCGCGCCGTTCCAGCCATCGCCGTCGTAGTGCTGGCAGGCGTGGAACCCCTTCCACCACGCCGCGATCCGGTCGTCGCGCAGGCCGATGTAGCCGCACGCCAATGCGCCCCGCGAAAAACCGGTGAGGACGGTGTTGGCGGGATCCGCGCCCCAGTCGTCCCGCACCTGCGCCAGCATCGCGAGGGCGTAGGCCACGGTCTCGTCGGGATTGCCCCAGCCATGCTCCGCGATCCGACCCCAGCGGCGCTCAACGAACGGCAGGCCCAGACAGATCGCACCGCGGCCCAGGGTCATCCCGGCGGCGATCACGCCCTGCTCAGGCAGCCCGGGGGAACGGCAGCCCGGCACGTGGAAGAGGTTGCCTGGGTACTCGACCACGAGCGGCCAGCGGCGGCCCGGCGTCCAGTCGGCCGGCAGGTGCAGCACCGCATACAGCGCCGGCTGGCGTTCCCCCGCCAGGCGCACCCGGACCCGCCGCCCCGGCGCGGGAGCCTGATCCGTGACCTCCGGCACCGCCACCCGACCCGCGGGCGCCACCCAAGCCGGCGCATCCCCCGCGGCGTGGACTGCGCTGATCTCGAGGGCGACGGGCCCGCGTGGCCGGCCCCGCAGGATCAGTTCGAGGGCCGCGACCCGGCCCGGATCAAGCTTGGGCGTGCCATCCGGGAACGCCTCGCGCAGCGGACACTCCAGCACGCAGCTCTCGCCCGGCGCGAGACGGGTGGCGGCCGGCACCGCGTCCCAGCCACTCGCACCGACCGCCCACAGGATGAGTTCGGCCGGTTCCGCCCCGCGATTCGTCACCCGCGCGCTCAGGACCGTGCGGCGGGAGAGGTCCCAACCACCCGGCGGTGCGGGGAAGGTCGCCCACGCATAGGCGGGCGCCGGCGGCGCATCCGGGCCCGGAGCGGGCCGTCCCACCAAACGCACGGTGCCGGCATCCGCCGCGGGCTCCCGTCGTAACCCGCGCAGGTCGGCGGCGGCCACCCCGCGTTCCCACCCGGCCAGCGGCGCGGCCGACCCGCGGCTCGCGGCGAACCAGGCGAGGGCACCGAGGGTGAAGCGACGGCGGGAAAAGGGCATCGGGGCGGGTGCCTAGATCCCAACGTCGCCCTGCGGCCCGCGTCAAACCCACTCCCCGGCCTCCGCTTGACCGCGGCGACTCCCCCTCCTTCGCTACGCCGCCAGCGAGGCGCTCCGCCCCGCGCCCGACCCCTTATGCCCCTCCCCCGCCCCACCCCGCGGACCGCCGCCCTCCTCCTGCTCGCCGCCCTCGCCCCCTTCCCGATGCCCGGCGCCACCCCGCCGGCCGCCCCGGGCGAGGTCGTCAACCTCTCCCCCTTCATCGTCTCGACGGAAGGCGACGAGGGGTACCGGGCCGCCAACACCCTGTCCGGCACCCGGATGAACTCGAGCCTGCTGCACACGCCGGCGGCGGTGTCGGTGCTGACCAAGGAGTTCCTCGACGACATCGGGGCGGAGAACGTGATGGACATGCTGAAGTACTCGCTGAACACGGAGCACGAGCGCAGCGATCCGGGCGGCGGCGTGCAGCAGGCGTTCGACGTGCGCGCGACCGTGCGCGGCTTCACCGAGTCGGTGATCTCGCGCGACTACCTGCCGAACATGGTGGAGGGCCGCGGGATCCTGGCCTCGGACCGGTTCAACGTGGACCGTGCGGACGTGAGCCGCGGGCCGAACTCGATCCTGTTCGGGGCCGGCCGCCCGGGCGGCGCGCTGAACCTGACGTCGAAGCGGGCCGTGCTGAACGCGCGGCGGCAGACGGCGACCCTCACCGTCGGCGACAACGCGAAGCGCCGGACCGAGCTGGACTTGGCCTTCCCCCTGCGCCGGGACCAGCTGGCGCTGCGCACCAACGCGGTCTGGGAGGAGCGGCAGGGCTGGTTTGAGTTCGAGGGCCTGCGGCAGAAGGGCCTCGCCCTCGCTGCCACCTGGCAGCCGCGGCCGACCACGCAGGTCCGCGCCGCGGTGGAGCACCTGCAACGCGACCAGGTGATGGGCGGCAACTTCCCGCACGCGGACTTCGGCTATTCCCGCTGGGTGCTGGCGGGGGCACCGCGGGCGGGCAACCCGCTGCTGCCGGGGACGAATCCCGCTCCGGGGATCCTGCGTTCGACCAACACCCTGCAGGTGATCTACGCGCCGCAGGTGCGCGACCGGCCCTTCCGCGTCTCAACCACCGGGGCGGACATGCGGCCCGACCTCACCGGCTCGCAGCCGACCGGCTTCTGGGAGACGGTCAGCGGCGGCGCCGCGCCCGCGGGCGGCACCGTCGACGATCCCTTCTACGGCCGCGTGCTCCCGGCCAACGCCTACCTGTCCGGCCCGGGCCGCGACGCGAACTACGAGTACACCCTGTGGTCCCTGTTCATCGACCAGCGGCTGGGCCCCTTCAACCTCGAGCTCGGCTACAACCGCACGCGATACAACCGCGGCTTCACCCAGCCCTCCGCCAATGCCATCGGCGATCCCAACCCGGTCCTGCCCGGCGCCTACTTCGCCGACGGTGACTCCGTCATCGCCGCGGGCCGCAACCCGGGCACACTCCTGCCCGACATCGCCCGCGCCAACCCCTTCGTCGGACAGCCCTACGTGCAGAGCCAGACGGTACAGCAGCTCTTCGACCAGCGGAGCGAGTCATTCCGCGCCACGCTCGGGACCGAGCTGGACCTCACCCGCCGCCACCCCTGGCTCGGCCGCCACAGCGCCGCCGCCTCGTGGCAGCACAACGACAACCTCTTCGGCAACGGCGTCGTCGCGGAGTACAACGCCGCGCCGGGGAACGCGCAGCCCATCGACTCGGCGACCAACATCATCCTGCGCCGCACCTACCTTGATTTCTCCCGCCCCGGCGGCCAGCGCGGCGCCCTCGACCCGTGGGCCAACCCCATCCCCGACGGTCCCGGGATGCAGGCGCGCTTCCTCTGGAACAACTCCTACCCGTGGAACCAGACCGTCAGCCGCAGCCTGATGCTCGCCGCGCAGAGCCGCTTCAGCCGCGACCGCCTCGTGCTCACCGCCGGCTACCGCCGGGAACGGATCGAGAACAACAACGCCTCGCTCGGCGGCGAACGGGTCCCCAATTCCACCAACCTCTGGCTCGTCCGCCCCCACCAGTTCGATCCGGCCACGGTCGCCGCCTACGACGGCGCCACCCGGACCGCCGGCGCCGTCGTCACCCCGCTGCCCTGGCTCGCCTTCGCCTACAACCAGTCGCAGAGCGTCTTCCCCCAGAGCAACTTCACCGACATCTACGACCGGCTCCTCGTGCCCAGCCGCGGCCAGGGCCGCGACTACGCGGTGCGCCTGAACCTCCTCGGCGGCCGCCTCTACGCCAGCGCCAGCACCTACCGGAACCGCGGTTACGACCAGTTCCACGACGTCACCAGCAACTCCGTCCGCGGCCAGGGCGTGCCGGTCATCAACGACATCCTCACCACCCTGCTGCGCCTCAACCGCCCGTTGCCCGAGACGCTCCGGGCCCTGGGCCTGACGCAGGTCGGGCAATCGAAGTACCGCGAGACCGTCACCGCCGACGGCCGCGGCACCGAGTTCGAGGTCACCGGCCGGCTCGCGCCCGGCTGGAGCGTCTCCCTCAACTACTCGCGCCCGCGGCTGGCGTTCACCGACCTGGCCCCCAGCATGCGGGGGCTGCTGGCGGACAACCGGGCGGCGTGGGACGGCAACGCGACGCCGCTCGACAGCACCCGCGCGACCGTGGCGACGTTCGTGCGCGCGCGCGACAACACGCCGGGCCGCGACTTCGTCCTGCAGCCGGCCACCCTCAACGACGCCTACGACTACGTGCAGTCGCTGCTGGACCTGGTCGATCGTGGCGACGGCAAGCCGCCGCTCTCCTTCACGGGCGAGTCGTTCAACGCCTTCACCAGCTACCGCTTCGGCGACGGCGCGCCCGCCTGGCTGCGCAGCGCCCGGGCGGGCATCGGCGCCAACCACCGCGGCGCACCCGTGGTCGGCTTCGACGCCGCCAACGGCAATGCCCCCATTTTGGGCCGTGGGGCGCTGGTCTGGAACGCGATGCTCGGCCGCCAGCTCCGCATCCGCCGCGGGCACCTGCTCGACGTCCAGCTCAACGTCGAGAACCTCTTCCGCCAGGAGGAATCCCTGCCCTTCTCCGCCGTGGCCCCGGGGCAGGTCGTGCGGTGGATGCTGCCCCGGGTGCGGCACGGCTGGACCGTGCGCGCCACCTACACCTTTTGAACGCGCGGGCGCTTGACCGCGACCGCTCCGCGCGCTCCCTTTCCCGCACCCCCTCCCCGCATGAAGTACACCCTCACCGTCAACGGCGCGAACCGGACCGTGGACGTCGCGCCCGACACCCCGCTGCTCTGGGTGCTCCGCGACCACCTCGAGCTCACCGGCACCAAGTTCGGCTGCGGCATCGGCCAGTGCGGCGCCTGCACCGTCCACCTCAACGGCGTGCCCACGCGCGCGTGCATGACGCCCGTCTCCACGGTGGGCCGGATGAAGGTCACCACGATCGAGGGCCTCGCCCCCGCGGCGGGGAAGCTCCACCCGCTGCAACAGGCGTGGACCGAGCTCGACGTCGCCCAATGCGGCTACTGCCAGCCGGGCCAACTGATGACCGCGGCGGCGCTGCTGCGCGACAACCCGAAGCCGACCGACGAGGACATCGACGGCGCGCTCGCGGGGAACATCTGCCGGTGCGGCACCTACACCCGCATCCGCCAGGGCATCAAGCGCGCTGGCGAGATCCTCGCCGGCGGGAAGGGGGTGGCCCAATGAGCGCCGCCGCCGCCCCGCGCGCCGTCAACCGGCGCGAGTTCCTCAAGCTGACCGGCCTCGCCGGCGGCGGGCTCGCCCTCGCCTTCCAGATCCGCTCCGCCCGCGGCGGCGCCGCCCCGGCCGGCGGTGAGTTCCGGCCCAACGCCTTCATCCGCATCGCCCCCTCCGGCGCGGTGACCATTGTCTCCAAGCAGCCCGAGATGGGCCAGGGCGTGAAGACCTCCCTCCCGATGATCATCGCGGAGCAGCTCGAGGTGCCGTGGTCGGCCGTCACGATCGAGCAGGGCGACTTCAACGAGAAGCTCTACGGTGGCCAGAGCGCCGGGGGCAGCCGCTCGACGCCCAACAACTACGATCAGTTCCACCTGCTCGGCGCCACCGTGCGCACGATGCTGGTCGAAGCCGCGGCGCAGACCTGGAAGGTTCCCGCCGCCGAGTGCCGGGCCGTCGAAGGCACCGTGGTGCACCGCTCCGGGAAGAAGCTCGGCTACGGCGCGCTCGCCGCCACCGCCGCCACCCTCGAGGTGCCGGCGAAGGAAAACGTCCGCCTCAAGGCGCCCGAGGACTTCAGGCTGCTCGGGCGCCGCATCGCCCAGGTCGACACGCCGCGCATCGTCACCGGGCAGCCCCTGTTCGGACTCGACCTCCAGCTGCCCGGGATGCGGTACGCCGTCTACGAGAAGTGCGCCGCCTTCGGGGGCAAGGTCGTCAGCGCCAACCTGGACTTCGTCAAGACGCTCCCCGGCGTGAGGGACGCCTTCATCCTCGAGGGCAACGGCAAGGTGAAGGAGCTGAACCCGGGCGTCGCGATCGTCGCCGACTCCACGTGGGCGGCCTTCAGCGCCCGCCGGCAACTCAAGGTGGTCTGGGACGAGGGCAAGGTCGCGGGTGAGAGCTGGGACAAGTTCGTGGCCGAAGCCCGCGCCAAGGCGGCCGAGCCCGGCCAGCGCACCCTGCGCCGCGACGGCGATGTCGCCTCAGCGCTCGCCGGCGCCGCGAAGAAGGTGTCCGCCGAATACCTCTACCCGTTCATCTCCCACGCCAACCTCGAGCCGCAGAACACCACCGCCCACTTCCGGGACGGCAAGCTCGAGGTCTGGTCCCCGACCCAGGTGCCGGCCAACGGCGTCGCGATGGTGACGCGCGTACTCGGCATCCCGGCGGACAAGATCACGCTCCACCTGACGCGGGCGGGCGGCGGCTTCGGCCGGCGCATCGGCACCGATTATCTGGTCGAGGCGGCCGCGATCGCCCAGCGCGTGCCGGCGCCGGTGAAGCTGACCTGGTCGCGCGAGGACGACCTCCGGCACGACCAGTACCGCCCGGGCGGCCTGCATTTCCTGCAGGGGGGCATCGACGCGCAGGGCCGGGTGACGGCGTGGAAGAACCACTTCTTCACCTTCGGCGAAGGCGGCCAGCCGGGCAGCGGCGGATCGCTCAACGCCGATGAGTTCCCCGGGCGCTGGATCCCGAACTTCCTTGCCGAGCAGACGATGTTCGACACCGGATGGCCGATGGGGCCGTGGCGCGCCCCGGGCAGCTGCGTCTTCTCCTGGGTCATCCACTCCTTCATCGACGAGCTCGCCCACGCGGCGGGCCGCGACCCGCTGGAGTTCCGGCTCGAGCTCCTCGGCACCCGGGACGAGATGCCCGCCGGCGGCGGGGGCGGCGGCAAGGGCAAGCAGGGCGGCGGCTACAGCGTCGCCCGGATGCGGAACATCCTGAAGTTCACCGCCGAGAAGGCCGGCTGGGGGAAGAAGAAATTCGCCCGCGGTTCCGGCGCCGGCATCGCCTTCCACTTCAGCCACCAGGGCTACTTCGCCCAGGTCGCCGAGGTGACGGTCTCCAAGGACGGCCAGCTGCGCGTCGACCGGTTCGTGTCGGGCGGCGACGTCGGCCGCCAGATCGTGAACCTGAGCGGCGCCGAGAACCAGGTGGAGGGGTCGGTGGTGGACGGCCTCGGCACGCTGCTGACGCAGGAGCTCAACATCGAACGGGGCCGCGTGGTGCAGGGGAACTTCCACGAGTACCCCCTCATCCGCATCACGGAGGCGCCGGCGAAGATCGAGACGCACTTCCTGTCCACCGACCACCCGACCACGGGGATCGGCGAGCCGGCGATCCCGCCGGTCGCGCCGGCCGTCTGCAACGCGATCTTCGCGGCGACCGGCAAGCGCGTGCGGCAGATGCCGCTCTCGCGCGTCGACCTGCGTTGGAGCTGACGCGCTCCGCCGGTCCCGCGCGGGCGGGACCGGCCGGGCCGCGGCTCAAAACGGCCGGGTGTAGACCATCAGCACCGCGACGAACACGATCGCGATGGCGGCGATCGCCAGGGCGCCGGCCGCGCCCCGGCGGCGGTACCCCAGGCCCGCGAGGGCCGACAGGGCGAGCCAGCAGGCGAGCTTCACGAAGAGCCACCCCGGCCAGCCCACCTTGAGCTTGGCCTGCAGGCCGAAGCCGCCAACGAGCAGGAGGAAGCTGGCGATGCCGGTGATCATCAGCACCCGCTTGCGGGTCTCGGGCGGGGCGGCGAAGGCGTAGAACGTGTAGCCGGTCAGCACCAGGATGGAGACCAGGTGCAGGATCTGGTAGAAGGTAGCGCTCATGGGTGGCTCGGAACTGAACCCGCTTCCGTCAGGCGTCCACTCTTTTTCCCGGCGGGACCGGGGGAAAACGGGCGGGCCTATTCCACGTTGGCCATCTGCTCGCGCACCCGTTCGAGCTCATTCTTCAGCTCGAGGACGGCGCGCGCGATGGTGAGGTCGTTGGCCTTGCTGCCGATCGTGTTCACCTCGCGACCGATCTCCTGCAGGAGAAATTCCGCCCGACGCCCGACTTCCCCCTCCGCGCGCAGCAACTCGGCAAATTGCTCAAAATGACTGCGCAGGCGGGTCAGTTCCTCGGCGATGTCGCAGCGGTCCGCGAAGAGCGCGATCTCGCGCAGCACGCGCTCGTCCTCGAGATTCAACTCGAGCCCCGCCTCGCGCAGCCGACGGTGGAGCTGACCCCGGTACAGCGTCGGCACCTGCGGCGCCCGGGCGGCAATCACCTCCAGCTGCCGGTGCAGGCTCTCGGTGCGCTGGATGAAATCGACCAGCAGGGCCTCGCCCTCCCGGGCTCGCATCGCCGCAAAACCCCGCAATGCCTCGCCCAAGGCCTCCCGCACCACCGGCTCGGCCACCTCGGGCGAAGGCAGACGCCGCGCGCGCCGCTGGGAACTGAGGATGGACCAGAGCAGTTCCGCCGAAGGGCGGAATTCCACGCTTTCCCGCAGCGCGAAGGCCTGCAGCCGGTCCAGCGCCGCCCCGGCCGCCTCGTCGTCCCACGCCGCCGGGTCCGCCGCGGGATCCCCGGTGACCTCGATGTCGACGTGCACCTTTCCGCGGCTGGCCGCGCCCCGCACCATTTCCCCCACCGTCGCCTCGAGCGCCGACCACGACTCCGGCAGGCCGACGGTCAGGTCGAGGCTGCGGCGGTTCACCGAGCTCACCTGCACGGTGAGGGTTTGCCCCTCGAGCTCGGCGGTGGCCCGCCCGTAACCGGTCATGCTGCGCATCGCGGATCAGCGGCGGCCGAGGAGGGCCTGCACCTGCTGGACGTCCTTGTCGCCGCGGCCGGACAGGTTGATGACCAGCACCTCGTCCCGGCGCATCGCGCGGGCGCGCTTGAGGCCGTGCACGAGGGCGTGGGTGCTCTCGAGGGCGGGGATGATGCCCTCCAGGCGCGAGCAGAGCTGGAATACCTCCATCACCTCATCGTCGCCGGCATGGGCAAACTGGATGCGGCCCTGCTCCCGGTAGAAGGCATGCTCGGGTCCGATCGCGGCGTAATCGAGGCCCGCGCTGACGGAGTGGGTCAGCTCGATCTGGCCGTCGTCGTTCTGGAGGATGAACGTCTTGCAGCCTTGGAGGACCCCCAGCTTGCCGCCTTCGAAGCGGGCGGCGTGGTCGCCGCGGCGGATCCCGCGGCCCCCGGCCTCGACCCCGACCAGCCGGACACCGGGCTCGTCGAGGAACTCGAAGAAGAACCCCATGGCGTTGGAGCCGCCGCCGACACAGGCGATCATCTCGTCCGGCAGCCGACCTTCGCGGGCGAGGATCTGTTCGCGCGTCTCCTGGCCGATCACGCGGTGGAAATCCCGCACCATCATCGGGTACGGATGCGATCCGAGCGCCGAGCCGAGGATGTAGTGGGTGCCGCGGACGTTGGTCACCCAGTCGCGCATCGCCTCGTTGATCGCCTCCTTGAGCGTCTTCTGGCCGGCCTCCACGCCGCGGACCTCGGCGCCCATCAGGCGCATCCGGAAGACGTTGAGCGCCTGGCGCTCCATGTCGACGGCGCCCATGTAGACCACGCAGGCGAGGCCGAACTTGGCGCAGACCGCGGCGGTGGCGACGCCGTGCTGGCCGGCACCGGTCTCGGCGATGATCCGTTGCTTGCCCATCCGGCGGGCGAGCAGCGCCTGCCCGAGGGCGTTGTTGATCTTGTGGGCGCCGGTGTGGAGCAGGTCCTCGCGCTTGAGGTAGATGCGGGCCCCGCCGCAGTGGGCCGTCAGCCGCTCGGCGAAGTAGAGCTCGGTAGGCCGGCCGGCGAATTCCTTCAGGTGGTGGCGCAGTTCCCGCTGGAAGGCCGGGTCCTCACGGGCCACGGCATAGGCCGCCCCGAGGTCCTGCAGCGCGGTCATCAACGTCTCCGGGACGAACACGCCGCCGTAGCGGCCGAAGTGGCCGCCCGAATCGGGCTGGCGGAGACGAGGAGCGGGCGCGGCGGCGACGGCGGACATCCCGCAAGACGCAACTCCGGGCGCGCGGGATGGCAACCTGTTTCCCGCCGTCAGCGGACCGCGTGGGTACGGACGTAGTCGCGGATCGCGCCGGCGTCAGCGGGCAAGCGATGGCGGACGATCGGGCGGGCCTTCAACGCCTCCAGGCTCGGATGGACCGGCTCGAGGCCAATGGCGGCACGCAGCGTGTCGGGAAACTTCGCCGGGCTGGCCGTGGCCAGGACAACGCTGGGCCGGTCGGCGGCGAGGTCCTGGAAGCCGCAGGCGGTGTGCGGGTCCGCGACGTAGCCGAACTCGCGGTGGACCCGCGCGATGAGCCCGGGGATCTCGACATCGGTGGCGCGGGAGGCACGGAGGCCATCGGCGCGGAACCCCGGGAGGCGCACGGCGCCGTCGCGGCGGAAGGCGGCCATCACGTCGCGCACCCGGGCCGGATCTTGGTCGACCGCGTAATACAGGAAGCGCTCGAAGTTGGAGGCGACCTGGATGTCCATCGAGGGGGCAAGGCTGGGCTGCACGGGGCCGAGACGATACTCCCCGGTGGTGAAGAGTCGGTGGAGGATGTCGTTCTGGTTGGTGGCGACCCGGAAGCCGGCGAGCGGCACGCCCATCCGGCGCAGCAGCCAGCCCGCGAACACGTTGCCAAAGTTGCCCGTGGGCACGACGAACTCCGCCGTGGCGCGCTCGGCCGGCGGCAGGCGCAGCCAAGCCCAGAGGTAGTAGACGCACTGGGCGAGGATCCGCGCCAGATTGATCGAGTTCACCGCCGACAGGCGATGCTGCAGCCGGAAGTCCTGATCGGCAAAGATCTCCTTCAACGCGGTCTGCGCGTCATCGAAGGTGCCGTCGACCGCCAGGGCGTGGACGTTGGCCGCGCCGGTACAGGCCATCTGGCGTTCCTGCAGCGGGGAGACCCGGCCGAAGGGATAAAGGATGAAGATGGCCGTGCCGGGGCGGCCGAGGAGGCCGTGGATGGCGGCGGCGCCGGTGTCGCCGGAGGTGGCGCCGAGCACGTTGATCGCCTCGCCGCGGACGCGGCACTGGTGACCGTAGAGCTCCCCGAGCAACTGGAGCGCGAAGTCCTTGAAGGCGAGGGTCGGCCCGTGGAAGAGCTCCAGCACGTGCAGTCCGGGGCGGAGCGTCCGCAGCGGCGCGATGTCCGGATGCGTGAAGCGCGGGTAGCTCGCGGCGACGAGGGCGCGGAGCGTGGCGGGCGGGATATCGGTGGCGAAGCGGGCCAGGAAGTCCGCGCAGAGCGCCGGATAATCGAGCCCGGCGAGGCGCGGCAGGTCGCCCGAGAGGTCCGGGAGCGACTCGGGCAGGTAGAGCCCGCCGTCAGGCGCGAGGCCGGTGGCGACGGCGTCGCTGAAGCCGAGCGGCGGGGTCTGCCCGCGGGTGCTCAGGAACCGCATCAGTCCGTCCCTCAGGCGCCGGCGTCGAGGCCGAAGGCGGCGTGGGCGGCGCGGGCGGCCTCGTCGGCGCGGTCCCGGGCAATGACAACGGAGATCTTGATCTCCGAGGTGCTGATCAGCTCCAGGTTGATGCCGGCACGCGCGAGCGCGTCGAAGAGCGTGGCGGCGACCCCGCTGTGCGTGCGCATCCCGACCCCGACGACCGAGAGCTTGGCGATGCGCTCGTCGAAGGCGACCTCCCCGCCGGTCTCGCGGAGGGCGGGCGCAAGGGCGGCGACGGCGCGGTCCTTCTCCGAAAGCGGGACGGTGAAGGACAGGTTTGCGAGCCCGCCACGGCCCACGTTCTGGACGATCATGTCCACATTGATGTTGGCCTCGGCCAGCGCGCGGAAGACGCGGGCGGCGCTGCCGGGTTTGTCGGCGATGCTGCTGACGACGACCTTGGCCTGGTCCTTGTCGACGGCAACGCCGCGGACGACGACCTTCTCCATGTAGGCGACTTCCTGTTTCACGATGGTACCTGGGTTTTGGTTGAAGGAGGAACGGACCTCGAAGATGACGCCGTACTTGGCGGCAAACTCGACCGAGCGGGTCTGCATCACCTTGGAGCCGAGTGAGGCGAGCTCGAGCATCTCGTCGTAGCTGATCTCCGGCAGCTTGCGCGCGGCCGGGACCACGCGGGGGTCGGCGGTGTAGACCCCGTCGACGTCGGTGTAGATCTCGCACTTGTCGGCCTGGATGGCGGCGGCGAGGGCGATCGCCGTGAGGTCGGAGCCGCCGCGGCCCAGGGTGGTCACCTGGCCGTCGTCGTTGATGCCCTGGAAGCCCGCCACGATGATCACGTTGCCGTCAGCGAGGTCCTTCTCGAGCGGGGCGGCGTTGATCGTGCGGATCTTGGCCTTGGTGTGGACCTTGTCGGTGAAGATGCCGGCCTGCGCGCCGGTGTAGCTGACGGCGCGGACGCCGATCCCGTGGAGGGCCATCGCGGTGAGGGCGATGGTCTCCTGCTCGCCGATGGCGAGGAGCTGGTCGAGTTCGCGCTCGCTGGGCAGCGGGCACAGGGCCTTGGCGCGGGCGATGAGCTCGTTGGTGACGCCGGCGCGGGCGGAGACGACGACCACCAGCTCGTTGCCGGCCTCGCGGGCGGCCTTGATGCGGCCGGCGACGTTCTTGATGCGGTCGACGTCACCCACGGAGGTGCCGCCGTATTTCTGGACGATGCGAGCCATGAACGGAGGGGAGAATCTCAGGCGGCGAAGTCGCCGATGCGGAGGAGCACCGGCTCCTCGAGGACGGCGGGCAGCGCCTGCAGGCGCCGCAGCGTGCGGGCGAGGGCGCGCTCGTCGCTCTCGTGGGTGGTGAGGACGAGCGAGGCCGCGCGGGCGCGCTCGGACGGGCCCTGGATCACGGTGGCGATGCTCACCTGGTGGCGGGCCATCGCGGCGGCGACGCGCGCGAGCACGCCCGGCTGGTCGCGGACGGTGAGGCGCACGTAGAACCGGCCGCGGATCCGCTCGGGCGGGGCCAGGCGGCACCGGGCGGGCGCAACCGGATCCTCGCCCAGCAGGTGGGCGCCCTTGCCGTGGCGGAGCAGGGAGGCGGCGTCGGCGAGGTCGCTGATCACGGCGCTGGCGGTGGCGTCGCGCCCCGCGCCGCGGCCGCTGTAGAGCGTGGTGCCGACGACGTCGCCCGTGACGGAGATCGCGTTGAAGACGCCATTGACGTTGGCGATGACGTCCCCGGCCGGGAGGAGCGTGGGGTGCACCCGCACGGACAGTTCCTCCCGCTGGAAGTCGCGGGTGATGACGGCGAGCAACTTGACGCCGTAGCCGAGGGTGGCGGCGTTGCGGAGGTCGGCCGGGGTCAGGCGGGAAATCCCCTCGACCACCATCTGGTCGGTCCGGACCCAGACCCCGTGGGCCAGCCAGGCCAGCACGGCGGCCTTGTGGGCGGTGTCCCAGCCATCGACGTCGAGGGACTCGTCGGCTTCCGCGTAGCCCAGCCGCTTGGCCTCGGCGAGGACCTCGGCGTAGGGCGCCCCCTGCTCCCGCATCCGCGTGAGGATGTAGTTACAGGTGCCGTTGAGGATCCCGTAGATCCGCGGGAAGCGGTTGGCGACCAGGCCCTCGCGCAGCGCCTTGATGATGGGGATGCCGCCGGCGACCGAGGCCTCGAAGAAGAAGTGTCCCCCGTGGCGGCGGGCCGCGGCCATGATCTCCGCGCCGTGCTCGCAGATCAGCGCCTTGTTGGCGGAGACCACGACCTTGCCGAGGCGGAGCGCCGTGAGGGTGACCTGACGGGCGACGGAAGTGCCGCCCATCAACTCGCACACGATCTGGATCGCGGGGTCGCGGGCGATGGCGAGCGGGTCGGTGGTGAGCAGTCGGCGCGGGAGGCGGACGTCGCGGGCGCGGCCGAGGTCGCGGACGGCGGCACGGGCCAGATGGAGACGGACGCCCAGCCGGGCCTCGAGCCGCGCACGGTTGGCGGTGAGGTGTTGCCAGACGCCCTGCCCTACCGTGCCGAAGCCGCAGATGCCGATGTTGAGGACGGGGACGCTCATGCGGAGGAGGAGGCCGAGGGCGGCGAGGGCTTGCGCCCGATCCGGGCCTCGGTGCCCGCGAGCAGGCGGGAGATGTTGGCCCGATGCCGGAGGATCACGAAGCCCGCGGCCCCGCAGCTGACGCCGATCACGAGGCCGGAGCGGCCCAGCACGACCGAGGAGACGGCAAGGGCAACGGCCCCGAGCATCGAGGACAGGGCGACGTAGCGGAAGAGGGCGAGCGTCACCGCGAAGACCCCCAGCGCGCCGGCGGCCCCGACCGGGAACAGGACGGCGAAGCCGCCGGCAGCGGTGGCGACCGACTTCCCCCCCCGGAATCCGGTGAAGCAGGAGAAACTGTGGCCGAGGATGGCCCCCACCAGTCCGCACAAGGACGAGGTCTCGCCGCCCTCCGCGACGGGCAGCAGAGGCCAACCCGCGGCCAGGGCGCCCTTGGCGCCGTCGAGGAAGAAGACCAGGCCCCCGGGTCCCGGACCCATGACGCGGAGCACGTTGGTGGCGCCGGCGTTGCCGCTTCCCACCTTGAAGATGTCGACCCCCTTCGCCCGCGCGACGAGGTACGCGAACGGGAGCGCACCCAGCAGGTAGCCGGCGCCGGCGGCCAGGAAGGGGATGGGGCTCATGCGGGACGCCGCGGGTTCAGAGCTGCACGAACTTGGCCAGCCGGATCGAGGCGTGGCCCTTGATGACCTTGCGGGCGGCCTCGCTCGGCTCGTGGTCGACGCGCACCACCATGTAGGCGGTGCCGCCGAGCGTGAGCCGCGAGAGCGACATGTCCGCGATGTTCACCCCGTCGTTGCCGAGGATCGTGCCGACCTGGCCGACCATCCCGGGCACATCGAGGTTCTCGAGGACCAGCAGCTTGCCGTCGGCCACCACCTCGACCTCGCGGCCGTTGATCTCGATGATCCGGGGCTGGTTGCCCTTGCCGATCAGCGTGCCGGAAGCCGAGGAGACCGTGCCGTCGCCGGCGACCGCCTCGACCTTGATGAGATCGGTGTAACCGGAATCGTCGGTCGACTTGACCACCTCCGCGCGGACCCCGAGGCGCTCCAAGGTGGAGGGGGCGTTGACGAAGTTGACGGACTCGCCGCTGATCCGGCGCAGGAAGCCGCGCTGGATCGAGCGGGTGACCGCGTTGACGTCGAGGTCGACAATCTTGCCCCAGTAGCTGATGCGCAGCGTGGCGATCTGGGCGGGGCCGATCTGCTGCACCAGGGTGCCGAGCTTCGCGCCGAGGTCGAGGTAGGGCCCGAGGACCTTCACCGCGTTGGCATCCATCGACGGCATGTTGACGGCGTTGCGGATGATGCCGCCGTTGAGCACGTCCGCGATCTGCTCGGCGATCTCGATGCCCACGGACTCCTGGGCCTCGGCGGTGGAGGCGCCGAGGTGCGGCGTGAGGGTGACGTTCGGCAGGGTGCGGAATTCGCTGTCCTTGGCGAGGGGCTCGTCCTCGAAGACGTCGAGGCCGGCGGCGGCGACCTGTCCGCTCTTGAGGGCGGCGAGCAGGGCGCTCTCCTTGATGATGCCGCCGCGGGCGCAATTGAAGATCCGCACGCCCTTCCGGCACTTGGCGAAGGCCGCCTCGTCGATCATGTACTTCGTGTCCTCGGTGAGCGGCATGTGCACCGTGATGTAGTCCGCCTGGCGCAGCAGCTCGTCGAGCGTGACGCCCTCCACCTGCATCGCCTTGGCCCGGCTCGGGGCGAGGTAGGGATCGAACGCGAGCACGCGCATCCCGAAGGCCTGGGCGCGCTTGGCCACCTCGCCGCCGATGCGGCCAAGCCCCACGATGCCGAGCGTCTTGCGGAAGAGCTCGATGCCGGAGAACGACTTGCGATCCCACTGGCCGGCGCGCATCGACGCGGCCGCCTGGGGCACCGGCCGGGCGCCGCAGAGCAGATGGGTGAAGGTCAGCTCGGCCGTGGCGATGGTGTTGCCCGCCGGGGTGTTCATCACGACCACGCCGTGCTGCGTCGCGGCCTCGACATCCACGTTGTCCACGCCCACGCCCGCCCGGCCCACCACCTTGAGGAGCGGCGCCGCGGCGAAAACGGCCGCGGTGATCTTCGTTTCCGAGCGCACGGCGATGGCGTGCACCTCGCGGACCAGCTCCAGCACCTTCTCCGGGGGAGAGCCGTAGGCCTCGACCACCTCAAAGCCCGGCTGCTGGCGCAGATAGGCGACTCCCTTGGGTGAGATCTTGTCGGCGACGAGGACTTTCATCGGGAAAAATGACCCGGAGCGAAATCCCGGCCGCCGGCCCTAGCAAGGAAAAGGTTTGGCCGCCGAGGGGTGAAAAAAAACACCCGGAGGGGCGCGTCGCGCCTTTGACAACCGTCAGTCCGGGCGGCCAACTCGCTCGCGGTCGCCCACCCGCCGCCCGCTCCCCACCGCTCGCCCATGATGCCTCGAACCCCGCTCCGCCGCCGCCTTTCGTTCGCCGCCGCGCTCGCCCCTGCCGCCCTGCTCCTCGCCGGCTGCGGGGGCCAAGCGCCCGCCGGGGGCGGCAAGGCGGGCAAGGGCACCAAGGGCGGCGCCGCCCCCGTGCTCGTCGCGGCGGCCGAGCGCAAGGTCGTGCCGCTCGCCCTCGAGGCGATCGGCGCCGTCGAGCCGATCCGCACCACCGCCGTCCGCTCCCAGGTCACCGGCACCCTGCTGAAGCGCGTCATCCGGGAGGGGCAGGACGTGAAGCAGGGCGACCTGCTCTTCGAGATCGATCCCCGCCCGTTCCGCAACGCCCTCCAGGCGGCCGAGGCCGAGCTGCAGAAGGTGCGGGTGCAGCTGGAGACCGCCCGGGCGCAGGTGGCCCGCTACCGGGGGCTGACCGCGGACCAGATGGTTTCGAAGGAGCAGTTCGAGAAGATCAACGACACCGCCCGCGCGCTCGAGGCGGAGTCGCTTTCCGTGGAGTCGCGGCTCGCCACCGCGCGGATCCAACTCGAGTACTGCTCGATTCGCGCCCCCCTGGCCGGCCGCGCGGGGCAGATCACCCTCCACGAGGGCGACATCGTGCGCGGCAACGACACCGGCGCGCCCCTGACCACCATCCACCAGCTGAGCCCGATCAACGTCACCTTCGGCGTCCCCCAGCAGTACCTCGGAGCCCTGCAGCGCTACCGCGCGGCCGGCCAACTCGCCGTCGCCGCCACTCCGCCCGGGGCGGACGAGAAATCCGAGACGGGGGAGCTCACGTTCCTGGACAACGCGGTCGAGTCCGCCACCGGCACCCTCCGCCTCAAGGCCGCCTTTCCCAACCCCGCGCAGCGACTCTGGCCCGGGCAATTCGTGACGGTGGCCCTGACGCTCGCCAATCCCGAGGTGATCGCGATCCCCGCCAGCGCCCTCCAGACCTCCCAGGCCGGGCAATACGTCTACGTCGTGAAGGCCGACCGCACCGCCGAGCTGCGGCCCGTCACCGTCGAGCGCACCGTCGGCGCCGCCGCGGTCGTCGCGCAAGGCCTCGCCCCCGGCGAGACCGTGGTCACCGAGGGCCAGCTGCGGGTGGTGCCCGGTCGCGCCGTCGACGTCCGCGAACCGACCGGCGGCACCCGCCCCGCCGCGAAGGGCGGCAAGGGCGCTCGGGCGGCCCAGGACGGCAAGGAGACCCCCAAGCCGTGAACATCCCCGAACCCTTCATCCGCCGCCCGGTGATGACGACCCTCGTCACCGCCGCCATCACGCTCTTCGGCTGGATGGCCTACGAGAAGCTGCCGGTCAACGACCTGCCCAGCGTTGATTTCCCCACCATCTCCGTCTCGGCCAGCCTGCCCGGAGCCAGCCCGGAAACGATGGCGGCCTCGATCGCCACGCCCCTGGAGCAGCAGTTCTCCAGCGTCGCCGGCATCGAGGCGATGACCTCCGTCAGCTCCCTCGGCAGCACGCAGATCTCGATTCAGTTCAACCTGGACCGGAACATCGACGCCGCCGCCCAGGACGTGCAATCGGCGATCGCGGCCGTCCAGCGGCGCCTCCCGCGGGACATGCCGACTCCGCCGACGCTGCGGAAGAACAACCCGGCGGACGACTCGATCATGCTGCTCTCCCTGAGCTCGGAGACGCTGACGCTCGCGGAGGTGAACGAGTACGCGGAGACGATCCTCGCCCAGCGGATCTCGACCGTCGACGGCGTCTCGCAGGTCGGAGTGCTCGGGGCCCAGAAGTACGCGGTACGGGTGCGGCTGGACCCGCGCGCGCTGGCGGCGCGGGGGATCGGGATCGACGAGGTGCGCTCGGCCCTCGACAACAACAACGTCAACCTGCCGGCCGGCACGATCGACGGCGCGCACAAGGCGACGACCCTGCTGGCGACCGGGCAACTGCGCAACGCGGAGGGTTTCCGCCAGGTGATCGTGAGCTACCGCAACGGCGCCGCGGTGCGCCTGGGCGACGTGGCCCGCGTGGAGGACGGGGTGGAGAACGAGAAGTCCGCCAGCTGGTTCGACCAGCGCTTCCGCGAGGACGGCACCGAGGATCCCGGGTTCGCGGCCGGGGGGAACCCGCGCCGGGCCATCCTCCTGTCCGTCCAACGCCAGCCGGGAACGAACACCATCGCGGTCGTCGACGGGATCAAGGCGCTGCTGCCGTCGTTTCAGGCGCAGCTGCCCGACTCGATCAAGCTGGAGGTCTACCTCGACCGGTCGGCGGCGATCCGCGAGTCGGTCCACGACGTCAAGTTCACCCTGCTGCTGGCCATCTTCCTCGTCGTGCTGGTGATCTTCCTCTTCCTGCGGACCCTGTCGGCGACGATCATCCCGAGCATCGCGATGCCGATCGCGATCATCGGCACCTTCGGGGTCATGTACTTCTGCGGCTTCAGCATCAACAACATCTCCCTGCTGGCGCTGACGCTCTCGGTGGGCTTCGTGGTGGATGACGCCATCGTGATGCTGGAGAACATCGTCCGCCACATCGAGGCCGGGGAGCACCCGATGACCGCCGCGCTGAAGGGTTCCCGGGAGATCGGCTTCACCATCATCTCGATGACGATCTCGCTGGTGGCGGTGTTCATCCCCGTGCTCTTCATGGGCGGAATCCTCGGCCGCCTGCTGCACGAGTTCGCGGTGACGATCGGCGCCGCGATCCTCGTGTCCGGCGTGGTCTCGCTCACGCTCACGCCGATGCTCTGCAGCCGCTTCCTGCGGCCCCGCGCCCACGCTCACGCCCCGGGACGCTTCTACCTCGCGATGGAGCGGGTCTTCGACGCCAGCGTCGGCCTCTACGAGCGCACGTTGCGCGCCTCGCTCCGGTTCCGGGGCACCGTGCTGGCCGTGGCGGCGGCGACGGTCGGCCTGACCCTGTGGCTGCTGGTCATCGTGCCCAAGGGCTTCATCCCGACGGAGGACGGCGGGCGCCTGATGGTCTCGATCGAGGGGGCCCAGGACGCCTCCTTCGAGGCGATGGTGCGCAACCAGCGGGCGGTGATCGCCGCCGTGCGGCGCAACCCCCACGTCGAGAGCGTCTCGGCCTCGGTGGGCTCGTTCGGACGCTCCAGCAGCGGCAGCGGCAACACGGGCCGGATGTACATCGGCCTCGTGGCGCGCGACCAACGCCCCCACGCCAGCGTGGTGGCCCAGCAGCTCCGCGGGGAGACCGCCACCATCCCGGGGGTGAAGGTGTTTCCGCAAGTGCCGCCCGCCATCCGGCTGCAGAGCCGGGGCTCCTCGTCGGTCTTCCAGTATTCGCTCTACGGCAGCGACCTGCAGGAGCTGTACAAGATCACCCCGGAGATGCTCGATCGCGTCCGGGAAATCCCCGGCGTGATCGACGTCAACTCGGACCTGCAGATCACCAGCCCGCAGCTGATCATCGACATCGACCGCGACAAGGCCTCGTCGCTCGGACTCAACGCCCAGCAGGTCGAGGACACCCTCTACAGCGCGTTCGGCTCCCGCCAGGTTTCCACCATCTACACCTCCACCAACCAGTACGCGGTCATCCTCGAGCTGGACCCGAAGTACCAGCGGGATCCTGCCGCGCTGTCCCTGCTCTACCTGCGGAACCGGGAGGGGCGCCTGATTCCCCTGGAGGCAGTGTCGCGCATCCGGCCCACGGTGGGGCCGCTGACGGTGGCCCACATGGGGCAGGTGCCGGCGGTGACCATTACCTTCAACCTCGCCGATGGCACCGCGCTGAGCGCGGCGACGACCGAGATCGAGCGGATTGCCCGTGAGGTGCTGCCGCCGACCGTGTCCGGCACCTTCCAGGGCGCCGCCGCCGCCTTCACCAACTCGCTCAACGGACTCGGCTGGCTGCTCCTCGTCGCGGTCCTGGTGATCTACCTGGTCCTCGGGATGCTGTACGAGGACTTCATCCACCCGATCACGATCCTTTCCGGCCTGCCGGCGGCGACCTTCGGCGCGATCGCCACGCTGCTGGCCTTCGGGCAGGAGCTGAACATCTACGGCTACGTGGGGCTGATCATGCTGATCGGCATCGTGAAGAAGAACGCGATCATGATGATCGACTTCGCGCTCGACGCGCAGCGGCACCACGGCAAGGCGCCGGCCGACGCGATCTTCGAGGCCTGCATCGTGCGGTTCCGGCCGATCATGATGACGACCTTCGCCGCCCTCGCCGGCACACTGCCCATCGCGCTCGGTTGGGGCGCCGGCGCGGACTCCCGCCGCACCCTCGGGCTCGCCGTCTGCGGCGGGCTCGTCGTCTCGCAGCTGCTGACCCTCTACATCACCCCGGTGTTCTACCTCTACTTGGAGCGCTTCGCCCGCCACCTCACCCCGCGCCCCGTGGCCGACTACGAGCGGGAAGCCGCGGCCGCCGCCCAGCCGGGGATCGCCAAATGAACCTGCCGCGCCGCCGCCTCCTCCTGCTCACCTTCCTCGCCGCCGGCGCCGGCGCGGGCGCGGCGCCCGCCAAGTGGGCCGCGTCGATCGACGCCTTCACCCGCGCCGACGCCACGAATCCGCCACCGCGGGAGGCAGTGCTCTTCGTCGGCAGTTCCTCGATCGTGCGTTGGAAGAGCCTCGCCCGGGATTTCCCGGACGTGCCGGTGATCAACCGCGGCTTCGGCGGCTCCGAACTGGCCGACAGCGTGCACTACCTCGATCGGCTCGTGCTGAAGCACGAGCCCCGCGTGGTGGTGCTCTTCGCCGGCGAGAACGCCCTGCCGGCCGGGGCCCCCGCGGAGGAGGTGCACGCGCGCTTCCAGGCCTTCCGCCAGGGGCTGCACGCCGCCCTGCCGCGCACCCGGCTGGTGTTCATCGCGATCAAGCCCAGCCCTTCCCGCGCGAAGATCCGGCCGCAGATCGACCGCGCCAACGCCCTCATCGCCGCCACCTGCCGCGAGGATCCCCGGCTGGCCTTCGCCGACGTCGTGCCGCCCATGCTCGATGCCGCCGGGCAGCCGCGGCCGGAGCTGTTCGTCGCGGACCGGCTCCACCTCAGCGAGGCCGGCTACGCGCTGTGGCGACCGATCGTCGCGCCCCTGTTGCGTTGAGGAAGAACCCCGGGCACGGCGCGCTTGCCCGCGCCGCCGCCGCGCCGCTCAATGCCGCGTGGTTCCCTCCCCCGATTCCCCCGCCGCGCGCCTCGCGCGGCAAGTCGAGTTCCTCGTCGAGTGCGACCGCCTGAAGGAGGTCTGCCGACAGACGCTCGTCACGCGGAGCCGCCGTCGCGAGAACGACGCCGAGCACTCCTGGCACCTTTGCCTGTGCGTGCTGGTGCTCGCCGAACACGCGAACCACCCCGGTCTGGACGTACTGCGGGTGCTGCAATTGCTGATCGTGCACGACCTGGTGGAAATCGACGCGGGGGACACGTTCGCGTACGACGAGGCGGCGATGGCGACCCAGCGGGAGCGGGAAACGCGGGCCGCGGAGCGGATCTTCGGCCTCCTGCCGCCGCCCCAGGGCGCGTGGTTCCGGGAACTCTGGGAGGAGTTCGAGGCCCGCGCCACCCCCGAGGCCCGCTTCGCGGCCGCGGTCGACCGCTTCCAGCCGATGCTGCTGAACTGCCGCACCGAGGGTGACGCCTGGCGGCGCCACGGCGTGACCGCGGACCGCGTCATCGCCCGCAACCGCCACATCGGAGAAGGCTGCGCGGAACTCTGGCAGTACGCAGAGCGGATGGTCGCGGAGGCCGTGGCGCGGGGCCATCTCGCGCCGGGCCCCGCGGCCCGGAACCCCTCCGCCTAGGCGATCCACCCCACGCGCCGCGCGCTGCGCGGAATTCGTGTCGCCTCGGACCTTCGCCGAGCGTCTTCCCGCCACCCCACCGATGCCACGCCTCCCCGCCCCTCCCCGCCCTGCCTCGCTCCTCGCTTTCGCCCTCCTGACGTGCGCCGGGGTCCACGGCGCAGCGCCGGCCAACCCGTTGCCCCTATGGCCCGAGGGCGCCCCCGGCTCGGCCGCGCGGCGCCTCGAGCCGGAGAAGGTGGCCGGCAGCAACGTCTCGAACATCCATCACCCCTCGCTCACGCCCTATTGGCCGGAAACCCCGGCGCCCGGCGGGCCGGCGGTGATCATCGCGCCCGGCGGCGGGCATGCGCGGCTCGCGGCGCAGCACGAGGGGCACCACGTCGCCGCGTGGCTGGCCCGCCACGGCGTGGCCGCCTTCGTGCTGAAGTACCGGCTGGCCAAGGACGACGCGAACCCCGCGGGCCAGCCCCAGCCCTACACCGTCGACCGCGACGCGCTCGCGGATGCCCGGCGGGCCCTGCGCCTCGTGCGCGCCGGCGCCGGCGGCCCGGCGCCCGGCAGCGTCGGCATCCTCGGGTTTTCCGCGGGCGGCGAAGTCGCCCTGCTCGCGGCCACCCGGCCGGAAGCGGGCCGGCCGGACGCGGCGGACGCCACGGACCGCGCCCCGGCGCGCGCCGACTTCTACGCGCTGGTTTACCCGGGCGGATTGCCCCGCACCGACCTGGAGATCACGGCGCAAACGCCCCCGGCCTTCCTCATCGCGGGCGTCCAGGACCGGGCCAACATCTCGGAGGGACTGGCTGAGTTCTATCTGCGCTCGAAACGCGCGGGCGCCAGCGCGGAGCTCCACCTTTATGCCGGGGCCGGCCACGGCTTCGGCGTCCGCGAAACCAACCGCGGGCCGCACGCTGCCTGGGTCGAGCGCTTGCTCGAATGGCTCGCCGAACGGAAGTTTCTCGCGCCCGCCCCGAACGGGAAGGGCTAGCCCGCTTGACATCACGCCCGCCCCACCCTCGCTTCCTCAGTCCCGCCGACCCAACGATGACCCTCCCCATCCGGATTCGCTCCCTCCCTCTCGCCCTGCTGGTCGCCGCCGGCGCCCTGGCCGCTGCGCGCGGCGCCGTTCCCGCCTCCCGGGACGTCGTGGTCCTGAGCCCCTTCGAGGTGAAGAGCGCGCAGGATTACGGTTACCGCGCCGGCGCGGCGGTGACGGGCACCGGGACGGCGGGCCTGATCAAGGACACCCCGCTCAACATCAGCATCGTGCCGCAGGAACTCGTCGCGGACCAGGCGGGCAACCAGTTGGTGGATGTCCTCCGCGCCGCGAGTTCCGTCGCGCTGCACGTGAAGGACGAGGGTCAGATCCTGATTCGCGGCTACACCGGGCCCCAGTTTGTCAACGGCCTGCCCGCCGGCCAGGGTCTCGCCCTGTACGATGTCGACCGGATCGAGGTGGTGAAGGGGCCCAACGCGGTGTTCGCGGGGATTTCCAATCCGGGCGGCACCGTGAACCTGATCAAGTTCAAGCCGTCCTTCGTTCCCCGGAACTCCCTCGACCTCAGCTACGGCACCTATGAGCACAAGCGCGCGGTGCTGCGACTAGCGGGTCCCCTCCTCGGCTCCCAACTCGCCTACAGCCTGGTCTACGGGACCACCGATGAGCAGAGCGCCATCGACTACATGTTCACGCGGGAGCAGTTCTACTCCGGTGCCCTCACCTGGCGTCCGCTTCCGGCGCTGCGCCTGACCGCCCGCTACGCGCTGCTGGACCGCGAGGGCGGCCGCCGCCCGCACACCGTCGTCAGCCACCCGCTCTACCAGGAGCGCGACCGCGAGGCCATCCGTCTCTTCGATCGACTGGGACTCCCTCGTCCCGCCACCTATCCCCAGCTGGAGAACGGTGCCGTCCGCACGCCCGCCGGTGTCCCGATCAATACCGGCCGGACCGCCCCCGAGGGGGTCGACGCCTACCTTGCCCGCACCCTTGGCGCGAGCGTCGCACCCTACCCCGGGATCTACTCGCGCGACTTCTTCCCGGACGATTCCTTCAACTACAACGGACCGGACGGCCGCGACAACTACCGGAACCAGAACAGCGGCTTCGAGGCGGAGTGGGTGGCTTCGCCCGAATTGGCCCTGCGGGCCCTGTTCCAGCAGGTCGACAGTCACCGGATGCGCCGGGAGTTCAACGGCCTGCGCCCCGTCGCCGGGCAGCGCCTGCGGAGCACGATCTCAGACTTCAAGCCCGGCGGGCTTAACTTCTCCGCCAAGGTCGAGGCCGCCTCGAAGCTGAATCTCAACCGGGCCGGCCGCCACGACCTGCTGGCCGGGTTCCAGCACGACGGCGGCAAGGAGGTCATCAGCCCCATCACCGTCGCCACCACGCGTTTCGTGACCTGGGTGCCGGGCTCCCCGCCCATCCCCAGCCTGCTCCAGCTGTTGCGCGACCAGTACGGTCCGACGTACACGGAGCCCGGGGTCATCCGCAAGGGCGGCGCGCATTCCAACTCCTACTATGGCGTCGTGCAGTCCTCCTTCCTGGGCGATCGGCTGCGCACCCTCGTGGGCGGCCGGCATATCACGAACCACCGTCCGACGGACGACAACCGCGACGGCCGGGATGAAAACTTCAAGGTCAGCCGCTTCGTGCCGCAGTTCGGCGCACTCTTCCGGATCAGCCCGGCGGTCAGCCTTTACGCGAGCACCAGCCGCACCTTCGTGCCGCAGCGCCAGCAGACCGCCGATCTCGCCGCGATCCGCGCAAGCCAGGGGGATCCCACCTCGCCCAACTACCGCCCGCCCGCGGTCGTGCCGGTGCAATTCCTCACCGCCGACCTCGAGGGCAAGGGCTGGGAGGGGGGCGCCAAGTTCGACCTGGGGGCGGGGGTCCTGCTCGGCACGCTTTCCTACTTCAGCAACGAGGAGGCCAACCGCCTCGACGTCGATATCGCCAACCAGGTGCTCTACCAGCTTCCCGGGGCCACCGTGCGGGTGGCAGCCGGGCGCACGCGGGCCCGCGGGGTCGAGACGGAGTGGGTCTGGACGCCGCGTCCGTCCTATCAGGCACTCCTGACGGCGAGCTATTTCCTCGAGAAGAACGAGCTGTCGAACCCGGCGTCCCCGCGCGAGGTCGGCTCTCACCTCGAGTCCGTCCCGCGCTACAGCGTGAACCTCTGGCAGAAGTACACCTTCACCGGCGGGGCCCTCAAGGGCTTCTACGTGGGCGGCGGGGTCAACTCGCTCGGCAAGACTTACGTGCATCCCAGCTGGACGATTCCGATCGTCAGCGAGCCGGTGGTGCTGTTCGACGCGCTGGTCGGCTACGCGACGAAGCTGGGCAACCAGCCCGCCAACTTCCGCCTGAACGTCCGCAACCTCCTGGATAAGCACTACCTCAACGGCACGTTCCAGTACGGGGAACCGCGGACGGCGATCGCCACCGTCACGCTCCAGTTCTGAGTTCCTCGTCGGGCCCGCGCCCGCTTGTCTCCCGGGGGCGGGCGGCCCTAGCTTGCCCGCGCCTTGAAAACCCCGCCGTTCCGGCTCCTCCCCCTCCTCCTCGGCCTCGCGCTCCCGGCCGCCGAACCGCCCCCGGAGGGCTTCACCCCCCGGGAACTGGCGCAAGGATACCGGGACGGCGTCGTGCTCGCCAAGCCGCGCGCGGGCCGGCACGCCGAGGCCGACAGCGCGGAGCGCCGGGAAGGGATCCGCCTGCGCCGCCGCTGGGACCGCTTCGACGGCCTGCGGCTGCTGGAGTTGCCCGCGGGCGAAACGGTCCCCGCCGCGGTCGCCCGCCTCGCCGCCTCCGGGCGCTACGACTACGTCCAGCGCGACCACCTGCGCCAGGCGACCGTGGTGCCGGATGATCCTGATTTTGCCAACCGCCAGTGGCCCCACCGGAATACCGGAGCCAACAACGGCGTCGCGGGCGCGGACCTCGGTTCGACTCGGGCCTGGGACCTGCGCACGGACGCCGCCGAGGTCATCGTCGCCGTGATCGACTCGGGGATCCGCACCGACCACCCGGATCTCGCCGCCAACCTCTGGGTCAACCCCGGCGAAATCCCCGGCAACGGGCGCGACGACGACGGCAACGGCTACGTCGACGACGTTCACGGCATCAACGCGATCACCGGTTCCGGCAATCCCGCCGACGACCTCGGCCACGGCACGCACGTCGCGGGCATCATCGGGGCGGTCGGCAACAACGGCGTCGGGATCACGGGCGTCGCGTGGCGGGTGAAGCTGATGGGCCTGAAGTTCCTGCGCGGGGGCACCGGGACCAGCGCGGGGCGCGGCTCCACCTCCGACGGCATCGAGTGCATCGACTACGCGATCCGCCACGGGGCGCGCATCATCAACGGAAGCTACGGGGCGGCCGCCGGGCCGGTCACCCAGTTCGATCCGGCCGAGCGGGAGGCCCTGTTGCGGGCGCGCGCCGCGGGCATCCTCTTCGTGGCGGCCGCCGGCAACGACGGGGCGAACATGGAGCTGCTCGCGCATTACCCGGCCAGCTACCGGCTGGAAAACGTGATTGCCGTCGCCAACTCCACCAGCCGCGACGACGCCGCCCTGAGCACCAACTTCGGCGCGGGCTCGGTCGAGCTGTTCGCCCCGGGTTCCGAGATCTGGTCGACCTGGCCGACGGGCTCGCCGCCCTACGCCTCGCGCTCCGGCACGTCGATGGCGGCCCCGCACGTCGCCGGCGCCCTCGCGCTCCTGCGGGCGCAGTTTCCGGGGGACACCTACCGCGAGCTGGTCAACCGCGTCCTGCGCCACGTCGATCCAATCCCCGCCTTCCGCGGGCGCGTGCAGACCGGGGGCCGCCTGAACCTCGACCGGGCGTTGCGCTCCACGGACAACCGGCCGTTCAACGACGACTTCGCCACTCGCTCGCGCCTCGCCGGGGGCAATGCCGCGGTGCGCAACGTCAACCTCGGCGCGACCCTCGAGAACGAGCCGGGCATCGCCGGCCAGACCCCCGTGGCGTCGCTTTGGTGGGAATGGATTCCGTCCGCCTCGGGCCGGGTGCGTCTCTCGACCACGGGTAGCAGTTACGACACCCTGCTCGGCGTCTTCACCGGCACGGAGCTGGGGGCCCTCACGCCGGTGGCATCCAACGACGATGAGGCCGGCCGCGTGACCTCGCGGCTCGAGTTCCAGGCCGAGGCCGGGGTCCCCTACCAGATCGTGGTCGCGGGCAAGGCGGGGGCCGCCGCCACCGCGGGACTCACCCTGCTCGACCTCGGGGCGATCCCGGCCAACGACGCCTTCGCCGGCGCGCAGGTCATCGCGGGCCGTTCCGCGCGGATCGACGCCGCCAACGCCTCCGCCACGCTCGAGCCGGGGGAGCCGCGCATCCTCGGCCTCACCGGGGGCAAATCCCTCTGGTACCGCTGGACCGCGCCCGCCACGGGCCGCTACCAGGCCGGGCTGGCCAGCGAGGGCTTCGACCCGCTCCTCGCGGTCTACACCGGCACGAGCCTCGCCGACCTGCGCCTGATCGCCGCCAACGACCAGCACGACACCCAGACCGGCGGCACGGAGGCCGCCACCAGCGCGCTGGTCACCTTCGAGGCGACGGCGGGCGCGACGTACCATTTCCAGATCGACGGCAAGGCCACCGGCACCACGCCGCCGGCCAACGCGCCCTTCACGCTCACCCTCAACGACTCGCTCTGGCAGGGCCTCACGGGCGGCAGCGTGACCAGCGCCCCGGTGGTCGGCCCCGACGGGGCGGTGTACGTCGGCAGCACGGACGGCACCCTCCACGCCTTCAACGCCGACGGCTCCCGCCGCTGGCCCGCCCTGCGGCTCGAGGGGATGCTCGACACCTCCGCCGCCGCGCTCTCGTCCGACGGCATCCTGTACCTTGGCGTGGGTCCGGTCTCCGCCGCGCTCAACGACGCCAAGCTGCACGCGATCGACGCCGCCACCGGGGCGCGCCGCTGGGAGATCGTGGTCGGCCCCGGCTATAACGCCAACAACGCCGTGGCCCTCGGCGCCGATGGCACCGTCTACGTGCGCAGTCAGGCGCAGAACCCGGCCGCCGCCCGGCTCTACGCCTACCGCGACGCCGGCGACCGCGCCGTCCTCCGTTGGTCCGCCTCCGTTCCGGGCGACTCCTACGCGTCCGTCACGCTCGGCCTCGACGGCACGGTCTACCTCGGTTCCGACGACGCCGCGAACGGGCACCGCCTCTTCGCCTTCGACCCCGCCACCGGCGCGGTGAAGTGGACCCTCCGCAACGACCAGGCGGTGTACACGGCCGCCGCGATCGACGGGTCGGGCAACGTCTACTACGGCACGCTGACCTCCGGCCGCCTGTATTCCGTGACGCCCGGGGGCACCCTCCGCTGGACCTACTCCGGCGCGAGCGTGGGCACGTCCTCCTCCCCCGCGCTCAGCCCGGACGGTCGCACGGCCTACTTTGCGGGCTATGACGCCAAGCTGCACGCGGTCGACACCGCCACCGGCGCGGCCCGCTGGACCTTTGCCCTCGGGCAGGAGGTACGCGCCTCCTCCCCCGCCGTGGACGCCAACGGCGTGGTGTACCTCGGCTGCTATGATGGCCTGATCTACGCCGTAAATCCGGACGGCACCCTGCGTCGCACCTGGGCCACGGGCGGCATCGTGCGCTCCTCGCCTGCGATCGCGGGCACGACGCTCGTGGTCGGCAGCAATGATCGTCGCGTGTACGCCTTTGACCTCGGAGTCGGGACCGCCGGCCCTTGGCCGCAGTATCGCCACAACGCCCGCCGCACCGGCCGAGCTGAGGTGGAGCCCTTCGCAGTGGTCACGCCTCCCGCCGACCAACGGGCCGTGCTCACCCTGCCGTTCAGCCTCGGCGTGACGGTCTCCGGGCCGGGCCCACTGGCCTACCAGTGGTTCCAGGATGGCCGCGCCCTACCCGGGGCGACGGCGGCCACGCTCCATGTTGCCGCGACCACGCCCGCCGCGGCGGGAACCTACATCGTGCGGATCACCGGACCGCAGGGCGTGCTGACGAGCTCGCCCGCGCGGGTGACCGTGGAACCGCCGGATCCCGGCCGGCTCACGAACCTCTCGGTCCGCACCCGGGCCGGCGCCGGCGCCCGCACACTGACCGTCGGCTTCACGCTGGCGGGCGCGGGTCAGCGCCCCGTGCTGGTGCGCGGCATCGGACCCGGACTGGCGGCCTTCGGGGTGGAGGGTGCGCTGACCGATCCAGCCCTGGAACTCTACGCGGGCCCCACGCTGGCTGCCGCGAACGACAACTGGGACGACCCCGCCGACCGCGGATCGGCGCTCGCCGCCGCCTTTGCGCGCAGCGGAGCCTTCGGATTGACCGCCGGCTCCCGCGATGCCGCCCTGCTCCGCACCCTCGGCCCAGGCAACTACACGGCTCAGGTCACCGCCCCGGGCGCGTCCTCCGTCGACGGCATCGCGCTGGTCGAATTGTACGAAGATCCGGCGCTCGCGGCCGCGGTTCGGCTGGTGAACCTCTCCGCGCGGGCACAGGTCGGGAACGGCGACGGCATCCTCATCGCGGGTTTCACGCTCTCGGGCAACGTTCCGCGGCGGATCCTCGTCCGCGGGATCGGTCCGGCGCTCGCGGGATTTGGAGTGAGCGGCGTACTCACCAATCCAGTGCTCACTCTCTTCCGCGGGGCCGCACGGGTGCAGGAAAACGACGACTGGGGCGGCGATCCCGCCCTTGCCGCCGCGTTCACCGCGACGGGGGCGTTCGCGCTCGGCGATGCCGGCAGTCGGGATGCCGCGATGACGGCGGTCATCGCTCCGGGGAGTTACACCGTGCAGGTGGCAGGCGCCGGCGGCGGAACCGGCGTCGCGCTCGTCGAGATTTACGAAATCCCCTGAGTCCGGCGGAGATCAGCGGATCCAGCGGGCCTGCAGGACCCAGCCGCGGAAGGCATCGCGGCAGACGACTCCGTAGGGATTCTCGCCGAGGGCCTCCCAGCCCTCCGGGAAGTGCCACACCCGCTGCCGGGAGCGCAGCACCTCGCGGCCATCCAGCCGGACCACCACATCGCCCACGCCACCCTGCCCGTACGCCTCGGGGCGGAAGGCCGGCAGGTCCACGTCCAACCAATGGCCGGCCGCGCTGGGTTGCAGGACCGGCGAGACCACCCGGGGCTCGCCAAAGGTGTCGAACGCGAGCTTCACGCCGCCCTCCGCGGGCTCGGCGAACAGGAAGTTGTACTGGAAGTGCGCGCCCGCCGCGACCAGCGGTTCGCCCCCCGGCAGGATCTCGGCGGGGAAGTGCACCCGCAACCGCAGTGTGCCGCCGGGCCGCGCGCCCGGCGGGGCGTCGGCGAACCCCTGCCGGAACTCGTCGCGGCGGAGCAACCGCGTGGACTCGTCCCGCAGTTCGCCGGAGAAACCCGGTGCCAGCCGGCCGCCGGCAACATAGCTCCCGCGCAGCGGCGTCCGGACGTCCTGCAGCGCGCGGCCCCCGCTGAACCAGACGGAAATCCCCGTCCGCTCCCGGTGCTCAAGGTCGCGCCGGAAGGCCGCCCAGCGCCCGTGGCCTTCCGGCCGGTAAAGGGAGGGCAGCTGCAGCGACACCGTGTGCGTGTGCCCCTCCTTCCACGTCAGGCGCCGGCCCCAGCGGATCGCCTGCCCGTCCCGCGCCACCCCGAACCGAAATTCCCGCTCCGCCAGGTGCTCGAGGAAGACGCGTTCCCCGGCCACGGGATCCGCCGGTTCCCAGAACGACTCCACCGTCCCGGTCACCTGCTCGCGGAAACGCACCTGCAGCACTCGCGGACCGTCAACCTCGCCCAACTGGAGCCCCACTCCGGCGAGCAGGTCATGGGTATCGTCCGCGAGTTGCCGCCACCGCTCCGTCGCCAACCAACGCATCGAACGGCCTTGATAGTCGAACATGAGCAGCGTTCCGAGCACCATCGTCACGGCTACCGTCAAACCGGCAAGAAAGACGAGGGCGGTCGCCGCAGCCCGCGCGAAACGCTGCAGAAACCGCTCCAGCGCGAGCAAACCGGCCAGCGCAAGCAGTGCGAGCGCCACCGCGTAGTCGGTTTGATAGCGGGTCAACGTGGAAAAGTAGCACAGCACCAGCGCTCCAACCGGCAGACCGTAAGCAGCCACCAAGCCGATCGCCCCCGTGAGAGCGTATCGCTCCGCCGCCGGGCGCGCCACCCACGCCAACGGCAGGCCGAGCAGAAACCAGTAGAACGGGAAGGTCACCGCCTTGCCGCTCACCTCTTCGGTGCCGAAGTAGCCTGGAAGGTGAGAGATCGGAATGGCCTGTGCGCGCGCGAAGGGGAATTCCGGCTGCCAAAGCGGCGGTTGGAAGAAGTAGACGGAAAAGTTGTGGAGCAGGAAGCGCGGACTGAAGTGCACTAGGCTCCCTTCAATTGCTCCTGAGAGTTGGTAATTCTGACCCCACTCGAACACGCTACCGAAGCGCGCGTAATTGTGCCACATGATCGCCATCCCGCAGAGGCTCAGTGGCAGCCCCGCGGCCAAGCCGAGCCGCCACCACTCCCTCCCTGGCTCCCGGCGGAGCCAAGCCCTTCCGAGTGGCACAAGCAGTATGCCTGCCGCCAGCAGGCAGGTCGGCCGCGCCCCCACCGCCAGGCCCAGGCAAAGGCCGGCCGCCGCCAGCGCTAACACCGGTCGCCGCCCGTGCCACGCCGCCGAACAGGCCAACACAGCCAGGAGCGTAAAGGCGATCCCCGCCGCGATCGGTAGCTCCCACACCCTCGGACGATGGGCGAGTACCAACAGGTGTGTGCCGAAACCTAACGCCAGCACACCCAGCGGCGCGGTGAGCATGTGGCTCTCGGGAAAATACCGCCGCCGTAACCCTAGCCAGAGCAGAGAGGCCACCGTCACTACTACCGTGCAAAAGACCCAAGTAGCCCGTCCCGAGCTCATCTCCCGGCCGGTTACGAGCCTCCATGGCCACATCAGGGTCAACGCTGGGGTAGGCCCGAAATAGAGGTAATACTTGGCTTGATACAGCGAAGCATCATGCAACCGGTACGGGGCATTAGCGCGGGGATCGTACGGATCAGGGAGGGCCAGTAGTTGAGGAAGAGGCGCCCGATCGATGTTCAGCTGTCCCTTCTGCCAGCCGCGGACCAGTAGGCGGTAATAGTCCGTATCCCCGCCCTCGGCATAACCCCGGTTTACCTTCACCACCCAATTCAACGCGGCGATCACTAGCACGAGCGACGCACCCGCCAACAGCAGGTCGACGGGAAACCGGCTCGGAAAGCCACGCGGGGAGGGAGATTGCTGGGGCACGAAGCTAACTGAGCCCGGTCAGGGCCTCCGTCGGTCAAGGCAGCACCCGCCTCAACGCCTGCCAATCCCAAACTGTCGCGAATCCTGAGCCCGCGCCGGGCTCAGGCGCCAAGATCACCTAGCGGACCCAGCGGGCCTGCAGGACCCAGCCGCGGAAGGCATCGCGGCAGACGACTCCGTAGGGATTCTCGCCGAGGGCCTCCCAGCCCTCCGGGAAGTGCCACACCCGCTGCCGGGAGCGCAGCACCTCGCGGCCATCCAGCCGGACCACCACATCGCCCACGCCACCCTGCCCGTACGCCTCGGGGCGGAAGGCCGGCAGGTCCACGTCCAACCAATGGCCGGCCGCGCTGGGTTGCAGGACCGGCGAGACCACCCGGGGCTCGCCAAAGGTGTCGAACGCGAGCTTCACGCCGCCCTCCGCGGGCTCGGCGAACAGGAAGTTGTACTGGAAGTGCGCGCCCGCCGCGACCAGCGGTTCGCCCCCCGGCAGGATCTCGGCGGGGAAGTGCACCCGCAACCGCAGTGTGCCGCCGGGCCGCGCGCCCGGCGGGGCGTCGGCGAACCCCTGCCGGAACTCGTCGCGGCGGAGCAACCGCGTGGACTCGTCCCGCAGTTCGCCGGAGAAACCCGGTGCCAGCCGGCCGCCGGCAACATAGCTCCCGCGCAGCGGCGTCCGGACGTCCTGCAGCGCGCGGCCCCCGCTGAACCAGACGGAAATCCCCGTCCGCTCCCGGTGCTCAAGGTCGCGCCGGAAGGCCGCCCAGCGCCCGTGGCCTTCCGGCCGGTAAAGGGAGGGCAGCTGCAGCGACACCGTGTGCGTGTGCCCCTCCTTCCACGTCAGGCGCCGGCCCCAGCGGATCGCCTGCCCGTCCCGCGCCACCCCGAACCGAAATTCCCGCTCCGCCAGGTGCTCGAGGAAGACGCGTTCCCCGGCCACGGGATCCGCCGGTTCCCAGAACGGCTCCACCGTCCCGGCCACCTGCCCGCGGAAACGCACCTTCAGCACCCGCGGCCCATCGACCTCACCCAAGCGGAGTCCCACTCCGGCGAGCAGGTCGTGCGTACCGTCCGCAAGTTGCCGCCACTGCTCCGTCGCCAGGCCCCGCATTGAACGCCCATGGTAGTCGAACATCACGAGCGTGCCCACCCCCACGGTGACTGCGACCGCCGCGCCCGCGAGGCCTACCAGGAGTACCGCGCCCGTCCGGGCCCATTGCTGCAAAAATCGCTCCAGCGCCAGGAGCCCCAGCAGGGCGAGCACGGCGAGCGCCACCGCGTAGTCGGTCTGATAACGCATCGTCGTCGAGAAGTAGCAGAGCACCAGCCCGCCGACCGGCACAGCATAGGCGGCCACCACGCCCACCGCCCCCGTCAGGGCGTGGCGCTCCGCCGCTGGGCGCGCCACCCACGCCAACGGCAGGCCGAGCAGGAACCAATAGAACGGGAAGGTCACGGCCTTGCCGCACACTTCCTCGGTCCCGAAATAGTCCGGGATATGCGCGATCTCGATCGCCTGGGCATAGGCGAAGGGGAACTCCGGCCGCCAGAGCAGGGGCTGGAACAGGTAGACGGTAAGGTTGTGGAGGAAGAAGCGCGGGCTGAAGTGGACCAGCTTCCCCTCGTAGGCGCCCGAGAGCTGGTAGTTCTGGCCCCATTCCAGCGGGCTGCCGAAGCGCGCGTGGTTGTGCCACATGATCGCCAGACCGCAGACGGCCAGCGGCAGCCCCGCGGCAAAGCCAAGCCGCCACCACTCCCGGCCCTTTTCCCCCCGGAGCCAAGCCCGCCCCAGCGGCATGAGCAGCATGCCCGTCGCCAACAGGCACGTCGGCCGCGCCCCCACCGCGAGCCCGAGGCAAAGGCCCGCCGCCGCCAAGGCCGGCACCGGCCGCCACCCGTGCCAGGCCGCCAGGCAGGCGAGCGCCGCCAGCGACGTGAAGGCGATCCCCGCCGAGATCGGCAACTCCCACATCATCGGCCGCTGCGCCAACGCCAGCAGGTGCGTGCCGAACCCGAGCGCCAGCACGCCCCACGGCGCCATCAGCGCATGGCTCCCAGGAAAATACCGCCGCCGCAACGCCAGCCAGAGGACGGAGGCGGCCGTCAACGCCACCGTGCAAAAGACCCAGGTCGCCGCCCCCGAGGTCATCTCCCGCCCGGTGACCAGGCGCCACGGCCACATCAGCGTGAAGGCCGGCGTCGGCCCGAAATACAGGTAATACTTTCCCTGATAGAGGGAAATGTCCCCCATTTTATAGGGCCCGTTCTGCGCGGGATCATAGGGATCCGCCAGCGCCAGCAACTCCGGCGATGGATCCTTGTCGATGTTCAGCTGCCCCTTCTGCCAGCCCCGCACCAGCAGCTTGTAATAGTCGAGGTCACCCCAGTCCTCGAAGCCGTTGTTCCCGGCCACCACCCCCTGAAAGGACGCCACCACGAAGAGCCACGCCGCCACGACCAACGCACGATCCCGGGTCAAAGGGTGAGGAAAGCGGACAGGAACCGCGGCAGGGCGAGGACCAGAAGGGGAATCCGCAAGCATGATACCTGACTGACGAGGTCAGTCAGCTGCGGCATTGCCAAGGGTAAAGGTGGCCGCGCGCACAGGGGGGGGGATCGGCCCGACTTTTGCCTAGACCGGCCGCCGATCGGCACCGACGCTCCTCACACCCCCACTCCCCTCCCATGCCCCTGCCTGTGCGGGCCTTCGCCCGCTCCCACGCCCTGCTGCTTCTCCTCCTGCCCGCCTCGCTCGGGGCCCAGGCCGTCACGCCCGCGCCGACTCCGCCCGCCGTCCCGCGCTCCGTACCTGCCGAGGGGGCGGTCCAGCTCTCTCCCTTCGAGGTCAACACCGACCGCGACACCGGGTTCGCCGCCGCCAGCTCGATGGCCGGCGGCCGGCTCGCGACGGACCTCCGCGACACCCCGGTGGCATACTCCGTCGTGACCCGCGACTTCATCGACGCGCTGAGCCTGGTGGACCTGCAGTCGGCCGCCGAGTGGACGACCTCGAGCACCGTCGCGGTGGACAACGGTCAGCAGAACTTTTTCTTCAACCCGGTCCAGTACACCGTGCGGGGGTCGGGTGGCGGGCGACCGCAGCGGAACTTCTTCCCGCAGTTCAACAACGGGGACTCCTACAACCTGGAACGCTACGACTTCGGGCGGGGCCCCAACGCCGTGCTCTTCGGCAATGGTTCGCTGGGCGGCATCAGCTCGGCGACCACCAAGCGCGCGCAGCCCAACCGGGCGACGCGGCAGCTGCAGTTCGCGGTCGGTTCCTGGTCGAACTTCCGCTCGACCTTTGACGTGAACCAGCCCTTGGGGGAGCGCTTTGCGGTCCGCGCCGCCGGCGTGTGGGGGGACGCGGGCGGCTGGCGGCTGAAGGACTTCGACAAGCGGCAGGCCGTCTTCCTGACGACGACCTTCCGTCCCTTCCGGGACGGTGAACTGCGGGTGGAGGGCGAATACGGCCGGAACGCGCGCCAGGTCGCCGTGACCTTCCTGAACGACCGCTTTTCCGGCTGGAACGGCACGACCTACGCCGCGCCGCGGGCCGTCGCCACCCTGCCCTCCAATGCCAACGCGATCGGCGTCGGCCGCCGCGGGGCGAACTACTTCGTCCACCTGCCCTTCGCCGCGCCGGACCGGATCTTCAACTACCAGAACGACCCGATCACCCTGCCCGGCGGCAACAGCGCGACCACGCCGCTTGCCGGCTACACCTACGGGTCCAACCCCTCCTTCAACACCGCCGGCGCGAACTTGCTCTACGAGATCAACGTGCCCGCCGGCCGCTTCGCCACCGCGGAGCGCCTGTCCTCGTTCCGGACGCCGGGGGAGGAGTTCACCCTCTCCCCGGACCTGCCCATCCTCGCCCAGCGCTTCAAGGACCTGCAGCTCACCTATTCGCACCGCTGGGGCAACCTGCACTTCGAGGTTGCCGGGGACGTCAACCGCACCGCGGCGGTGACCAACGGCGAGCCCAACCGCGACCTGCCCAACATCTACCTCGACATCAACCGCGTCCTCCCGGACGGCTCCGCCAACCCGAACTTCCTCGTGCCCTACGGCGACGGCCAGTACATGCGCGGCTTCCGCACCTTCGCGGAGAACAACGTCCGCTCCGCCGTCGCCTACGTCTGGCCCACCCGCTTCGGCCACTTCACGGTGAACTCCCTCGCCGGCGCCAACCGCAGCGAGAACACCAGCGACCACCGCTACCTGAGCGTCGCCCGCGGTTCCGACCAGCGCCTCTGGGCCTACAGCAACCAGCGCATCCGCATCCGCCGCTACTGGAACACCACGAGCCGGCCCTCGCCCGACCTCTCCCTGCGGCCGATCACGTATTACGACCCGAACACCAACGCCACCGAGACGCTCCGCCCGATCTGGGCCATCGAGGCCGACCGTCGCGACACCCAGAACATCACCACCAATCGTTTCCGCTACGCGCTAGCCTCGCTGAACGCCAAGTTTTTCTCCGGCCGCTGGGTCGTCCTCGGCGCCGTGCGCCGCGACACCTTCACCTTCCAAAGCCGCCAGCAGATCCACCAGGGCGACTACCCGCTCGACTGGCCCGCCACCTACCGGATCCTGCGGCCCGCGGCGCCTGCCGACTACGCTGGCCTGACGTACACCCCGCGCGATGCCAACGGCGCGATCGTGGGACCCGAGCAGGAGGCGGCCATCCGGCCTCGCGACTCCGTCGGCAACCGTCTGCCCCAGTACGCCAACGTGCGCTTCAAGGACGACTACAACCCGCCCCCCGTGGAGGGCCGGCAGGTCACCCGCAGCGTCGGCACCGTGCTGCACCTCGCCTCCTGGCTGAACCCGGCCGTCAACTTCGCGGAGACCTTCAATCCGCCCGGCTCCATCGTCCGCATCGACGGCCGCTCCCTCGAGCCCACCGTCGCGACCGGCATCGACTACTCGCTGCGGATGGAACTCTTCGGCAACCGCCTCAACCTGAACTTCGTCTACTACACGACCGAGGAGGTGAACAACACCATCCCCCAGGATGGCCCCGGGTTCTTCAACACGCTCTACGACGCCAACGTGGTCGGCGACACCAGCACCACCGGCCGTAACATCCGCGGCATGGGCCGCCTGCCCAACCAGTACCGCGACACCCGCCTGCGCTCGGGCGAGGGCTATGAGGTCGAAATCACCTTCAACCCCACCCGCGCGCTGCGCCTCACCGGCAACGTCGGCTTCCCGCGTCTCTTCGAGGCCAACGCCTACCCCGACGTGCGCGCCTACATCGACCAGAACGGCCCCATCTTCCGCCAGATCGCCAATGACGCGGGCGTGCGGATCGGCCCCGACAACGTCGCCCGCGTCGACGAGTCCATCCCCATCAACCAGCGCTCCTCCGACGCCAACAGCGCCGCCACCGCCTACAACAACATCTACAACTTCCGCCAGAACATCGTCGACGGCCGCCGCCTCCAGCAGGACCAGCCCGTGGCCAACGTCTTCGCCGATTACACGGTGCAGTCTGGGCGGCTTCGCGGGCTGCGCGTCGGCACCGGCGCCCGCTACCGCGGCAAGCAGATCTATTGGTCCAAGGTCTCGGACACCATCCCGGACCCAAACAATCCCCGTGTCGCCATCGACGATCCGACCAAGGACGCCTACACCCCCGCCTACACGCCGGACGACTACACCATCGTCACCGCCACCCTCGCCTACACTTGGCGCTTCCCGCAGCGCCGCGAGCTCCAGGCGAACCTCGTGATCAACAATCTCCTCAACGACCGCGGCCCCGCCTACTCCTCCACGGCGCAAAACGCGAGCGTGCTGCGCCCGCTGAACAACGACTACAACTCGCCGGCCCGCGAGACCGTGCCGCGGTACTACGCCCTCAAGCAGCCCCTCAGCTTCACCTTCACCCTGACCACCAGGCTCTGATCCCGATGTTCCGCCGCCTGCTCGCGCTGCTCCTGCCCCTCACCGCGTCCGCCGCGCCCGCCCCGGGCCCGGTCACGCTGCGCGTGGTCTGCTACAACATCCATCACGGCGAGGGCCTCGACGGCCGGCTCGACCTTGCCCGCATCGCCGCCCTGATCACCGCCCAGCGCGCCGACCTCGTTGCCCTCCAGGAGGTCGAACGGGGCACCCAGCGCACGCAGCGCCGCGACCTGCCCGCCGAGCTCGCCCGGCTCACCGGGCTGGCAGTCCGCTTCGCCCGCAACCTCCCTTACCAAGGCGGCGAGTATGGCACGGCGATCCTCTCGCGCTTTCCCCTCGTCCGCGTCGCACACACGCCGCTGACGATGATCGGCCCGGGCGAACAGCGGGGAGCCCAGCAGGCCTGGGTCGACGTCCAGGGCACCGAAGTCCTTTTCCTCAACACGCACCTCGATCACCGCCGCGACCCGGCCGAGCGCGAACGCAGCGTCGGCGAAATCCGGGCGCTGGTGACCGCCGCTGGCAGTCTTCCCGTGATCGTGGCCGGGGACTTCAACGCGGTCCCCGACAGCCGCGCCATCGCCACGATGCGCGAGTTCCTGACCGATGCCTGGACGGTGGCGGGCCGCGGCCCCGGCTTCACGATCCCGGTCCGTCAGCCCACCCGGCGGATCGACTACATCTGGGTCTCCCGCCACTTCACCCCGGTGCGGATGGAGGTGCTCACGTCGGAAGCCTCGGATCACCTGCCCATCGTGGCTGAGTTGGAGCTCCGTCCCTGAAGCGGGCTCGAGCTTGGGTGCGGCTGCCGCCGCGGCGCCACCCCAGCCGATCACTCAACGGCGCACGTGGGCCAGCGTCAGGTCCGGAAAATCGCTGAATGCCCCGTCCACCCGTGCGAGCCCGAAGAGCGCGGTGTGCAACGCGGACAGGTCCGGGCAATGCTTCGGCAGGTCGTCGCGCCGAATCGTGTACGGGTGCACCGCCAAGCCGAGCGCGCGCGCCCGGGCGACCAGGTCCGTCACCTGCGGAGGCTGCCCCGCGGCTGGCCAGGTCACCACGCGGGCGAGCGCCGGGCCGATGCCGTCGGCGACCGCGGCCACCGCCTTCAGCCCCGCGTCCGAAACCAGCCACCCGTAAGCGGTCCCGTCGGCACCCTGGCCGCTGCCGCCGATCAATTGGACGAGCCGCCCCTTCCAGCCCAGTTCACCACGCAGGCGCCGGACTTCCTCCCACTCGAAGCACTGCAGGAAACACGGGGCCGTCTTGTCCGCGTAGCCGAACCGGGCGAGGATCGGCAGGACGATGCGACTCGGATCGCGCCCCTGGTCCCGGTGCCACCGGGGAGACTTGATCTCGGGATAGATGCCGGCGACGCGGCCGGTGCTGCGATTGAGCGCCTGGAGGAGCGTCAACTCCTCCTCGAGGGTGGCGATGCGGAGGCCGGCGGGCGCGGCGACGGCCGGGTACCGCCCCGGGTACTGGGCCTCCCCCGTGCGCGGGTTCATCCGCTCGCGCACCTCCAGCTGCCGCAGCTCCGCGAGGGTGAAATCCAGGGCGTAGTGCCGCCCATCGGGGCGGGCGCGACCAGGGAAGCGGCGCGCCACGTCCGTGACTGCGTCGAGGTGCAGGTCGTGGAGCACGACCGGGACGTCGTCCTTGGTCAGGACGATGTCCTGCTCGATGAAGTCCGCGCCCAGCGCGTGCGCGTGCACCTTCGCGGCCAGGGTGTGCTCGGGCAGGTAGCCACTGGAGCCCCGATGAGCGACCACGACGGGGCGCCCCGGCTGGGCCAAAGCGACGCCGGCGGCGAGGAACAGGGGAAGCAGGGCGAGCAGGCGCATGGGGAAAAGGATCAGGCGGCGGAGCTGGCGCTGCGGTGCCGGAGGGTGAGCGCGCTGAAGGCCATCGTGAGCACGCAGCAGACGATCATCGTGCCAAAGACGCCGCCCCACCCCCAGCGATCCGCGATCCAGCCCACCCCGGTGCCCGCGATCGCGGACCCAAAGACGTAGCCGAAGAAGCCGGTGAAGCCGGCCGCCGTGCCGGCCGCCTTCTTCGGCACCAGGTCCAAGGCGTGCAGGCCGATGATCATGATCGGGCCATAAACGAAGAAACCGATCGCGATCAGCGCCGCCATGTCGATCCACAGCGGGCCGTGGCGATTCAGGCCGTAGACCACCAGCCCGATGAGCGTGAGCGCCATGAACAGGATCGTGGCCGGCGCCCGGCGCCCGCGGAACACCCGGTCCGAGACCCACCCGCAGAGGATCGTGCCCGGGATGCCCGCGAACTCGAAGGCGGCCCACGCGAGGCTCGATTGCTGGAAGGAGAACTGCTTCGCGGTCTGCAGGTAGGTCGGGATCCAGTCGACCACGCCATACCGCACGAAGTACACGAACGCGTTGGCCACCGCGATCGCCCACAGGTAACGGTTGTTGAGGACGTGGCCGAGAAAGATCTCGCGGAAGGTGAAGGTGCGCTCGTGCTCCGCCGAGTACTCCGGCGGGTAGTCATTGCGGTAGCGTTCCACCGGCGGGAGGCCGCAGCTCTGCGGGGTGTCGCGCAGGAGGAACGCGATGAGGATCGCCACCAGCGCGGCCACGAGGGCCGGGAAATGGAACTTCGCGCCCCAGTCGCCGAAGAGGATCACCCCGAGCAGCGCCAGCTTCGCCACCAGCCCGCCCCCGATGTTGTGGGCCACGTTCCAGAGCGAGACGATCACGCCGCGCTCCTTCGTGCTCCACCAGTGCACCATCGTCTTGCCGCACGGGGGCCAGCCCATCCCGTTGACCCAGCCGTTGAGGGTCTGCAGCAAAATCATCGCGGTCAGCGACCCATAGATCGCCGGGATGGTCCCGAACGCGAAGGTCACGCCCGCCGTCAGCAGCAGCCCGAGGGTCATGAACCAGCGCGGGTTGCTCCGGTCCGACACCGAGCCCATGATGAACTTGGAGACGCCGTAGGCCACGGAAAGCCCGGTCATCGCCGAGCCCAGCGCCGCCTTGGTGTACTCGGGGTGTTCCTTGAGGATGTCGGGGATCGCGAGGGCGAAGTTCTTCCGCACCAGGTAAAATGCCGCGTACCCGATGAAGATGCCGGTGAAGACCTGCCAGCGCAGGCGGCGGTACTCCGGGTCGATCCGCTCGGCGGGCAGCTCCGCGGTGGTCGGGGCGGGGCGCAGGAAGGAGAACATGGGGTGCCTGGTTACCGGCCCAACCCGGCGCGCAGCCAGCCCGGCCGGTTGGTGGTGACGCTGGCAACCCCGAGGTCGATCCAGCGGCGGGCCACCGCAAGGTCATCCACCGTCCAGACGTGCAGCTCGAGGCCCGCGGCCCGCACGCGGGCGACGTCCGCGGGGGTCAGCGGCCACGTGTGCTGGAGGTCGAGGCCGGTGAAGCCGCCGGTGCGGGCCTCGGCGATGACGTCCTCGATCCGCGGCGGCGCCTTGGCCTTGGGGTCGCCCGCCGCGGGCGCCTTATAGCCCATCAGGTACAACGTGCGGTAGGCGGGCAGCGCGCGCCGGACCTCCCGCAGGGTCGCGGCATTGAAGCTGATCAGCGTTACCGTCGCCGGCGTGGCGCCGCAGCGCGCCAGGCTGCGGGCGAGCGCGGGCACGACCTCCGGGCCCACCTTCAGCTCGACCAGCATCCGCTTGCCCGCGGGGATCCGCGTGAGCTGCTCATCGAGGGTCGGCAGGCGCTCGCCGCGGAACCGCGGGTCCTTCCACGCTCCCGCGTCCAGCGCGCGCAGCTCGGCCAGGGTGAGCTCGGCCACCACGCCCGGCTGCCCCGTGGTGCGCTGCGTGGTCTTGTCGTGCACGACGATCAGCTCGCCCTCCCGGGTGAGATGGACGTCCGTCTCGACGAGGTCCGCCCCCTGTTCCCACGCGAGCGCGTGGGCCGCGAGGGTGTTCTCCGGCGCGTCGTGCGAGGCGCCCCGATGCGCGACGATCTCGACGGCGCGGGCGGGGGGCACGAGGGCGAGGGCGGCGAGGATCCAGGTCGCGGGGCGCATCGGCGGGGCTCAGGGAAGCTCGCGGATCCGCAGGTTGCGGTACCAGACCGGGGCCTGCGCCTTGCCGTGCAACCCCTGCAGCCCGATCGGCCCGCGGCGGCTGAACTCGCGCAGCGCGACGGGAAACTTGTTGGCGGTGCCGTCCGGGTTCCGCCGCGCCTCCTTCCAGTCCTCAAGGTCGACCGCGTAGACTTCCTCGCCGTTGAAGATCAGCGAGACCTGGCTCCCGCGGCAGGTGATGGTGAAGCGGTTCCACTCGCCGGTTGGGCGGGCCATCTTCCGCGCGGGGGCCTTCGCGTTGTAGATCGAGCCGACCTCCCCGTAGAGGGCGGAGTCCGCGCTCTCGTGCACCTGGATCTCAAGGGCCGCGAGCACCTTGGTGGGATCGCCCGAGCGGAGGAAGACGCCGCTGTTGGACTCGGCGGCGACCTTGAACTCGAGGTCGAGGATGAAGTCCCCGTAGGGCCGCTTGGTCCAAAGGGTGTCGTGGGTGCGGGCGACGAGCATCCCCTGGTCCCAGACCCAGCTGCCGGGTTTCAGGTTGGCGTCGGCGAGGTCGGAAGCGACGAGCGGCTGCCAGCCGGAAGTGTCCGGGTGGGGCTTGGGCGCGGCCGAGGCCGCCAGGGTGCCAAGGGTGAGGAGCAGGGGCAGGAGGAGGGAGCGGGGCATGGGGATCAGAAGCGCTTGGAGATCTCGAAGGTGGCTTGGCGCCCGCGCGGGTTGGCGGAGCCACCGGCGTAGCCGTAGGTCTCGTCGGCCAGCGAGGGCTCGGTGTCGAGGACGTTGTTGAGGCCGAGGCGCAGCGAGAGGCCGCGGCGCCAGTCGCGCACCTCGCGGTCGAACCGGTAGGCGAGCCAGGCGTTGTGGTTGAAGACCGGGTCCACGCGCAGCACGTAGCGGGTGATGCCGTTGTCGTTGAAGATCCGGATGTAGTCGGGCTGCCCGAGCGCGCGGTAGACGGCCTCGGTGGTGGCGGCGGACAGGTCGACGAAGGAGTGGAAGTAGCTGGTGAACCAGCCCGCGGACCAGCCCGCGTGGCGCCACGTCAGCGAGGCGCTGGCGCGCCAGCGGACGCGGCCGTTGCGGCCCAGTTCGTTGAGCACCGGGGCGGCCGGGTCGCCCTGGGACTGGCGGCGGAGGTAGCGCGTGACGTCCCCGTTGAAGCTCAACGCGCCGAAGCGGGTGCGGGGGCCGCGCCACTGCACGCCGACCTCGTAGCCCTCGAGGTCGCGGCCGCTGAGGTTGATGTAGTTGTCGATGATGCTCTCCACCTCGCCCACGGGGGCGCGGCGCGCCGCGGGGTTGGTCTGCCGGGCGTTGAAGGCGGCGAACGCCGCGCGGTCGGCGTCGGTCACGGGCCGGCGCACGACGGAGCCGTAGCCCTTGTAGCCGGCGGTGCCGGAGCCGAGGTCGATGCGGTCGATCGGCGTGCCCGCGGCGAGCGCCGCCTGCGTGGCGAGGTCGAGGTAGAGCTCGTCCCGCAGCAGCGTGCCCGGGGCGCCGATGTTCTCGATCACGTCGTTCTGGTTCAGGCGGTAGTAGTCGAAGTTCAGCGAGAGGCCGCGCACCGCGGGGACCTCGAGGACGAAGCCGGCGAGCCAGGTCTTGGCCTGCTCGGGCTGGAGGTTCTGGTTGCCCTGGCGGAAGACCGTGCGCTGCACGTTGCCGTCGGTGGTGAGGGCGGTGACCTCGGAGCGGTAGGGGTCGGCGGCGCCGATCTGGCGGCGGAGCGGGGTGATGTTGGTCTGGACGAGGTTCGGCGCGCGGAAGGATTCGGCCGCGGAGCCGCGGAGCTTGAGCCACGGGGCGGGCTTCCAGACGAGGCTGGCCTTGGGCTTGGTGGTCTGCCCGTGGATCGAGAAGTGCTCGAAGCGGCCGGCGAGCGTGAGCTCGAGCGCCTCGAGCAGCGGCCGACGGTTCTCGCGAGTCACGAACGGCAGGGCCGCCTCAGCGTAAGCCGCCACGATGGTCTGGCGCGCGCTGATCGGGACGTTGGAGCTCAGGGCGAGGAAGTCGTTGTCACCCTCGCGCAGGAACGGGTACTCGGCGCCCGCGCCCGGAGGGTTGAGCCCGGAGTAGACCGCGCGCTTGTCGTCATAGGTCTCGTACCGCACCTCCGTCCCCGCGGCGAACCCCGCGCGGCCACCGCCGCCCCAGAGCCGGCCGAGGCGACCGTTGGCCTTCAGGTCCCAGATGAAGAGGCCGGTGCGCCCGAAGCGGTCCTCATCGCCGTAAACCTCGTCCAGCACCGGCGCAGGGTTCGCGAAGGGCCGGTCCACGGTGATCAGGTTGTTGACCACCTTGAAGGTGACCGGGAAGGGGTTGAAGGCGGTCTGGTCGGTGCGGGCGAGGGCGCGGCGCAGCTTGGACTCGCGGACCTGGAAGTGCTCGTACTCGTGCGTCTGGGCGCCGGAGGCGACGAGCGCACTCTCCCACTCCCACGAGTCGCCGAGGCGGCCCCGCAGCCCGCCGAGCACGCGCCAGGCGTGGCTCCAGACCTCCGTGACGCGGGGGCGGAAGCCCTGGCCGGCGACGGCGGCGTTCTGGCCCGGCGAGATGCCCGTCCAGAGCGACACGTCGGCCGGCTGGCCGGTGAGGCGGGGGGAGCCGTCGGCGTTGGGCGCGCCCGTGGGGTGGTAGAAGCGGACGCCGAACGGGTTCCACGGGTTGGCGGCGGGCAGGTAGATGCCGGGATCGTCGGTGTTCTTGAAGTTGACCGGCTCGCGGCCGGTCCGGCTGTAGGCGCGGTAGAAGAGGAGGTCCCCGAAGAAGTCCACCCGGTCGGTGAGGGGGCGGTCGACGAAGGTGGCGAACTGCACCCGGTCGGTCGCGGGCACGAGGATCTTCCACTTGTTCCAGTTCGCGTAGGTGGCGTTCTCCGGGCTGTCGATGTTCTTGGAGAGGGCGGTCTGCCGGAAGCTGACGCCGTCCGGGCTGGGCCAGAGGTAGAACATCCCGTTGGCGGCGAGGCTGGCGACGCCAGGGGGCGGCGTCGTCGACGTGGTGATGCCCACGTTCCCGGCGGGGCGGGAGCCGACGAAGGTGCGGAAGTCGGGCTGGATGAAGCCGCGCTGCCACTGCCCCCATTGGTTCACGTTGTTGGTGTTGGCGAAGTCGTTGTCGCGGACCGTCGCGCCGTTCGCATCCACCAGCGGCAGGCCGTTCCAGGGGGCCGGCAGGTTGCGGCCGAGGCGCAGGTCGAACTGGCGGGAGAAGCGGCGCTGGGAGGCGGCGAGGGCGTCGCGATGGAAGTAGTCGAGCGAATAGGAAACGTGGAGGCGGCCCGACTTGAAGCCGGCGCTGTAGGTCGCGCCCGCCTCGTTGGCGCCGCCATGCTGGGTCATCGAGCCACGCAGGGTGAGCTGGCGGCCGGTGTAGGTGCGGGAGACGCGATTGTTGATCACGCCCGCGGCGGCGTCCGAGCCGTAGATGGCCGAGGCGCCGTCGCGCAACACCTCGACGCGTTCGATCAGGGCGCGCGGCACGGTGTTGATGTTGACCGCGAGGGAGGGCACGCCGTTCTCCGCCATCGAGATCGGATGGGGCACGAGGCGGCGACCATTGAGCAGGGTCAGGGTGCTGCCGGAGCCGATGCCGCGCAGGTCGACGGAGGCGACGTCGCCGCGGGCCAGCTGCGGGCCGTTGTTGATCTCGGTGATCGCCGAGGGCTCGGCCACGCCGAGGCTTTCGAAGAGCTCCGCCATCGTCGCGGCCCCGCGGGCCTCAAGGTCCAGCCGTTCAATGACGGTCACGGGCAGCGCCGTCTCCGCGTCGGTGCGGCGGATGTTGGAGCCGGTGACGACAAAGGCCTCGAGGCGGACGGACTCGGCCGCCGGATCCGCGGCGCGGGGGGCGGGCGCCACCTGCGCGGAGAGGGCGCCCGCGGCGGTCAGGAGAAGGACGGGGAGGGTTCGCATGCAGCCCCGATCCCGGGATTTTCCGCGCCCGGCGCGAGTCTAAACCGCGCTGGTCGCCAGACCGTCACCGGCGGCACTCACTCGCCCTTCTCGCGCTTTTTCTTCGCCGTGGGGCTGGCGCCGGAGCCCTCCGGGACGTCGTACGTCCAGGGCACGACCCCAACGCGGTCGGCCCAGACCTGCCACTGGGCGGCCATCGCGCGCACGCGCTCGGGATGGGCGGTGGCGAGGTTGCGGGACTCAGTGCGGTCGCGGTCGATGTCGTACAGCTCCCAGGCGCCCCCGTGCTTGGCGACGAGTTTCCAGGGACCGAGGCGCATCGCCTTGTTGCCCTCGTGCTCCCAGAAGAGCGGGCGCGGGGCGGGCGCGGCGGCGGGGTCGAGGAACCACGGGCGGAGGCTGCGCCCTTCGAGCGGGATGATGTCCTCGCCGGCGTGGCGCTTCGGATAGGCGGCCCCGGCGACGTCGAGCGCGGTGCCCATCAGGTCGATGAGGTGGGACGGCTCGTGCACGAGGCGGCCGGCGCCGCCGGCGGGGCCCATCAGGGCGGGCCAGTGTGCGATCAGCGGCGAGGAGATGCCGCCCTCGTGGACCCAGTGCTTGTACTCGCGGAACGGCGTGTTGCTGACGTTGGCCCAGCCGCGCCCGTAGGCGATGTACGTGTCGGCGGCCCCGGGCAACACGCCGTAACCCACGCGCATCGGCCAGCCGTCGCGGGTCTGCGGCGGGCGGTTGGTGAACTGGATCGTCTCGGGCGGGACCGGCGGCAGGCTGGGGCGTTCGGCGCGCGGCTTCCCCTCGCCCGTCCGGCCGTTGGTCTCCGCGCAGCCGCCGTTGTCGTGCAGGAAGAGGATGAGGGTCCGGTCAAGCTGGCCCTGCGCGCGCAGTTCGGCCACCAGGCGGCCGATGCCCTGATCCATGACCTCGATCATCGCCGCATAGACCTCCATCCCGCGGGCCTCGAAGGCGCGGTCCCTGACCTTGGCGTAGTCCTCCGCCGCGGGACTGATGCCCCACTCCGGCCGGACGACCCCGAGGCGCTGCTGACGCTCCCAGCGGGCGGCCCGGATGGGGGCGTAGCCTTGGTCGTACTTGCCCCGGTGCCGGGCGATGTCGGCCTCGCGGGCATGCATCGGCCAGTGGGGGGCGGTGTAGGCCACGTACATGAAGAACGGCTTGCCGGCGTGGTCGCGGACGTGCTCCCGGACGTAGCGGACGGCGTGGTCGCTGATCGCGTCGGTATAATAGTACTCCGCCGGCCGGTATTCCGGGTCATTGGCGGACGAGATGAAGGTCTCATCGCGCATCAGGGCGCTCGGGTCCCAAAAGCTGCCGGAGCCGTGGATGGTGCCGTAGAAGCGGTCGAAGCCGCGCTTGAGCGGCCAGTTCTGGTTGCGCTCGCGCATCCGCTCCACCGGGCGGCCGGGGGTGACGTGCCACTTCCCCACCATGTAATTGCGGTAGCCGGCGGGTCGGAGGGCCTCCGCGATGGTCACGCCGCGACGCGAGAGCTCGCCCTGGTAGGCCGGCGTGCCGAGGTCCTCGACCATATGCCCGATGCCCGCCTGATGCGGGTAAAGTCCGGTGAGCAGCGAGGCCCGCGTGGGGCAGCAGCGCGCGCCGTTGTAGAACTGGGTGAAGCGGAGTCCGCCCGCGGCGAGGGCGTCGAGGTTCGGCGTCGGGATCTCCCCGCCGTAGCACCCCAGGTCGGAGTAACCCATGTCGTCGGACATGATCACGATCACGTTCGGCCGCGGATCCGGGGCCGGACTGGCGGCGGCCACGAGGCGCGACAGGAGGAGCAGCAACGGGAGGAGGTGGGGGAAGCGCATGCGGGGGAAACGGCGCGGAGCGCCGCGGCCGCAGGGGAAACACAAGCGCCGGGTCGGCTCCAGCCGAAACGCACCGCCATCTCCCGCCTTGCCGGGCCCCGGGGCACCGTCCACGTTCGCGCGCAGTTAAATGGCCTTCCCTCCCCTTCCCCCCGTGCTCGCCCGCCGCCACCTGGCCGCGGCGGACCTCGGGCAGAACCCGGCCGAGGCGCTGCTCACGCTCTACGCGTGGATGCACCTCGCCCGCGCCGCCGACAACCGCATCCTCGACCTCTTCCGGCAGGGACTCATCCGGGGCACGGTCACGGGCGGCCAAGGCAACGAATCCCTCTGCGTCCCTCTCGCGCTCCTCGCGGACAAGGCCACCGACGTCATCTCGTTCACCCACCGCGACCTCGGCGGGCATCTGGTCTGGAGCGGGCACCTCTGCGACCACCTCAACCAGTACTTCGCCAACGCCGGCAGCCCGACCAAGGCCCGCGAAGGCAACATCCACCACGGCGATCCGGCGCGGCGGTCGCTGCCGATGATCAGCCACCTCGGCGCGATGCTCTCCAACGTGGCCGGCGCCACGGATTCCCAGCGCCGCCTCGGCCGCCCGGCCGTCGGGTTCGCCTCCTTCGGCGACGGCAGCTCCAGCACCGGGGACGTGCACGAGACGATGAACCTGGCCGCCCTGCTCGGGCTGCCGATCCTCTTCGTCATCCAGAACAACGGCTACGCCTATTCCACCCCGACCGAGGAGCAGTTCGCGGCGGGCACGGAACTGTGGCGCCGCGCCGCGGGCTACGGGATCGAGGGCGCGCGCGTCGACGCCACCGGGGACGTCCTCGAGACCGCCCGCGTGCTCGCCGCGGCGGTGGAACGCGTGCGGACCACCGGCCGCCCCTACCTGCTGGAGGCCTCGGTGCTGCGCCTGCGCGGGCACGCCGCGTACGACACCGGCGACTACCTGCGCCCCGGCGAGGCCGAGGGCTTCGTCGCGCGCGATCCCCTGCCCCGCCTCCGCGCCCGCCTCGCGGCCGAGCTGCCCGCCGGCCGGATCGAGGCCGTCGACGCCGAGCTGAACGCCTTCCTCGAGGCCGGCGTGCGCGTCGCCCTCGCCACGCCCCGGCCCGATCCCGCGGGCATGGCCGATGACCTCTTCGCGCCCGACGCCGGGGCGATGCCCTGGCAAACCGCCGTGCCCGCGCCCGCCACGGCGGGGGGCGCGCCCGCGGACGGGGCCGGGCCGCAGTCGCTCACCCTCGCGCAGGCGCTCAACGCCGGCCTGCGCAAGATCCTGCGCGAACGCCCCGAGTCGCTCGTGCTCGGCCAGGACATCGGGACCTACGGCGGCGCGTTCAAGGTGACGGACGGCCTCCTGCGCGAGTTCGGGCGGCCGCGGGTGTTCAACACGCCCCTCGCCGAGAGCGCCTGCACCGGCTACGCGATCGGCCTCGCCCTCAACGGCCACCGCCCGATCGAGGAGTTCCAGTTCGCCGACTTCGCCACCGAGGCCGCCACCCAGATCACCCTCAACGCGGCGACGATGCGCTTCCGCTCCGGCGCCGCCTGCCCGCTCGTCCTGCGCCTGCCCTGCGGCGGCGGCCTCACCTTCGGGTCGTTCCATTCCCAGGAGCTCGAATCCTTCTTCCTGTCGATGCCAGGCCTCAAGGCGCTCTACCCGAGCACCCCCCAGGACGCATTCAACGCGCTGCTCGCCGCCTACGAGGACGACAATCCGGTCCTGCTGTTCGAGCACAAGGCGCTCTATCGCCGCGGGCGCGCCCCGGTCGCCTGGGACCCGGCCTACCGCGACGTCTGGACGCCGCGGCGGGTGCGCGCCGGCGACTTCGCCACGCTGGTCACCTACGGCGAGATGGTGCCCGTCGCCGAGGAGGCGGCCGCCTACTTCGCCGCGGAGTACGACCTCGCCTTCGAGGTGTTCGATCTCCGCGCGCTGGCGCCGCTGCGGCTGGAAACGATCCGTGCCTCCCTCGCCCGCACGGGCCGCCTCGTCGTGCTGCACGAGGGACGCCGCACGCACGGGTTCGGCGCGGAACTGGTCGCGCGCCTCGTGGAGGAGGACTTCCGCGCGCTCAAGGCGCCGCCGCTCCGCCTCGCCGCGCTCGACCTGCCCGTCCCCTTCGCGCCGGAACTGGAGCAGGCCTTCCGCCCCGGCCGCGACTCCGTCATCGAGCGCCTCACCGCCTGGATCGGCTGAACCCCGCCGATGCGCCGCCGCCCCCCACCGCCCGACTGGAGCCGCGTCCGCCTCTTCGCGATGGACGTCGATGGCGTGCTGACCGACGGCACCGTGCTGATCCTCGCGGACGGCGGCGAGGGGAAGTCGTTCTCGATCCTCGACGGCCACGGGCTGCGCCTGCTGGAACGGGCCGGCGTGACCACCGCGTGGATCAGCGGCCGGGCCTCGGCGGCCACCACGCGGCGCGCCCGCGAACTCGGCATTCCCCACCTGTTCCAGGGCCGGCTCGACAAACGCACGGTGCTGGCGGACCTCGCGGCCCGGCTCGGGCTCGCCGCCGCCGACTGCGCCTACATGGGGGACGACGAGATCGACGTGGAGGCGCTCCGCTGGGCGGGGATCGGCATCGCGCCCGCCACCGCGATGCCCGCCGCCCTCGCCGCGGCCGCCTTCAGCCCCGCGCGGCCCGCCGGCCACGGCGCCGTGCGCGAGGTCTGCGACCTGATCTTGGCCGCGCGCCCAGGCCGTCCCGCGGCCCGCCTCCGGCGCGTCGCCCCCGCCGCCCGATGAACGTCCGCGCCGTGCTCCCATTCGCCCTCGCGGGGTTCCTCGCCGCGGCCGAGTCCCCGCCGGCCCCGGCCGCCCCGCCCGCGCCGGCGACGACGCCCCCCGCCGCGCCGGCGCCCGCGCTGCCGAACTCCCCCGCCGTCAACTGGGTGCTGCCCATCTTCAGCGACCGCGATGGCCATCGGCTGATGAAGCTCCAGGGCACCGAGGTGCGCCCCGTCGACGGCCGCGTCGCCATCACCAACCTGATGATCACCACCTTCACCGGGGACGCCCGCGCCGCCATCGACAGCATCCTGCTCAGCCCCCGCGCCGTCTTCTCGCCCCAAGACCACACCGCCCGCGGGGAGCAGACCGTGCGCTTCATCCAGGACGACGTGGAGGTGACCGGCACCCGCTGGACCTACGACCACGCGGCGAAAAAGGTTTCGCTGGACGGCGACGTGCGCGTCACCTTCCGCGCCCGGATCACCGACATCCTGCGATGAAACTCCGCGGCCTCGCCTGCCTCCTCCTCGCCCTGCACCCCGCCCTGCCCGGCGCCACCCCCGCCGCGCCGGCCCCCGCGGCGGCCCCGCTGCCGCCCACCACGATCGAGAGCGGCGCGCTCGAGCTCTTCAGCACCGAGAAGGAGACCACCTTCACCTACAGCCGCGGCGTGCGCATCACCGCCACCAACCTGGTCCTCACCTGCGACCACCTCGTCGTCATCGCGCGCCGCACCGGGGACCCGGCCGCGCTGGTCGGCCGCCAGGAGAAGCTCAAGTCGCTCGTCGCCTCGGGCCACGTGCGGCTGGTACAGGACGATCGCGAGGCCACGGCTGAGCGCGCCGAGGTGTTTCCCGACGACGACCGCGTGATCCTGACCGGCAATCCCATCGTGCGCAGCGTCAAGGACGGCTGGGAGCAGCGCGGTCCGCGGATGGAGCTGCTGCGCGGCGAACGGCGCGCGGTGATCCGTGGGGAGGGCGGGGAGCGGCCGCGCACCGTGCTGCCGCCGCTGAAGGATCTCGGTTACGACAAGGTGCCCGAGCGCCGCCCCGCGCCCGCCACCGCCCCCGCGCCCACGGCACCGGCCCCGCGATGAGCGCCCCCGCCGAACTCGCCACGGAGGGTCTGGTGAAGACCTTCGGCCCGCGGACCGTCGTCAACGGCGTCAGCCTGCGGTTCCGCGCCGGCGAGGTCGTCGGGCTGCTCGGGCCCAACGGCGCGGGCAAGACCACCACGTTCTACCTGATGGTGGGCCTGATCCCGCCGACCCGGGGCACCGTGCGCCTCGGCGGACTGGACCTCACGCGCCTGCGGATGCACGAACGCGCCCGCCACGGGCTGGGTTACCTGCCGCAGGAGGCCTCCGTGTTCCGCAAGCTCACCGTCGAGGAGAACATCCTCGCCATCGTGGAGGCCGTCGGCATCCCGCGCCGCGAGCGCGCCGCCGTCGTCCAGGCCCATCTGGACGAGCTGCACCTCGGGCCCGTGGCCCGCCAGAAGGCCTTCACCCTCTCCGGCGGCGAGCGCCGCCGCCTGGAGATCGCCCGCGCCCTCGTCACGCAGCCGAAGTTCCTGCTGATGGACGAACCCTTCGCCGCCATCGACCCGATCTCCGTCGCCGAGGTGCAGAAGATCATCCTCCAGCTCCGCGCCCGCGGCATCGGCGTGGTCCTCACCGACCACAACGTCCGCGAGACGCTCCGCATCGTCGACCGCGCCTACCTCATCCACGAGGGCCGCGTGCTCACCGAGGGCACCGGCGACTTCCTGATCCACGACGCCCAGGCGCGGAAGTTCTACCTCGGCGAAGGCTTTAACCTCTGAGTTCCTCCCCATGCAGAAATCCGTCCACGGGATCACGGTCGCCCACTTCCTGGAGACGTACCGCGACAAGCTGAAGCTCGAGCTGCTGGTCGGCGCCGAGGGCCTCCACCGGCTCATCCTCGAAAGCACCATCAACCGGCCCGCCCTCGCCCTCACGGGTTTCTTCAAGTATTTCGCGCACAAGCGCATCCAGATCTTTGGGGCGGCGGAGATGACCTACCTGAAGACCCTCGCGCACGCCCGGCAGGTGGAGGTATTGGAGCAGATGGTGCGCCGCGGCATCCCCTGCCTCGTGCTCACCCGCAACTACCAGCCGACCCCCGCGCTGCGCAGCGTCGCCGCCCGGATGAAGCTGCCGCTCCTGCGCAGCCCCATCATCACCAAGAACTGGGTCAACCTCGCGACCCTCGCGGTCGACAACGAGTTTGCCCCGCAGGGCTCCGAACACGCCACGACCCTCGACGTGCGCGGCATCGGCGTGATGCTCCGCGGCGACTCCGGCATCGGCAAGAGCGAGTGCGCCCTCGCCCTGATCGAGCGCGGCCACTCGCTGGTCGCCGACGACCTCACGATCATCCGCCTGCTCGACGAGCGCGAGCTGATGGCCTCCAGCCGCCCGCTCAACCGCGGCTACATGGAATGCCGCGGCATCGGCATCATCAACATCGCCGAGATGTTCGGCGTGAAGTCGGTCCGCCGGGAGAAACGCATCGACCTCGTCGTCACCCTCCGCGAATGGACCCCGGAAGTGGTCGAGGAACGGACCGGGCTCGAGGAGAATTTTTACCGCGTCCTCGGGATGGATGTCGCCCACATCGAGCTCTACGTCCGGCCCGGCCGCGACATCGCCCGCCTCGTGGAGGTGGCCGCCCTGACCCACGCCCTGAAGCTGATGGGCCACGACCCGGCGAAGGACTTCAACGACCGACTCATCGCCTTCATGCGCGACCAGGCCCGGCAGCCCGCCCCCACCCGCATCAAGCCCGTGGTGCACGCCCGCGACCGCGCCTGAGCCGCGCGCCCCCCCCCGCACTCGGGGCTCGCCCGCCCCGTCCGCCCGCGTACCGTCGCGCGCGATGCCCAACCCTCCCGCCCGTCCCGACGGCCGTGCCGCCGACCAGCTGCGCGCCGTCTCCTTCACCGCCGACTTCGCGCCGCACGCCACCGGCTCCGTCCTTGTCAGCTTCGGCCAGACGCGGGTCATCTGCGCGGCCACCATCGAGCCGGGTGTCCCCCTCTGGATGAAACAGCAGAAGGTGCCCGGCGGCTGGCTCACCGCCGAGTACTCGATGCTCCCCTACTCGACCCACGAGCGGAAGGCGCGCGACATCTCGCGCGGCAAGCTCGACGGCCGCACGGTCGAGATCCAGCGCCTCATCGGCCGCTCCCTGCGGGCCGTCATCGACCTCGGGAAGCTCGGCCCCAATACCCTTTGGCTCGACTGCGACGTCCTCCAGGCCGACGGCGGCACCCGCACCGCCGCCATCACCGGCGCCTACGTGGCCGCCCGCCTCGCCGTGCAACGCCTGCTCGACGAGAAGCGCCTCGCCGAGAACCCCCTCATCGACTCCGTCGCCGCCGTCAGCGTCGGCCTGTGCGCCGGCCGGGAAGTGCTCGACCTCGCCTACCTCGAGGACAAGGACGCCGCGGTGGACTTCAACGTGGTCGCCACCGGCCGCGGCCAGTTCGTGGAGGTGCAGGGTTCCGGCGAAGAGGCGACCTTCTCCCCCGAACAGCTGGCCAGCCTGATCACCCTCGCCCAACGCGGCCTGCGCGAGGTCAGCCGCGTCCAGACCGCCTTCCTGACCCAGCGGCTGCTCGCGTCCCCCGCCCGCGCCGCGGGCCTCGCCTGAAATTTTCAGCAAAGTTCATTTTGACTCGTGGGGCGGCGCGCGAACGCTACGGGCGACCCCCATGCCCGACGTCCGTCTGCCCGCCTTCCGCGCGGTCCTGCATCCCGCCGCCCCCCTCCCTGGCGAAGTCGCCGCCGCCACCGAGTTGGCGCGCCTCGCGGGCCTGACCCCCGCGGCCGCCGCCGCGCCCGGCGGGGGCTTGGCGGTGGCGCTGGCCGCCCGCGGCTGGCACTCCGCCGCGCGGCTGCCGGCGGGCGCCGCGGAGCAGTCCGGCTGGATCTGGCTGCGGTGCGCGGAGGACGGCACCGGCGAGATCGTGGCGACGCACGGCGCGTTCCTGTTCTCGGCGGTGCGCTTGCTCGCGCGGGGCATCGGTGACTTCACGCGGGAGCGGCTGGCGGCAGGCATCTTCCTGCCAGCCTCCTTCCCGTGGCACCGGCCGCATTGGGACGCCTGTTACACCCAGTACTGGCGGTCGGCGCGCGGGTTTGATCCGGAGCAGTACGTGGCCGCGCTCGCGGAGGCGGGCTTCACCCATTGCGAGGTGAACGGCCTGCAGGCGCATTTCCCCCACGAGGACCTCGTGGCACACGAGTATTACCCGCAGTTCTACTCCTACCAGCCGGGCTTCAACCACTTCGTGGCGACGGAGCTGACCAAGGGCCTCTGGCCCGCGATGTACCTCGACGCGAACCTCGAGCACCTGCGCAGGCTGGCCGCCACGGGCCGGCGCTACGGGTTGCGGCCCGGCGTCTGCATGTTCGAGCCGCGCACCTTTCCCGAGCGGTTCTTTCAGAAGTACCCGACCCTGCGCGGCGCGCGCGTGGACCATCCCTTCCGCTCGCGGCTCCCCCGCTACACCCTGGCCCAGGACCATCCGGTCACGCAGCGCCACTTCCGCGAGGCGCTGCAGGCCCTGATCCGGCAGGTGCCCGACCTCGCGTACATGTCGCTGTGGACGAACGACAGCGGCGCGGGCTTCGAGCACTCGGCGTCGCTCTACGTCGGCCGCAACGGCGGACCGTACCTGATCCGCGAGTGGCGCAACCACGACAAGGTCGCCGAGGCTTCGGGCCAGAGCATCAGCCGCTTCCTGCACAACCTGCGGGCGGCGGCGGAACCGCTGAACCCGGACTTCGACGTGATCCTGCGGCTGGAGCCGTTCAAGATGGAGCACGACCACATCAAGGCCGGGATGGGGCCGCACGTCACCTACGAGGCGCCCTCCCTGCTGGTCCGCGGCTACTCCCTGCCCTACCCGCACCCGAAGTACCCGGAGAACCTGGGCGTGGCGGGCAGCATCTTCCACGCGACGATGGATCCCGCCGAGGCCGACGTGCTCCGCGCCGGCCGGGCGCAGGGCATCGAGCCGGTCCTGCAGTACTCGGCGAGCGGGGTGATGAACCACGAGCCGCTGCTCGGCGTCCCGTTCCCGCGGCTGCTCCACGCCAAGCTCCTCGCCGCCCGCGCGACCGGGATCACCCGGCTCAGCGCCCTCGGCGGCCTGGCCAACACGACGAAGACCCCCTACTGGCCCAATCCCGTCGCCCTGCAGGCGGCGCAGTTCCTGCCGGAACGCCCGATCGGGGATGTCCTGCGCGACTACGCCGCCGGGATCGTGGGCGCCGCGGACGCGCCCGCGCTGGTGACGGCGTGGGATGACTTCGAGGGTGCGCTGGTCTGGCAGCCGTTCATCCCGCTCTTCTGCGTCTTCGGCTTCTGCTGGCAGCGCACGTGGGACCGCCCGTTCGTGCCGGACCTCGAGGCGGTGCCCGCCGCGGAGCGCGAGTACTACGAGCGCCACGGGTGCTTCCAGTTCAACAACCCCGGGCTGAACGACCTCGGCAAGGACGTGCTGTTCGACCTCATCACCCGCGAGACGGGCGCCAAGATGGCCGCCGACATGGACCGCGAGCTGCTGCCCCGCCTCCGCGCGCTCATCACGCGCCTCGCGGCCCTCGCCCCCCGCCACGCCGCCTTCGCCGACCTCCACGACCGGGCCCGCGCCTACCTCCACTGGAGCACCACGATGCGCAACGTCTGCGCCTGGTGCGAGAACGTGTACGGCTACCTCGACCCGGCCGCCGACGCCGCCACCCGCGAGGCCTGCACCCGGCGCCTGCAGGCCGCGATCGACCTCGAGTTGGAGAACACCCGCGGCCTGCTCGAACTCCTCGAGGCCGGGCGCACCGAGGTCCTCGCCGTTTCCGGCATCGCCGAGAACACGTTCTTCTACGGGGAGAACCTTGCCGACCACCTCCGCACGAAGCTGCGCCTCACCGCGGCGTACCGGCATCACCCGCCCCGCATCGACCGCGACATCTTCTGGCGTCCCGCCCCCGGGACGCACTGGCCCGCGGGGGGGGCCGCCGCGGGCGGACGCCCGCGCCCCCGCCCTTTCCGGTGATGGACACCCTGACCGCTCCCGCTCCGCTCCAGTCCTTCGGCCACGCGCTCGACTCCGGCCCGGGGGAACTCGGGCGCCTGCGCGACTCCCGCGACGCCGCGGACGACTTCCCGGAGCTCCGGCGCCGCTTCGCCGCGGACGGCTACCTGTATCTCCCGGGCTATCTCGACCGCGCCGAGGTGCTGCGCGCCCGCGCCAGCCTGCTCGACCGCCTGGCCGCGGCCGACGTGCTCGACCCGGCCTACCCAGCCCACGAGGGCATCTGCCGCCCGGGCGCCGGCTACGTGTTCAAGCCCGAGGTCACCGAGGGCAACCCGGAGGTGCAGCGCCTGCTGTATTCCGGGCGCCTGCTTGACTTCTACCGCCAGTTCTACGGCGAGGAGGTCCGCCACTACGACTACACTTGGCTCCGCGCGGTCGGCCCCGGCAAGGGCACGAACCCGCACTGCGACCTGCCCTACATGGGCCGCGGCACCCACGGTCACATGACCTGCTGGCTGCCCTACGGCGACATCTCCTATGCGCTCGGCGGCCTGATGGTCCTCGAGGGCTCCCACCGGCGGATGGATCTCCTGCAAAACTACGTCTACCGCGACGTCGACGCCTACTGCGAGAACCGCCCCGCCGAGGTGGCCGACGCCCAGGCCGGGCGCTGGACCTTCAGCGGCACGCTCTCCCGCAACCCGCCCGTCCTCCGCCGCAAGTTCGGCGGCCGCTGGCTCACCACCGAGTACCAGGCCGGCGACTTCCTCACCTTCGGGATGTTCCTCGTGCACGCCTCGCTGGACAACCGCACGCCCGACCGCCTCCGGCTCTCCAGCGACAGCCGCTACCAGCGCGCCAGCGAGCCCGTTGACGACCGCTGGGTCGGCCCGCGCCCTCCCGGCCATGGCACCGCCGGCAAGCGCGGCCGCGTCTGCTGAAACGTCTCCCCTCCGCCCAGCGTCCCTTGCCCCCGATGACCAAGACCTACCGCGCCGTCCTCGCCGGCACCGGCGGCATCGCCGATGCCCACGTCCGCGCCGTCGACGCCACCCGCGGCCGGGTGGAGCTCGTGGCGGCGATGGACGTGGACGCCGCCCGGCTGCGCGCGTTCGGCGAACGCCACCCCGGCCGCCGCCTCTTCGCCGATTACGCGGAACTGATCCGCGAGACTCGGCCGGACCTCGTGTTCATCGCCACCCCGCCGGCCACCCACGTGCCGATGGCCATCGCCGCGATGGAGGCCGGGGCCGACGTCTGGTGCGAGAAACCCCTCTGCGGCTCCCTCGCCGACCTCGACGTCCTCGCCGCGGCGGAGGCGCGCACGGGCCGGCAGACCTCGTGCATCTTCCAGATGCGGTTCGCCTCGTCCACCGCCCACCTCCGCGCGCTCGCCGCGGCGGGCCGGCTCGGGCGCCCGCTGGTCGCCGTCTGCAACACCCTCTGGTACCGCGACGCCTCCTACTACGCCGTGCCCTGGCGCGGCACGTGGCGGAGCGAGTTCGGCGGGCCGACGATGGGCCTCGGGATCCACGCGATGGACCACCTCCTGCACCTGCTCGGCCCGTGGGCCGAGGTCCGCGCGACGGCCGCCACGCTGGATCGGGCGATCGAGGTCGAGGACGTCTCCGCCGCGCTGATCACCTTCGCGAACCGCGCCGTCGCCACGGTCACGAACAGTGCCCTCAGCCCGCGGCAGGAAACCTACGTGCGCCTCGACTACCAGCTGGCGACGGTGGAGCTGACCCATCTCTACAGCTATTCGCGGGACCACTGGCGCTTCACCCCCGCGCCGGGCGCCCCCGCTGAGCTCGCGGCCGCCTGGGCGGAGTTTCCCCCTGACGTCGGCTCGACCCACGAGGCGCAATTGGCCGACCTGCTCACGCACCTCGACGCGGGCACCCGCCCGCATACGGCGCTGGAGGGGGTTCGCCCCACGCTCGAGCTGCTCAGCGCGATCTACAAGTCCGCCTTCACCGGCGAGGTCGTCCGCGCCGGCGCCATTCTGCCCGGCGACCCCTTCCACGCTGCGGTCAACGGCGGTGGTCCCCGCGCGCCCCGCTGAAGCCCCCTTCCCCTCCCCGCCGATGTTCACCGCCCGCCTGTTCGCGCTCGTCCTCCTGCTCGCCGCCCCCGCCGCCGCGCAGGGCACGTACCCCGGCCTCCGCCAGATCCTCTCCGAAGCCGAGTGGAAACGCGCCGGCCTCGACCGCCTCACGCCCGACCAGCTCGGCGTGATCGACGCGGCCCTGATTCGCTTCCAGCTCGCCGAGGCGCGCGGGGCCACCCCCACCCCGGAATCCCTCGAGCCGCCCCCCGGCGTCTCGCCCGCCGAGGCCACGATCCACCGCGCCCGCGCCTGGGACCGCTACGGACTGGACCGCCTCCGCGGCGACTGGCGCAGCCATCCGCCGATGAAGGCCAAGGTGACCTCATGGCAGGGCGCCAACAAGTTTGCGCTCGACCTGGGTCAGGTCTGGGAAGGCCTCGAGGCGATCCCGTGGGACCTCCTCGGTCAGGAGATCCTGATCGAGCCGCGCCCGCTCAACGGCTACGCCCTCAAGGTCGGCCCCGACTCAATGGCCGTGCGCGTCCGCCGCGTGCGCTGAGCCGCCCGATGTTCACCCTCGCCGACGCCGGCCTGCGGGTGGAGGTCCTCGACCCCGGGGCGGCGGTTGAATTGCCCCGGCAGGGCCTGCGTTTCTGCCACGGCGGCTACATCTGGCAGGTCCGCGACGAACGCCTGGGGCCGCTGCTCTCCGGCCCCGAGTACCCGGAGCCGGCCCCCCTCCCATTCAACGGCCAAGGCCTGCCCGAATCCTTCCGCCACCGCACGCGCGACGGCCGGCCCCTCACCTGGCGCGGCGGGGAGGGCCTCGCGCCCGGCATCGGCCGCCTCCAACTCGACGGCCGCGGCGAACCCACCCTCGTCGCCCCCTGCGCCTGGAGCGTCACCCGCCTGCCGGGACAACTGGTGTTCCAGACGCGCGATGCCGGCGCCGGCCTCGCCTACGAGCTGGCACGGCAGCTGGAGCTGCGGGAGCGCGTCCTGTTTTCGCGCACGCAGCTCACCAACACCGGCCCGGGGCCGCTCCGGCTGCAATGGTTCGCGCATCCCTTCTGGCCGCTGCGCGACGGCGCGGCGCACGTGCGCCTGCCCGCCGGCACCCGCCTCGCGGACAACCCCGGCTTCGCGGTCGACGCCGCGGGGGAGCTCCGCTTCCGCCGTCCCTTCCGCACCCCGGAGGACCACCAGTTCGCGCTCCTGGAGCTGCCGCCCGGGCGACCGCTCGCGCTCAACCTTGACCACCCGTTGCTCCCCCGCGTGGAATTCGCCGCCAGCTTCGCGCCCGACGAATGTCCCGTCTGGGCCAACGCGCGCACGGTATCCGTCGAACCCTACCTCACGCTGGCTCTTGCCCCCGGCGAAACCAGCCACTGGGAACTCCGGCACACCTTTCCCGCCACCTAACCCTGCGCCGTTCATGCAACCTGCCCGCCCCTTCACCCGGCTAGTCCGCCTCCTCGCCTGCATCGCTCCGCTTTGCGCCGCGGCCGCGCCCGCCCCGCGGCCCAACGTGATCTACTTCCTCGCTGACGACCTCGGCTGGACCGACGTGGGCTGGCACGGCGGGGACATCGCCACGCCGAACCTCGACCGCCTCGCCGCCGCCGGGGCCAAGCTGGAGCAGTTCTACGTCCTGCCCGTCTGTTCGCCCACCCGGGCCGCCTTTCTCACCGGCCGCTACCCGATCCGCCACGGCCTGCAGATCGGCGTCGTCCGGCCCTGGGCGCAGTACGGGCTCCCGCTGAGCGAGACCACCCTTGCGCAGGCGCTCGGCGGGGCCGGCTACGCCACGGCCATCGCCGGCAAGTGGCACCTCGGCCACTTCCGGCCGGAATACCTGCCCACCCGCCGCGGCTTCCAGTCCCAGTACGGGCATTTCAACGGCGCCCTCGACTACTTCACCCACCAGCGCGACGGCGGGCACGACTGGCACCGCGACGACCGGGAAAACCGCGACGCCGGCTACACCACCGTGCTCGTCGGCGACGAGGCGGTGCGCGTGGTGGAGGCGGCCGATCCGGCGAAACCATTCTTCCTCTACGTCCCCTTCAACGCCCCGCACACGCCGCTGCAGGCACCCGAGGAGTACCTGCGCCGCTACGCGCACGTGTCCGACCCGAAGCGTCGGAGCTACTCCGCGATGGTCGCCTGCCTCGACGACCAGGTGGGGCGCGTCGTCGCCGCCCTCGCGCGCCGCGGCCTTACCGAGCGCACGCTGATCGCCTTCTCCAGCGACAACGGCGGTCCGATCACGCTTGGCGCCACCAACGGCCCGCTCCGGGGCCAGAAGGGCACCGTGTACGAGGGCGGTGTGCGGGTGCCCGCCTTCGCCACCTGGCCCGGTGTCATTCCCGCCGGCACCAGTGTCCACGCCCCCCTCCACATCGTCGATTGGTATCCGACCTTGCGGCGCCTCGCCGGCATCACCGCGGCGCCCGCCCTGCCCCTCGACGGACGCGACGCGTGGGCCACGATCACCGCGGGAGCCCCCTCGCCGCACGAGGCCATTCTGCTGAACGCCTACCCCCGCGGGGGCGCGGTGCGGATGGGGGAATGGAAGTTGGTCCGCAACGGCGAGATCGGCGCGAACGACCTCCCGGAAGCGCCGACGGCGACCGGCAAGAAAAAGGGGGGCAAGAAGGCGGCCGCGCCCGCCGAGTCGCTCGAGCTCTTCAATCTGGCGGCAGATCCGGGCGAACGGGAAAACCTCGCCCCCCGCCATCCGGAAATCGTCCAGCGGCTCGCCGCCCGCCTCGACGCCTTCACGCGCGAGGCCCTGCCCCCCAAAGCGGAGGCGGCGCCCGCCGGCTTCCGCGCTCCCCGCGTCTGGGGCCAGCCGGACTAGATCCGCGGCCGGGCGGAATTCAGCGCCGCGCCGCGCCGGACCCGGCGACCAGCTCCGGCACCGGGTCCCCCGTCACCAGCGCCCGCTCGCAACCCGCCTCATAGAGCCAACCCTGGCCTGCCGCCAGCCACGCGCTGCCGGCGTGGGACCGCACCACGGCGGCATCACCCAAGGCCAGGATCCGCTCCCCGGGATTGAACTGCAGGTAACCGCGGAGCTTGGCGGCGCGGAGGCGGAACTCCGCATCCTTCGCGGGCGAGGGATGATGGGGATTGATCGTCACCGGCAGGAGTCCGAGCGCCTCGCGCGAGGCGATTTCGGCCGTGGGAAAGTCGTTGGTCGTGCCGATGCGGCGGCCGATGACGTTGGCGCCGGCGCTCGAACCGCCGCAGGGCACGCCCGCGAGGGCCCGTTCCCGGATCAGCGCCAGCTGGCCGGTGCGCTGCAGCTCGCCCAGCAGCACGAAGGTTTCCCCTCCCCCGAGGAAGATGCCATCCGCCTCGCGCAGCAGCGCCAATGCGTCGGGCGCGGCAAAGCGGTGCAGGGACTGCACCGTCCGCAGCCCCAGCACCCGAAATGCCGCCTGCAACCGCGCCTCCATCAGGTCCCGTTCGGACGGGTGCGTCGCGTGCAGGACCAGCGCCAGCCGCCGGACCGCCCCGAAGTGCTCCCGCATCACCTCATCGACGGAGTCCGCGAACCGGTTGCCGCGCATCATCGCGCCACCGGAAACGAGAATCGACGGGGCGCCGACCGCCCACGGTGCCGCGGCGCCGAGGCCGCGCCCCGCGGCGGCCGCGGCGGCGCCCGCAAGGAAGGCACGACGGTGGAGCGCGCCGTCAATTGCCATCGGACTTGGCCTTTCGCTTGCCGGCCTTGCCCGCCTTGCCCGCCTTCGCGGCCGGTGCCGCGGCGGCTCCGGGGTTGGGGGTCGGCAGGGGAGCATTGATCTCGCGCCGCCATGCGGTGAGGCGGGCGTACAACGCTCGCGCCCGCTCGGGCTGCGTGGCCGCGAGGTTCACCCGCTCGCCGAGGTCCTCCCGGAGGTTGTAGAGTTCAAGCCGTCCATCCTCGAGGAACTCCATCAGCTTCCAGTCGCCCTCCTGGATCAGACTCACCGGGGTCGTGCGGAACGTGCCCGCTCCGGCCCCGAGGTAACCCGGAAAGTGCTGGAAGATCGCCGTCCGCGCCAGTTTCGCCCCGGGATCCCGCAGCAGCGGCAGCAGGCTCTCCCCGTCAAGCACCTGGCCGGGGGGCAACCGGGCCCCCGCCGCCGCCGCCAGCGTGGGCAGCAGATCGACGTGGATGGTCGGCACCGCGCAGGTCGCGCCCGCCGGGATGCGGCCGGGCCACCGGGCGATAAAGGGCACCCGCGTGCCCCCCTCGTACAGGCTCCCTTTGCCGCTGCGCAGCGGGGCGTTGTCGGTGACGTCCTCCCGCGCCTTGGTGATCCCCTCCCGGGTGTAACCGCCCACGCCGCCATTGTCGCTGGCGAAGATCAGCAGCGTGTTCTCGGCCAACCCCAGTTCGTCCAGCAGGGCCATCACCCGGCCGACGCTCTCGTCGACGCTCGCGATCATCGCGGCGTAGACCGGATTGCCGTGCCCCCCCGCGGCCGGCTTGGCGCGGAAGCGGGCGATCAGCTCGGGCTTGGCCTGGTACGGGGAATGCACCCCGAAATGGGGCAGGTAGAGGAAGAACGGCCGATCGCGGTGGCGCCGGATGAAATCCACCGCCCGGTCGGTCAGGAAATCGGCGAGGTACTGGCCCTTCGGGTAGGGCGTCGCCGGTTCGGTCTCGAAGTCGAAATGCCGACCGTTCGAGACGATCGCCTCATCGAAGCCGCGCCGGCCCGGCAGGTATTCCCCCCGCTGCCCGAGGTGCCACTTGCCGAACATCGCCGTGGCGTAGCCCGCCCCCTTGAGCACCTGGGGCAGCAGGACGCGGTCGAGCGGCAGGTTGGTGACGTTGTCGACCGGGCGCAGCGGGCGGGAAGCCCAGTCGAACCGTTCGATCCCACCCACCGTGTAGACCCCGGTGCGGGGCGCATACTGGCCCGTCATCAGCGCGGCGCGGGTCGGGGCGCAGTTCTGGTGATGGTGGTGGTTCATCAACCGGATGCCCTGCGCGGCGAGCCGGTCGAGATGCGGCGTCTCGTAGTACTTGCTGCCCTGCACCCCGAGGTCGGTGTAGCCGAGGTCGTCGGCAAGGATGAAGACCACGTTGGGCCGGGCGGGAGCGGAGGAGGCCACGGCGAGGGCGGGCAGGGCGGCAAGCAGGAGCAGGAGCGGGGCAAGGGAGCGCATCAGCGGGATCGCCAGCCAAACCCCGCGCGCGCGCAGGGCGAGCCGGAATTCCGCACCGTCCCCCGCGATTCGGGCGCGCTTTTGGTTTGGCGCCCCCGCCGCGCACGCCTTGATCGCGGCCGATGGCGATGCGCTTCACGATCCTCGGCAGCGGCAGCGCGGGCAACGCGGCCCTGCTCGTGACCGCGGAGGCCCGCGTGCTCATCGACGCCGGCTTCTCGGCCCGCCGCCTCACGCAACTCCTCGCCGCGCAGGGCGAATCCCTGGAGCGCATCGACGCCGTCTTCCTGACCCACGAGCACGGGGACCACGCCGGGGGCTTGGACGGGCTCCGGCGCCACCCGCACCTGCGCGTGTTCGCCAACCACGCCACCAGCCGCGCCGTGCAGTCCGGCCTCTCCTGGGCCGCCGGCTGGCAGCTCTTCGAGACGGGCAGCCGCTTCCGCTACCGGGATCTGGAGGTCGAGACCTTCGCCGTGCCCCACGACGCGCAGGACCCGGTCGCGTTCCGCTTCACCCACGGGCGCGCGGATGACCCGGCGGCCCCGCCGCGGACCCTCGCGTGGCTCACCGATCTCGGCCACGCGCCCCTCAACCTGCGCCAGTGCCTCCGCGACTGCGACGCCGTGGTCGTCGAGTCCAACCACTGCCCGCAGCTGCTGCAGGCGGATTCGCGGCGCCCCTGGGCCCTCAAGCAGCGCATTGCCGGCCGCCACGGCCACCTCTCCAACGAGGCCGTGCGCGAACTGCTCGCCGAGGTCGCCAGCCCCCGCTGGCGGCACGTTTTCCTCACCCACCTGTCGCGCGACTGCAACACGCCCGCCGCCGTCGAGGCCGCCCTCGCCGACGTGCGTGCCTCCCTGCCCGCCTGCGCGTTCGCGGTCGTCCCGCCCGGCGTCTCCACCCCGTGGTGCGACCTCGGCTGAGGGATGCCGCGGGACCCGGGCTTGCCCCGCGCCCTCCGGCGCCCACGATCCGGCGCCGATGACCGCGCCGTTCCGCCACACCAAGATCATCGCCACGCTCGGGCCCGCCACCGAGGGCGAGGCGATGCTCGGCCGCCTGCTCGACGCCGGGGTCGACGTCCTGCGGCTCAACATGGCGCACGCCACCCACGACTGGACGCGCGCCGTCATCCGGCGCATCCGCGCGGTCAGCGCGCGCCAGGGACGCGAGGTCGGCGTGATGATGGACATCAAGGGCCCGGAGATCCGCACCGGCACGCTCCCCGCCCCGCTCACCTTGCGCGAGGGCGACGCGATTGACCTGGTGGTGGATCCCGCCGCCCCCGCCCGCCCGGGCGTGCCCGCCGTGCCCGTCAACTACCCGGGCCTGATCCACGACGTCCCGGCCGGCGCCGTCGTGCTCGTGGACAACGGCCTCCTCCGCTTCCAAGTCGAGGCCAAGGACGCGGCGCGACTGACCTGCCGGACGCTCCTCGCCGGCGAACTGGGCTCGCGCCGCCACATCAACCTGCCCGGCGTCCGCGTCTCGCTGCCGTCCTTCACCGAGAAGGACCGCGCCGACACGCTGGTCGGGATCGAGGAGGGGATCGACTTCCTGGCACTTTCCTTCGTCCGCGCGGCGGAGGACCTGGAGGCGCTGCGGCGCTTCCTCGAGGAGCGGCGATCCCGGGCGCGGATCATCGCCAAGATCGAGGACCAGTCCGCGATCACGAATCTGGACGCCATCATCGAGGCCTCCGACGGCCTGATGGTCGCGCGCGGCGACCTCGGCATCGAGTGCCCCTTTGAGGAGTTGCCGGTCATCCAGCGCCGCGCGGTGCGCGCCTGCCTCGCCCGCGGCCGGCCCGTGATCGTCGCGACGCACATGCTGGAGTCGATGATCACCCAGCCGGTCCCGACCCGCGCCGAGATCACCGACGTCGCCCACGCGGTCTTCGAGCAGGCGGATGCGGTGATGCTCTCGGGCGAGACGACGGTGGGCCGCTACCCGGTGGAATGCGTGCGGATGCTGGACGGGATCGCCCGCCGGATCGAGCGGGAGACGGCCGACGAGGAGGGGCCGGGCGCGGCGTTCACCGGGGATCGCATGAAGGTCCTCCATGCCGCGGTCACCCTCGCGCGCCAGATTCCCGGCGCGCGCCTCGTGACCTTCACGCGCCACGGCTTCATGGCGCAGGGCCTCGCCGCCTTGCGTCCAAGCGCCGCGCCGATCCTCGCGTTCACTCCCTCCGTGGGTCTCCTCCGCCAGCTGCGGCTGCTGCGCGGCGTGGAGCCTCACCTGCTAGAGCTGAGCCCCGATCCGGGTGACACGATCCGCAACGCGCTCGCCTTCCTCCGCCGCAGCGGCCGCGTCGCCACCGGGGACCAGCTGGTGATCGCGACCGACATCATCGCCGAGGACCGGCGGGTCGACAGCGTGCAGCTGCGCACGGTCGACTGAGCGCCGCGGCGGGATCGGCGCGGCACACCTCAGCCGCCCGCCGGCCCCGTGGAGCCCGCCCCGAGCCGCGGATCCGTCAGCGCCCGCAGGAACGCGACCAGCGCCGCCTGATCCTCCACCGACAGCGACAGGCCGGCAGGGGGATGCTTCGCGAGGCTCGGATCCAGATTCGGGGAGCGGATCACGCCGTGGTCATAGCGGGCCACCACCTCCTCGAGGGTCGCCACGCTGCCGTCGTGCAGATAGGGGGCGGTGAGCGCGACGTTGCGCAGCGAGGGCGTCTTGAATCGCCCGCCGTCCTCGGCACGGCCCGTCACCTCCCCGCGGCCCCGGTCCGATCCCTCCGCCGCCAGCCCGTTGCGCCGGAATCCGAAGTCAGTGAAGAGGGCTCCCCCGTGGCAATGGAAGCAATCAGCCCCGCGCTGGCCGCGGGCCGGATCATGCTCCGTCATGAACAACTCGAGTCCGCGGCGCTCTGGCGCCGTCAGCGCGGCCTCACCGCGCCGGGCCCGGTCGAAGCGGGAATCCGCGGATACCTCGGTCAGGAGGTACTGCTCCAGCGCGAGCAGGATTCGCTCCACCGTCAATCCGCCCGCGCCAAACGCCCCGTGCGCCAGCGACGCCAAGGTCGGATCGCGGGCCAATTCGTCCGCCACCGCGGCGGGCTCCGTGTCCATCTCGAGGGGGTGCCGCCAGGCGGCCAGTGCCTGGTCCCGCACCCGCGCCTGGCCGCCGTCCCACCCGAAGGCCGGACTCCACGCGAGATTGAAGAGCGGCATCGCGTTGCGCGGACCCGTTGCCCCGCGCAGCCCGCGGCTCAACGCCACCCGGTCCGCCAACGCATTTCCGGGGTGATGACAGGAAACGCACGCCTGCGTCCCGGTCCGCGAGAGCCGCGAGTCCGCAAAGAGCCGGCGGCCAAGCTCCACGCCCTCGCGGGTGAGCGGATTGTCCGCCGGCAGGTTCGGCTGCGGAAAGCCCCCGGGAACCACGAAAGCCACGGGCGTTCCCGGCGGAGCCGGGGAGCCGGGATTCCCGGCCGGGGCCCCCGCCCCCGCGGGAACCGCCGCATCTCCCAACCAGAACCAGCCCCTCGCCAGAGCCTCCGCCAACTGCGGGGCCAGGACATCCCCGGCGGCGGAGTGAGTCGAGTCGCTCCCCGCCCCGGGATCGATCCTGCGTCCGCGGAAGGCGCGCGCGACGTCCCACGCCAGCCTGACCTCGTGATCCCCCGCGACGCGGAACCCGCTGCGGAAGGTCACCCGCCGCCGCAGGGCTTCGGTCGCGAGATGATACAGGAACCCCTGCTCGGATCCTTCACCGGCCGCGCGCCAGTGCCCCTCCAGCGCGGTGAATACATAGCCGCCCTGCCAGCTCCAGTGCAGGCCGTTCACCAGCGGATGCAGGGGATGGCCGGGCGGCCAGCGCCCCGGGTCCGCGTGGTTCACCGCCGCGGGCACGCCGACGACGACGGAGAGCCCGTCGTATTCCCCGGCGGGGACCGCCCCCAGGCGGATCCTGCGCCGCCCACCGGCGGCGTCGAAGAACCCGTGCTGGCCCTCCAGGCGGACCTCACTGCCGTCGGTCCGGTGGAGCACCACCTCCCCGATCAGCGCCGCGAGGCGGGTCACGCGGACGTGCTGACCGTCGGACGCGGCGAGTTCCGGAGACGGCACCGGCAGGAGCACACCGGACCAGCGCGGCTCGATGTCGAGCGTCACTTCGTGGCCGGCGGCCGGCACCGGCCCGATCCACGCCGCGAGGAGGGCCGGCCAGACCCCGAGGCGGAGCCCTGCGCGGGCGGCCACGCGCCTAGTCGACCACATACAGCTCGATCAGGACGGTTCCGGTCGCGTTGCCCACCCCGCTGACCACCGCGGAGTAAGCCCCGGGGGCCAGCGTGGCGAGCAGGGCGGCGTCCCGGCCGCCAGCCGGCAGCGGGAAGGCACCCACGGCACCCGCCACCGTCGCGACCACGGACGCATCGGCGGCCGAGGACCAGTTGTCGTTCGTCGCGAGCGCCGTCGACCCGCGGTACAAGGTGATCTGCGGGTCGACCAGCGCATCGCCCACCCCGAAATCCGCCAGGGCCGGTCCGATCGCGCGCAACAGCACGCGCAGTGAACCGGAACCGCCCACCACGAAACCCGGGATCAGCACGCTCTCGCCCGTCCCGACAAAGGCGCGGGTGGACGCATTGACGACCTTCAACCCACCCGGAGAGGCCGAAAGGTCGTAAACCTCCAGGAGCGTGACGCCCCGGCCGCCGTCCGCCGCGGACACCGGGGCGCTGAACGCACCGCCGCCGAGCGTAGTCACGAGCGCGGCATCACGGCTGCCGGGCGCCAGGGCGAACGCACCCGCCCCCGCGATCGCCGCCGCATCGCCGGCCTGCCAGTTGTCGTTGCCCGCAAGCACGGCCCCGCCAGAAACGAGGCTGAGGCGGGGATCCGCCAGGGCATCGGTCACGCCGTAACTCGCGAGTCCCGGCCCCACCGCCCGCACCAGAACGGGCTTGGTGCCCGAGCCGCCAAGGACGAAGCCGGCGATCGGCGTGCCCGCCGCTCCACCCAAGGCCGCACGGGTCGCGATGTTGACGAGCCGCGCGGTGCCCGTCGTGCCCACGGCCGCGGCCGCCACGGCGGCATTGCCCACTCCGGAAAGGCCGCCGTCGGCCCGCGTGTCATAGGTCGCCAAGGCGGTGAGCGTCACGCGGTACTGGGCCGCCACCGTGGCGGTCGCATAGGGGGTGGTGTCGCCGCCCCGGCTGGTGATCCCCGCCGCCAAGGGCGTCCAATTCCGCCCGTCGGCCGAAGTCTCGACGCGGTAGGTCGCGCCCTCGACGGACGACCATTCCAGCAGCACGGCACCGCCTGCCTTGGTCGCGCTCACCGCGATCGGGGAGGCCTGGCTTGCGCGGATGTGCTCGGTCACCGGCTCGTTGATGGCGTTGACCGCGCCGCCCGTCGGGCTGCCGAAGAACCACCTTCCGACCAGGTTGGGGAACCGCGGCGTGCCGTCCTCCTCGATCGTGAGGAAATAGGCGTAGGTCCCCTGGGGAAACTCCGGAGTGACGCAGAAGCGGGCGTTGCATTCATTCAGGTCGAAGTCGATGCCCTGGGTCTTGCCGAGGTCGCCGAGGTAGTCGTGGTCCTCGAGGTAACGGCCGAGCGGAAACGCGGCCCCGACCGCGGGCCCGTGGAGCGCTGCGGGGAGCGCGGCCCCGCGGTTCTGCGCACGGGCGGCCCACGCGGGCAGCGTGGTGCGCCCGGTCGCGGCCAGGTTCGTCGTCCCGCGGGTGCCATCGCGCCGCACGTAGCCCGAGGTCATCCGCCGGATCCCGCTCCCGGGATTCCGCGGCTCCGCGTAACCGAAGGGCCCATAAACC